>NZ_AKJP02000030.1:0-323978 GCF_000282275.2 Pseudomonas sp. GM30 | reverse complement strand
TCTGGGGGGGATTCCCGATTTCGGTTCGGCCCCGCCCTTTGTCAAAAGATCGCAGCCTGCGGCAGCTCCTACAGGGAGGTGGCCGCGGATCTACACTGAGCAGATCAGCAATGTGCCGTGAGGTGCCCATGAAAATGTCTGCGCAAATGACCGTGGTCGCGGTGCTGGCCACCCTTGCCTATCTGGGGCTGGCGGTGTGGGGCATTGGCGGGCCGGCGGTGTTCTTTTCGCATGGGGCGCTGGTGCTGGTGGCGCTGGCCACGGTGCTGATGGTGCTGGCGTCGCTGTTCACCGACGTGAACATGAGTTCGGGCGAGCGCGAGGATCGGGCCAATCGCTGGGTAATACCGGCGTTCGCGGTGATTGGTCTGCTCAGCGGTTTTCTCCCGGCGTACTGCGACCGCATCGACTTCTGGACTTTCGGCGGCGAAGGCGTGCGCTGGCTCGGCGCGTTGCTGTTTATCGTCGGTGGCGCGTTGCGGCTGTGGCCGGTGTTTGTGCTGGGCCGGCGGTTCAGCGGTTTGGTGGCGATTCAGCCGGGGCATCGACTGGTCACCGACGGCATCTACACGCGCCTGCGCAATCCGAGTTATCTGGGGCTGGTGGTCAATGCCGTGGGCTGGGCGCTGGCGTTTCGTTCCAGCGTCGGGTTGATGCTGGCGGCGCTGACGTTGATCCCGCTGGTCGCGCGTATTCACTCGGAAGAGGCGCTGCTGCGCGGGCAGTTTGGTGCGGAGTACGAGGCTTATTGCGCACGTAGCTGGCGGCTTCTGCCTGGCATCTACTAACCCCTGTAGGAGCTGCCGAAGGTTCGGGCCGCGATCGGACGATCTTTTGATCTTGAAAAATAAAATCAAAAGATCGCAGCCTGCGGCAGCTCCTACAGGGACGGTGTTGGTTCAGGTTTTTTGCAGGCGCAGTTGGTTTTGGCTATCGACGGTGACGCTTAGCGACTCATAGCTGTCGGTAGTCGCGTGGCGGGTTTCGAGCGGATGCTGGTGGGTGGTGGTGATGATCATCAGCGCTGCTCCGGCAGCTTCAGCGGCCTGGATACCGACAGTGGCGTCTTCAAAGATCAGACAATCGGCAGGCTCAAGCCCGAGGCGTTTCGCCGCCAGACGGTAACCCGCCGGATCAGGCTTGCCAGCGGTCACATCCTCAGCCGTGATCATCACTGCAGGCTCGGCAATTCCCGCCGCCGCCATCCGCCGCAACGCCAGATCCCGTGGTGCCGAAGTCACCATCGCCCAGCGCACCTTTGGCAAGGCATCGAGAAACGCCGCCGCCCCGGGAATCTGCACGATCCCTTCCACGTCGTCGATTTCCGCCTGCGCGATAAACGCCGCTTGCGCCTCGGCGTCTACCCCCGGCAGGTTCAGGCGGCGGATGGTGTCGATGGCGCGAGCACCGTGAATGGTCGGCAGGAAGCTCTCGACATCAACCCCGTGGCGCTCGGCCCACGCGGCCCAGACCCGCTCGGCAGCGGCGATGGAATTGAGGACGGTGCCGTCCATGTCGAACAGGAACGCGCCGAACGCGCGGTCGAAGACGTTATCGTGAGCAGACAAAAGGTCGCATCCTTTGACAGAACTGGGCGGATTGGCCGGGCAATGTAGCATTTTTGCCCGGCCATTCGTCCCGAATGGCTCAGTGCAGACGCGCGGCCTTGGACTTGAACGCGCTGTCGACACAGTCGAGCAACTGGCCGATGGCCCAGGGCTTCTTGATGAACGCCACCGGGTGCTTGACCCCGGAAGTCTCCGGGGTTTCATAACCGGACATGACCATCACCGGTTTGTCCGGCCAGCGCTCGCCGACCAGGTTGGCAAGCCCTGCCCCGTTGATTTCACCGGGCATGGTGATATCGGTCAGCAGCAACGCGACATCCGACGCATGCTTTTCCAGATACAGCTTGGCTGCATCCGCACTGGTTTGCGGCTCGACCTTGAAACCTTCCTCCTGAAGAATTTCGCAGAGAAACTCCAGAATCAACGGGTCGTCCTCAACCACCAGAATCAACCCGCCAGGAAGGAGCGCGCTCGGTGTCGGTGTTGGACTCATGAACTGGCACTCCCTGAATTGCATTAACGACTTAGCGGCTTGAATCCGCTGCTTATCTGGTATGAGCAGCGCGCCCTGCATAAATTCATTTTTGATACAGGTCTTTTCTTAACAGTCCTGATCAGCCTGCGCCGACGGGCGTTCGTCAGACGGTTTTTGTGGTTAAAATGCCGGCCCTTTTGCTTGCCGACCGTGACTGATGAACCCTGAAGCCCTCGCCACACTCCGAGCCTATCTGTTGCCGGCACTCGCCGCGGCACCGAGCGAAACCCGTCGCCTGTTCCATGGCCGCGGACGTTGCTGGCCAGGGCTGGAACAGTTGACGGTGGACTGGCTGCAAGGCGTGGTGCTGGTCTCGCTGTTCAAGGAGCCGCTGCCGGAGCAACTCGAAGCGCTCAAGCAATTGCTGCTCGACCTCAGCACCTCAGCCGAATGGCAACAGTGCGGCGCACACACCTTGCTGCTGCAACATCGGTATTTGCCACAAAGCACCGCCGAATGGTTGCTGGGCAACGAAATCGACGAGATGAGCATCGTCGAGGGCGGCTTGCAGTACCGCGTCGATCTGGGCCGCAAACAGAACGCCGGGCTGTTTCTCGACATGCGTTACGGGCGCAACTGGGTGCGTGAACAAGCGGCGGGCAAACGCGTGCTGAACCTGTTCGCCTACACCTGCGGGTTTTCCGTGGCGGCGATCGAAGGCGGTGCCAGCCATGTGGTCAACCTCGACATGTCCCGCGCGGCCCTGAGCCGTGGTCGCGACAATCACCGCCTGAATGGGCATGACCTGAGCAAGGTGAGCTTCCTTGGCCACGACCTGTTCAAATCCTGGGGCAAGGTGATCAACAGCGGCCCGTACGACCTGGTGATCATCGACCCGCCGTCGTTCCAGAAAGGCAGTTTTCTGCTGACCAAGGACTACCAGCGCGTGCTGCGCCGTTTGCCGGAATTGCTCACGGCGGACGGCACGGTGCTGGCGTGCATGAATGATCCGTCGTTTGGTTCGGACTTTCTGATTGATGGCGTGACGCAAGAGGCGCCGAGTCTGCGCTTTGAGCAACGGCTGGAGAATCCGCCGGAGTTTGTGGATGTTGATCCTGAAAGTGGTTTGAAGGCGTTGGTGTTCAAACGCGTCGACTGACCTGACATCCCATCAACACCGCTGATCCTGTGGGAGCTGGCTTGCCAGCGATGGCGGTGTTTCAGGTCACGAGGATGTCAGCTGTGCCGCCCTCATCGCTGGCAAGCCAGCTCCCACAGGTGTTTGGTGGATCAGGAGGCGGGTGGACGCAACACCAGCGCGAACAACTCGCCATGCCCGTTCACATTGAGCTTGTGATAAAGATTGCGCCGATGCACCTTCACCGTCTCCGGCGAGATGCCCATCTGCTGGGCGATGGCCTTGCTAGAGAAGCCCTGCAGGATCAGGCGCGCGGTGTCGACTTCACGGGTAGTCAGGCGCGCATTGAAGCGATCAAGCAGCGTCGCCAGATCCCCCGCCACCGGCTCGGTGCCAGCGCCTTGCGGCGGCAACAGCTGCACATGGCGACGCATCGCTGCCAGCACCCAGTCGCGCGCGCACAGCAGACGACCCTGCTCGGCCAGATCGAAAGCCGACGCGCGCCCGAGTGACAGGCCCAGTACGCCGCCCTCGACGTTGATCATGAACTGCAATTCGTCCTCACCGACCACCGAACGAAAATAGCTCTGGTAATACTCGCTGTGCAGGAACTGGTCCGGCGCCACCGAGGCCAGGCTGTGCAAGCCGTCGGCAATGCCGGTCGAGGCGGTCTGGTAGAACGGATCGAGCAGGTACATGCCGGCGCTGTAGCTGGCCAGTTCCTCCTGCTCATCGGCGCGGCCCTTGCTGTCGAAGTCGATCAGCAATCGCGGTGCCTGCCCCGCCTTCATCAGTGCCACCAGCGCGTTGTCCAGCGGCACCAGCAGCCGCAGCGTGTCCACCAGCGCGCGCCAGAAAGCGTCCTGGCCGACGGCGGCGAACACTCGCGCCAGACTCTGATGCACCGGCAACTCCTGCAACAACGCGTCCACGCTCTACCCCTTTTGAGTAACCCATGATGGGAATGGGTCAGGCGTGCCCGCCCCGATAGGCTGAGCACTCCTGTCAATCACCGGCCTGCCGCAGGCCAGGAGTGCCGCATCATGCGTTGTCGTCGTGGCTATATCAACCGGGGCATCAACCTTGGCCTGCTCGCCTGTTTTGCCGTCACATTCGCCGCCAGTGCCGCGGATGCGCCGAGCGTGCACGTCTACAACTGGTACGACTACATCGGCCCCACCACCCTGGCCGACTTCAAGCGCGACAGCGGCATTCAGCCGGTTTACGACACCTTCGACAGCGCCGAGGTGCTCGAAGGTAAATTGCTGACCAGCCGCAGCGGTTACGACGTGGTGGTGGCGAGCAACTACAGCCTGCCGACGCTGATCAAGGCCGGCGCCCTCGCCCCGCTGCCCCGCGATCAATTGCCGGGCTGGAACAATCTGGACAACGACCTGCTGAGCAAACTGGCCCACAACGACCCCGGCAATCAATACGCCGTGCCGTATCTGTGGGGCACCAACGGCATCGGCTACAACGTCGACAAGGTGCGTGCCGCGCTCGGCGACAAGGCGCCGCTGGATTCGTGGGATCTGGTGTTCAAGGAAGAGAACCTCGCCAAGCTCGGCCAGTGCGGGGTAGCGATGCTCGACTCGCCGTCGGAAATGCTCCCGGTGGCCTTGCACTACCTCGGGCTACCGCCCAACAGCACCAATCCCGAGGACTATCAGAAAGCCGAAGCGTTGCTGCTCAAACTGCGCCCGCACATTGCCTACTTCAACTCGTCGAAATTCATCAGTGACCTGTCCAACGGCAACATCTGCGTGGCGGTCGGTTGGTCCGGGGCGATGCTCGAAGCCAAAACCAATGCCGAGCAAGCCAACAATGGCGTGAAAATCGCCTACAGCCTGCCCAAGGAAGGCGCGCCAGTGTGGTTCGACACGCTGGTGCTGCTCAAGGATGCGCCGAACCGCACTCAGGGTCTGGCGTTCATCGACTACCTGCTGCGCCCGGAAGTGATCGCGCCGGTCAGTGATCACCTGTCGTACCCCAATGGCAACCGCGCCGCGACGCCGCTGGTGGCTGCGGCCACGCGGAATAACCCGGCGGTGTATCCGTCCGCGGCGGCGATGGCGACCTTGTACACCCTTGAACCGCTGCCCAAAGCCATCGAGCGGGTGCGCACGCGGGTGTGGAGCAAGGTCAAGAACGGCCAGTAAGCCCAACACATTTCCCTGTGGGAGCGAGCTTGCTCGCGAATGCGTCGGGTCAGTCAACATCTCCTTTGAATGACACACCGCATTCGCGGGCAAGCCACGCTCCCACAGGGTTTTGTGTTCAGCCCCGCTCATTCATTTCTGCCTTGCTTATAGAGAGACAAACCATGAAACCCCGTGCCCGTGACCTCAACATCCGCATCGGCCAGCTGCAACCCGGCCCGCTCAACGCCATCACCGACGTCCCCGGCGTGCGCGTCGGCCACAGTAACGTGCGTGGCCGCAGCGCGGCCGGGCGCGATATCTGCACCGGCGTGACCGTGATCGAACCGCGCCGTGGCTCGACCAATCAGCAACCGTGTTTCGCCGGGGTGCACGTGCTCAACGGCAATGGCGACGCCACCGGCCTTGAGTGGATTCGTGAAGCCGGGCTGCTGACCAGTCCCATCGCCTTCACCAATACCCACAGCCTCGGCGTGGTGCGCGATGCGTTGATTGCGCTGGATCGCCAACAGCAACCGGACGACGGGCGCCTCTACTGGAACATGCCGGTGGTACTGGAAACCTTCGATGGTCTGCTCAACGACATCAACGGTTTTCACGTCAAGCCCGAGCATGTTGCCGAAGCGCTGAGTGCCGCGCATGACGGCGCCGTTGAAGAAGGCGCGGTAGGTGGCGGCAGCGGCATGATCTGCCATGAATTCAAGGGCGGAATCGGCAGCGCGTCACGCCGTTTGAGCAGCGCTCAGGGCGGCTGGACGGTGGGTGCAATTGTCCAGGCCAACCACGGCATTCGCAGCGAGTTGCGGGTCGACGGTTATCCGGTGGGTCGCTACATGGAGCAGGTCAATTCGCCGTTCCTGCGTGCTGCGCTGCCGCATCCGGGCATGGGTTCGATCGTGGTCTGCCTTGCCACCGATGCGCCACTGCTGCCGCATCAATGCACGCGCCTGGCACAGCGCGCCAGCCTCGGTCTGGCGCGCAGCGGCGGTGGTAACGAAGACCACAGCGGCGACATCTTCATCGCGTTCGCCACCGGCAACCAACACATCCCGCCCGCCGCCTACGAAGGCAAAGGCGCGCCGACCTGCGACAGCTTGCGCATGGTCAACAACGACCACATCAGTGAGCTGTTCCTCGCCGCCACCGAAGCGGTGGAAGAAGCGATCATCAATGCCCTGCTCGCCAGCGAGAGCACCGAGGGCAACGGGCATGCGGTGCCGGGGCTGGATTCAGAAACGCTGCTCGCCGCCCTCGCCAAGTCCGGCTGGCCCGGCGCCCGCTGACCTGTAGGGGCTGCGGCACGCTGCGATCTTTTGATCTTGCTTTCAAAAATCAACAGATCGCAGCCTTCGGCAGCTCCTACAGGGGTGCGACTCAGGTGAACATCTGGGCGCCGATGTGCTGTGCCGTCTGCAGATGTTCCTGTGGATCACGCACTTCCGATTCCACCATCAGCGTCGAACTGACCACCGTCGCCCCGCAGTAATCGAAAATCCCGTGCTCGATCTGCGCCTTCATCGCCGGCCCATAACCGTGACGCTCGTAGGCGCGCTCATCCGCGCCGGCGAGGCCGACCAGATGCACGCGCAGGCGCTGCAGCTTCTTCACATGCTTGAGGTCGCCAGCGAAATCAAACGCCCAGCCATTGCTGAACACCCGGTCGATCCAGCCCTTGAGCAATGCCGGCATCGACCACCAGTACACCGGGAACACCAGCACCAGCGCGTCGGCTCGATCAATCCGTGCCTGTTCCGCCAGCACGTCGGCAGGTGGCTGCGCTTCACGGTGATGCACGGCGAAATCCGCCGCGCCGAACACCGGCTGAAACCCCTCCGCGTACAGATCGGCGATCTCATGGGTGTTGGCCGAATCGGCCCGGGTCAAGCCTTGGGCAATCTGCGTCGCCACGCTGTGGGTCAGCGAACGCGGCTCGTGATGCGCCACAACAATCAATGCATGCATGGGAATTCTCCTGTAAGTTTGCGCTGACCAAGGGCTATGTACTCTTGGTAAGTTACGAACAGTAAGTTACGTTTGGTATATTAACGATGTCAACCACTGAAATGACCGAAGCCGATTCCCCTGCCCAACCGCGCCGTCGTCTGTCGCGCGAAGATCGCAATCGCCAGTTGCTCGATGTTGCCTGGCAGATCATTCGCGCCGAGGGCACCGATGCGCTGACTTTGGGTTATCTGGCGGAGAAGGCCGGGGTGACCAAACCGGTGGTCTACGACCACTTCACCACCCGCTCGGGCCTGCTCGCGGCGCTTTACCGGGATTTCGATACGCGCCAGACCGCAGTGATGGACGCGGCCATCGATAATTGCCCACCGACACTGATCGATACCGCGACGGTGATCGCCACCGCGTACGTGGATTGTGTGCTGTTGCAGGGCAATGAGATTCCGGGGGTGATTGCAGCGTTGGGCAGCACGCCGGAACTGGAGAAAATCAAGCGCGATTACGAAGTGATCTTCCTCGAAAAGTGCCGCAGCGTGCTGCAACCGCTGGCGGCTGGCGGTGAAATCACCCAAGCCGGTTTGCGCGCCATGCTCGGTGCCGCCGAGGCGTTGTCGAATGCCGCCGCCAGCGCTGAAATCAGTGCCGAGCAAGCAAAGGACGAATTGTTCGCCACCATCATCGCGATGGTGGAACGGGCCGCCGCCCGTGCGACTAGCGGTACTTGAGTCAGCCCCTGCGCGTTCCCATGATGAAGGTACGCAGGCGCTTCACTCCTGAGCGACTGCGTAGGGAACGGGTGTTCTGAACCCCAAATCAAGCCCGTTCCTTGTTTCATGCGCAGCTTGAGCCTCGTGGGCTCTACTTCTCCCCATCAAAGAGCCTTGAGGCTCTTTTTTTGTCTGTTTTTTGCACCGGGATCAGTGCAGCGTCAGGCGCTGACGGACAAACTCTTCGACGTGCCGGGTTGTTTGATCCAGGTGCCGGTCGCGCTGTTTCTCGGCATCGAGCATCGCGCGCTTGCCATTTTTTTGCAGCAGGTAGGTGTGGATCTGCTGCACTTCCAGCGAGCGATAGATCGGCGTGGTGTCGATAAAGCCGCGCAGGCCGTTGCTGCGGTAATGCCGGGTGCTCATCAGCACCTGGGTTTCGCGCGCGCCGATCACTTCGAAGCCCAGCGCCTCGAAGTACGGCACCTTGCCGACACTGCAGGTCAGTTCGGCATGCGGATAACGGCTGACCATCTCGCCGATCATCGCCCGCGCCACACCCTGTCGCCGATGCCCTTCGCGTACCGCCATATAGGCGACGCTGCAGGCCTCCCAATCGCCTTGCACCGGCAGGTACAACAGGAAACCGGTGACCTGCTCCGGGTCGTCCTCGGCCGTCGCCACCAGCAATTCCACCTCGGTGCCCTTCTCGCCGTTCAGCGCTTCCAGATACAGATGCACCTCATAACCGACCGCATACTGATAGACGTTGTACAGCAGATTGCTCGGGCCGAGACCGACCGCGCTGATGTCGGTCAGGTAATCGACCACCAGTTGCAGAATCTGGCTGTTGACGCTTTCGGGGCATGGGGTTTTGTAGTGGGTGATGCGTGGCATGACAGCTGAACTCCGGCAGAAAACCGCGACATCATACCCCGTCCCGCCACCTGCTCTGTGTAGGAGCTGCCGCAGGCTGCGATCTTTTGGCTTTTTAGAAGCAAGATCAAAAGATCGCAGCCTGCGGCAGCTCCTACAGGAAAGTGGAGAAAATTTCATCTGCTGCACAGCGGATCTTTTGCCGATCTGGCGTCCAATTCTTCAACTGCGTTCTCTTTTTTACGCAGGCCTTGAGGAGCTGTCATGAGCGTGTTGCGTTCACTGTTCAAATGGCGCAAGACCCTGCTGCTGGTGCCGATGACACTGGCCGCATTGGCCAGTGCGCCGGTGTTTGCCCAGCAGGTGGTGATTGTTCAGCAAGCCCCGCCGCCGATGCGCATGGAAGTGATGCCCGGGCCGCGTCCCGGTTATGTCTGGGACCAGGGACACTGGCGCTGGGAAGGACGCGGTTATGTGTGGATGCCTGGGCACTGGCAACCGGTGCGTCACGGCGCCCACTGGCGGCCCGGCCACTGGCAGGCACGCGGGCCGAACTGGTTCTGGGTTGAAGGGCGCTGGGTGCGCTGATTGGCCGGATCCCTGCACATCTCATCTATCAGGAACAGCTCATGTCCAGAACCGTTAAAGCCTTGCTCGCCGCCGCACTGGTGGCCATCACCCTGTCCGGTTGCGTCGTCGCCCCCGCCCGGCCGCACCGGCCACCGCCGCCGGTGGAAGTCGTACCGGTGATGCCTGCGCCGGGCTATCACTGGGTCGCCGGGCATTACCGCTGGGGCGGCAACGAATGGCGCTGGGTGCCGGGGCACTGGCGCGCGTATTGATCGCCAGCGGTGGCGTCACTGCTGTGGCGCCACCACCTTGAACTTGATCGCGATGTCGTTGGACACCACGGTGTCCGCCCACTCCTCCGCACCGAGCCCGAACTGGTCACGCTTGAGGACCAGTTCGCCGTCGAAAATGCCGATCGCGCTGTCCGGTTTCAGCTCGACCGGCACCTGCACTTCGCGGGTGATGCCCTTGAGGGTCAGACGTCCGGCGATCAGATAGTGATCGTCCGTCACCCGGCTGAAACGGCTGGATTCAAATACCGCCACTGGAAAGCGCTGGGTATCGAACCACGCCGGCTTCACCAGCTCGGTGTTGGCGTCCTCGCTGCCGGCGTCGATGCTGTTGAGGTCGATGTGCAACGTGGTGTGGGCGCTGGCGAGGTTGTCGCTGTCGAACCGCAGCGTCGCGTCGAATTTGCCGAAGGTGCCATAAACCTGATTGCCAAATTGCTTGTAAATGAAGCTGATCTTGCTGGCGGTAGTGTTGACGCGGTTGTATTCAGCGGCATGCGTGCAGGTCATGACGAACAGGCTGGTAAACACTGCCACAGCGGTGAATCGGGCACGCATGGGATTCTCCGGACAGGGCAAACCTTCTAGGCCTCGATTGACTTAAGCAAACAACCCACGGTTGCGCCATGTCATTTGTCTGCCGGTGTGGCTCAGTCTCAGACCAGTCGCTCGATCTTCTGATGCTGCCAGACCAGCTTGTAATACAGCGTCTGCAATACCAGCATGCCCAGATACGCCACCGGAAACGCCATCCACACACCCTGCAAACCATACTGACCATCCAGCCAGTAAGCCGCCGGCAACTGCACGCCGACCACGCAGACAATCGCAATAATGACCGGCACCAGCACCGTACCGCTGGCGCGCATGATGCCGCCGATGATCGCCTGAAAGCCGAACACCAACAGGCTCCACAACATGATGTGCAGCAAGTGCTCAGCCATCGCCCGGGTCGAGTCTTCGGTCAGGAACAACCCCAGCAGCCAGTGCGACAACAGGTAGCCGAGCACGATCAAACCGCCGGTCAGGCACACGTTGATCAACAGCCCGGTGCGCAGGATTGCTCCCAGACGCTGCAGTTGCCCGGCACCAATAGCCTGGGCGCCGAGGATCGAGGCGGTGATGGCAATCGACAGCGCCGGAAACTGCACGTAGTTGACGATCTGCGTCACCGCGCCATAGGCCGCCGTCGCCTGCGAACCGTGCTGGTTGACCAGCGCCAGGATCACCAGCTCCGACAGCGACAACACGATCATCTGCACTCCGGTCGGCAGGCCGATGCGCAACACCTTGCCGAGAATTGCGCCGTCCAGCCGCAGCGCCGCGAAAAACTCACGATCCGGCGCCAGCGGATGGCGCTTGCGAATCAGCCGCCAGGCCAGCCACGCCATCGCCGACAGGTTACCGGCAAGCCCGGCGAAAGCGGCACTCTGAATGCCCAGCTGGGGCAAACCGAACCAGCCACGGATCAGCGCCGGGGTCAGCGCCAGCCCGACCGAGGTCGACACGATCAGCGCCAACAGTGGCGACACGGTGTCGCTGACCCCGCGCAGCAATTGCGTGAACAGCACAAACACCAGCATCGACGGCAGAATCCACATCATCACATGCGCATACGCCACTGCGTCGTCCAGTACATCCGCCGGCGTTCCTAACCCTTGCAATGCCTGACGCGCAAACACGCTGCCGAGTACCGCCGCCAGCAAACCGATCAACACCCCCAGCAACAGCGTTGCCCCGGCGATCGCCTTGACCGTATGTGCCTCGCGCGCGCCCCACGCCTGGCCGATCAACACCCCGGCGCCCGCGCCCAGGCCGATCACCAGCGCGATAAAGAAAAAGATCACCGGAAACATCCCCGACACCGCCGCCAGCGCTTGCGTACCGAGCATCTGCCCAATGTAAATGCTGTTGACCGTGCCCGACATCGATTGCAGGAAGTTGGACAGCACCATCGGCGCGAGGAACAGCAGGTAGGTTTGCCAGAGGGGTTTGCTGATGGCGGGGGTTTGCATTGAGGATCGGTCTCGGGGTGGGAGATGCGAGGGATATTACGCTAGATGGGCGGGTTAAAGTCGGTCGACATCACCTCCGCTCAAGGCTTAAATGTCGGCACTATTTTCCGTGGAACGCGCCTGCCCATGACCCCTTTGCGAAATGCCCTGACCTGTTCCCTGCTGGTGGTTTTCAGTCACATTGCCGGCGCGGCCGAGGCCCCTGCCCCCGCCCAATCGTTGCGTTCGTTGCTGACAACCTTGAACGAACGCCTGAATATCGGCGACCTGGTGGCGCTGACCAAATGGGACAGCGGCAAGCCGATTCAGGACAGCCCACGCGAAGCCCAGGTCATCGCCAATGCCCGCACCCTGGCGACCGAACACCAGCTCGACCCCGAAGACGTAGCCCAGTTGATCGCCGCGCAAATGGAGGCGAACAAACTGGTGCAGTACGGATTGCTCGCGCAATGGCAAGCGGCCGGTGTGGCGCCGGACACCCCGCGACCGGATCTGGCGAAGCAGATTCGCCCACGCCTGGACGAGTTGCAAACCCGCCTGCTGCGCCAGTACGCCGACTTCGCGCCGCATCGCCGCGACCCGAATTGCCCGGTCTGGCTGGCCAAGGCGCGGCAGGGCATGGCCCACGACGCACTGCATGATCTGGCCCTGATCCGCGCCACCGGAGAGCTGTGCATTCGGGCACAGAAGCTCTAGATCAGCCGTTGCGGCACACATCGCTGGCGTCGATAGTCACCATCACGTCAATGAAGTTCTCATAAAAAATCCGCGGCGTAACATCGGCTCCATACCAACCCAATACACCCCGGAGCACACGATCATGAAACGCCAAACCATCCTCGGCATCGCTTTCTCGGTTCTCGCAGTTAACGCTTTTGCAGCAACACCCGTTCACACCTTGGTCGCTGAAGGCGGCTCGGACAAGTTGATTGAAAGCCGTTTGGCCGAAGGTGGCTCGGATCGTTTGCAAGAACGCCGCGTGGCTGAAGGTGGCTCGGATCGTCTGCTGGAACGTCGCGTTGCCGAAGGTGGCTCGGATCGTTTGCAAGAACGTCGCGTGGCTGAAGGTGGCTCGGATCGTTTGCAAGAACGCCGCGTGGCCGAAGGTGGCTCGGATCGTTTGCAAGAACGCCGCGTGGCCGAAGGTGGCTCGGATCGTCTGATCGAAAGCCGCAACGCATGAAACAACGGTTTTGAAGCAGTCAAAGAAAGCCCGGCCTGATCAGCCGGGCTTTTTCATTTCATCGTTTGCAGGCGTGGTTCTTTTCAACAATCAGCGTCAGAAAGGATCTTGCCCTATAGAGCATCCGGGGAAACTTCCGACGATGCTTAACCGAAGCGACCGACTGGCAGCCCGACGCTTAATGCGCATACCATGCGGCCACAACTTCCAAACAGAATTTGCCTGCCCATGCTCAAAGCCAGTCTGCGAAGCCACCTGACCCTCTGGTTCGCCGGTTTGTCCCTGCTGACCCTGGTGAGCGTCGGCTTCTATGTCGGGCATATCGCCACCGAACAGATGAAACAGGCCAGCGGCAATGCCCTGCTCAATACCGCGCGTTCGGCGGCGACGTTGCTCGGTGACCAGTTGCGCGAGCGCCAGCTGGAGGTCTACCTGCTCAGCCGTGCGCCGCATCTGGAACGCGGCGATCTCGACAACCCGGCGATTCTCAAATCGATGCAACTGCGCACCCAGGCCCGTGCCGAGTATGCCTGGATGGGCGTGACCGATGCCGATGGCAATGTGCATCAAGCGGTCAATGATCTGCTGGTCGGGCAATCGGTGCAGCAGCGGCCATGGTTCCAGGCTGGCCTGCGCGGTGAGTACACCGGTGATCCGCACGAAGCGGTGTTGCTGGCCAAACTGCTACCGCGAACACCCAACGGCGAACCGCTGCGTTTCATCGACTTCGCCGCGCCGATCCGCAACGCCGACGGTCAGGTGATTGGCGTGCTGGGGGCGCACGCGCACTGGAACTGGGTCACGCGCATTGTCGAGTCGGCAGCGTTCTCGCATAAAAATGCATCGCCGGATATCGAAGCGCTGATCATCGATCACGACGGCAAGGTGCTGTACCCGGAAGCCCTGATGGGCCAGCAACTGGCGGTGAATGATCCGAAGTTGCCGGGCTGGTCGGTCGGCAACGGTTACCTGACCAGCATGGTCACCGTACCGACGCCTTCGAGTACCGCGCTGTCCTGGTCGATTGCCGTGCGCCAGCCACTGGACACCGCTCTGGAGCCAGCGCGCCTGCTGCTCTATAAATTGTTGCTGCTGGGGGTAGCCGCCGCCGTGGCGTTCGGGCTGGTGGCGTATTACCTGGCGCAGTACCTGAGCCGGCCGATCGAGCAACTCGCGCACTCGGCCAAACAGGTGCAGAACCAGCAGCCCGGCGTACACTTTCCGCTGCAGCACCCGGTGCGGGAAATCGCCCAGCTTGGGCAGTCGATCGACGCCATGACCCGGTCGCTGCTGGCCAAGGAGCGCGAACTGCAGGAAGCCAACGCCTCGCTGGAAGCCACCGTCGCCCAGCGCACCGCCGCCTTGATGCAGGCCAATGCCGAACTGTTGAACCTGGCGACCCACGATGCCCTGACCGGCGTCTATAACCGCCGCCGTTTCGACGAGAAACTCAGCGAATACAGTCTGCTGTTCCGCCGCACCGGGCGACCGTTTGCGCTGCTGCTGATCGACGCCGATCACTTCAAACGCGTCAACGACACCTACGGCCACGCAATCGGCGACGACGTGCTGCTACAGTTGGCGCAACTCATTCAGGTCAGCGTGCGTGCCACCGATTTCGTCGCCCGTTACGGCGGCGAGGAATTTGCCGTGCTGCTGCCGGAAGTTGCCCAGCCTGATACGCCAGAGGTGGTCGCTGAGAAAATCCGTGCCGCCGTGGCCCAGGCGCACTTCCCCAACATCGGACAAGTCACCGTGAGCATTGGCGTCGCTCTGGCCGATCCGGCGGACAACAGCCACACGATGCCGATCAAACGTGCCGATCAGCAGCTGTATCAGGCGAAAGCGGCGGGCCGTAATCAAATCGCCTGATCGCCAATTGCTCCCGCGCAGGATCAGGTATTGGTCTTCAACCTGGTCCACAACCGCGTCGACAACCGCGCAATCGCTGCCGGCAGCTCTTCCACGGTGAACAGCCGTTGCATCACATCCTTGGGCGGGTAGATCGCCGGATCCTGTTTCACGTCCGCGTTGAGGTACTGCTCCGCTGCCGCATTGGGATTGGCGTAGTGAATGCTGTTGCTGATGTTGGCCACCACTTTGGGGTCAAGCAGGTAGTTCATGTAGGCGTAGCCGTTCTTTTCGTGCGGCGCGCTTTTGGGCATGACCACCATGTCGAACCACAGGGTCGTGCCTTCTTTAGGAATCGAATAGGCGATATTGATGCCGTTCTTCGCGTCCCTGGCGCTGGCGGCGGCCTGAACGATGTCACCATTGAAGCCGATCACCGCGCAGACATTGCCGTTAGCGAGGTCGCTGATGTACTTCGAAGCATGGAAGTACTGAATGTACGGGCGAATCTTCAGCAATTGCTGTTCGGCTTGTTTGTAATCCGCCGGTTCATGACTGTGTGCTGGCAAGTGCAGGTAGTTGAGCGTGATCGGCAGCACCTGGGTCGGGTTGTCGATAAACGCCACACCGCACTGACTGAGCTTCTTGATGTTTTCTTCGTTGAAGAAAAAGTCCCATGACTGGGTGATATCGGTGTTGCCGAAAATCGCTTTGATCTTCTCAACGTTGTAACCGATGCCGGCGGTACCCCACATGTAGGGGTAGCCGTATTGGTTGCCGGGATCGTTCACTTCAAGTTTTTGCAGCAGCACCGGGTCGAGGTTTTTCCAGTTCGGCAGCTGCGAGCGGTCAAGTTTCTGAATCGCTCCAGCCTTGATCAGTCGCGACAGAAAATGGTTCGACGGACTGACCACGTCATAACCGGTGTTGCCGGTCATCAACTTCGATTCCAGCACTTCGTTGCTGTCGTGAATGTCGTAGGTGGTCTTGATCCCGGTGGCCTGGGTGAAATTGGCCAGAGTGTCCGGGGCGATGTAGCTGTTCCAGTTGGAGATGTTCACGGTTTCGTCGGCACAAGCGGCCGTGCTGGCCGCGAGCAGGACTGCCAGGGAAAGTGGGTGGATGCGCATGGTCTGTCACCTGTATTGAGTGGCTTTTGTTGTTGTGCGGTAGGCGAAACTTCAGATTTCTGTTCTGGCCCGGACTGCCTCCACGCGCATGCGCAGCATGGCACCGATGTCGAAAAAAGGTCGCGGTGGCAACCAACCGGGTTCGGCGCGTTGCATCACCGATTGCAGCAACGGTGAATCGACGCCCGACGCCAGTTCCGCCAACAAGCGTCCCCACAGCGTGCCGCGCGCCACCCCGGAACCGTTGCAACCGGCGACGGCAAACACGCCCTCTTCCACCTTCTGAAAAAACGCCTGACCGCTGCGAGTCGCGCTCAAATGACCGGTCCAGGTGTACTGGATGTCTTGCGCGCCGAGAAACGGAAAGCGTCGTTGCAGACCGCGCACATGATGTTCGCGGCGCTGCACCCGTTCGCTTTCTGACAAATCGCGCGTACGGTATTCGGCGGTGTTGCGGATCATCACCCGCCGGTCCGGGGTCAGCCGCACCGTGGCGCCCAGCGGCCGGGTCGAGAGCACGCCCCACGGCTCGACGGCGCCGATCGCCTGAAATTCCTGATCGCTGAGCGGCCGGGTGAGACTGGCGCTGAGTTCCATCGGGAAAGTGCCACTGTCATGAATGCCGACCCGGGGAATGAATGCGTTCAGACACACCAGCACCCGCTTGGCTTCGACGCTGCCACCCACGGCGTTGGCCCGCAGCCGGCCGTGGCTGATGCGCTCCAGACCACTGATGTCGGCGTGCTCGTAAACGCTGATATTGCCCGGCAGCGCATTGAGCAGACCCTTCACGTATTTGCCCGGTTGCAACAGCGCATTGCCGTTGCCGCACCAGATCCCCGCCGCGTAGTGCCGAGTGCCGAGTTTCTGCGCCAGCGCATCGCTCTGGAGGAATTCTGCGCGGGCACCGAGGGCGCGCAAGGTCGCCAGTTTGGCGTCGACATGGCTGAGCTTGGCGGCGTCGCTGACAGCGAAGAAATAACCGTTGTCGCGAAAGTCGCAGTCGATGGCATGTTGCGCGATGGCCTGGCGCACCGCATCGCTGGCGGCACGGGAAATCGCCGTGTCGATTTCGAACCCGGCAAAGCCTGGCGCCCCGATCAATTCACTGTCGGCCGGATGTTCGTGGGCCACGACAAACCCAGAGTTGCGCGCCGAAGCGCCCTGCGCCGCACGCTGGCGGTCAACCACAACAATGCGTGCCTGCGGGTGCATCTGTGCCAGGTTGTGCGCGGCGCTGAGGCCGGTGATGCCAGCGCCGATCACTAGCCAATCGGCTTTCTGCGCACCGCTCAGGCGACCGCGCTGCGGCGAGCTGCCGGCCTGGGCGATCCAGCCACATACGTTTTCCATTGCTGACCTCATTCGACTGTCGTTGCACGGCTTGCCTTTCACCTTTGCTCATGCGTGAATCGCATGGAAAAAGCACAAGGTTCGCCGCCAGAGCTAAAATCTATAAGGTCTCGGCCTGCCCAACCAACGTTATAAAATCATCGAGCCATTCGGAAAACGCATGGATAAAATCCGCCACGTGCCCTCCCTGCAGGCCATGCAGACGCTGGTAGAAGTCGCCCGTTGCGCCAGCTTCACCCAGGCCGCGCAACAGCTGTGCCTGACCCAAAGCGCGGTGAGCCGGCAGATCCAGCAACTGGAAAGTCACTTCAATGTCGCGCTGTTCATCAGGACCAGCCGCAGCCTGCGCCTGACCCCGGAAGGTGAACAGGTACTGGCCAGCGCCATCAGCATCCTCGATCAACTGAAAACCCTTGAGGACCGCCTGGTCCCGCAGCAACGCCCGTTCCGCATTCGTATGCATGTGTCACTGGCGGTGCGCTGGCTGCTGCCCAAACTCAGTGACTTCTATCTCCGCCACCCCGAGGTCTCGCTGGCGATCGAAACCGTCGCCACCGAGGTTGTGGAACCGGCCAGTGACAGCGACGCCTACATTCTTTACTTGCCGCAGCCAAACAATGACGCGGATTGCCTGACGCTGTTCGAGGAAACGCTGGTGCCCGTCTGTTCGCCCAATCTGGCGAACGCGCCGCGCTCGGTCGAAGACTTGCTGGGGTTCGCCTTGCTGCATCGCTCTGCCGATCGCCAGGCCTGGATTGAATGGCTGACGGCCAACGGCGGCAAGCCGCTGGAAAGTTACCGGCACATTCCGTTCAACCTCGATGAGCTGGCACTGGATGCGGCGGCACGAGGCCTCGGCGTGGCGGTGACCGACATGACGCTCGCGGCTGAGTCCATCGAGCGTGGGGTGCTGGTGGTGCCTTTCGGACCACCGCTGAAGACGGGCGGAATTTACGCGTTGTGCCTGCAGCCGGCAGCGGCATCAAACCCGGCGTGCGCGGTGGTCACGCAGTGGTTCGCCGGGCAGGCCGAGAAAATTCTTTAGTTGGCGAATTGCTGCAGATACGCCAACAAATTATCGATCTTCTCTTCGTCACTCAGACCCCAGAAAATCATCCGCGTGCCCGGCACCACGCCCTTTGGATCTTTCAGATACGCGGTCAGCGTGTCGCGATCCCAGGTCTTGCCGGAGTTTTTCATTGCGTCGGAATACACGTAATTGGCCGAGGTCCCGGCGGGTCGGCCAATGATGCCGTTGAGTTGCGGGCCGAACCCCGGTCGCGCATCCGGGCCGACCTGATGGCAGCCGCCGCACAGCCGCGGAAAGATCTTTTCGCCGGCGGCGGGATCGCCTGCGGCGTGGGTGGTCGAGCTGAACAAAACGGCGGTGGCGGTCAAGACAAGAAGCAATGCAGCGGTGTTTTTCATCGGGCGTTCCAGAACGGTGTGATGCAAATGAGGCAAGGCTATCACTTTGTGGCGAGGGGGCTTGGTCCCGCTGGCCTGTGCAGCAGGCTCATCGTAGGGGGCGCTTCGCACCCAGCGGGAGCAAGCTCCCTCGCCACAGGTTTTTTCACAGCAGGTGTTTTTTACAGATAAGCGCCGATGACCTTGCTGACGGTAATCAATGCCTGACGCAGGACATCCATCGGCACCGACCCCAACGCGAGCCGAATCGCATGCGGCACATGCGCTGACACCGCGAACGGCTCGGCGGTGGTCACCGAAATCTGCTCGCGCATCAACTCCACGACAATCTGATCGGCGCGCACGTCCTCCGGCAGCGGCAGCCACAGGAAATAGGAGGATGGATGACCGATGCAAGTCAGCCCTTGCAGCAACTCGGCGGCGAGCATTTGCCGAGCCTTGGCGTCGTCGCGTTTTTGTTGTTCCAGCAGGGTCACGGTGCCATCGTCGAGCCAGCCGCAAGCCATCGCGGTCATCACGCCGGGGGTGTTCCAGGTGGTGGCGCGGATGATCCGCTCCAGCGCCGGCACCGCGTGCAGCGGTGCGGCAATGAACCCGACGCGCAGGCCAGTCGCAATGTTCTTCGACAGGCCCGAGACATACACCGTGCGCTCCGGCGCCAAATCAATCAGGGTACGCGGTGGGTTTTCCACCAGAAAGGCGTAGGCCGCGTCTTCGATGAGCGTCAGATCATGGCGGCGGACAAGCGCGACCAATTGCTCGCGCTGTTCGATCGGCGTCACCCAACCCAATGGATTGTGCAGCGTCGGCATGCTGTAAATCGCACGCACCGAACGGCTGCGGCACAGTTTTTCCAGCGCTGCCAGATCCGGCCCGTGATCACCGGGCGGGATCGCCACCACCTCCAGATGCAGCGCTTCGGCCAGCACCTTGAAGCCGGAATACGTCAGCGCATCCGCCGCAATCACATCCCCGGGTTTGAGCAAGGCCATCAGCGTCACCGCCAACCCTTGCTGGGCTCCGTTGACGATCAGCACTTGCCCGGCATCGACCTGCACTCCGCGAGCCTGCAAATGCTGCGCAATCGAGGCGCGCTCATGCTGGCGCCCGGCGTGGGGTTGGTAACGCAGCAAGGCTTCCAGATCGCCCGACAGTGCCAACTGGCGTAGCGCCGTGCGTAACAGGTCGGCCTGACCGGGCAGCGACGGGTAATTGAAATTCAGATCGATCATGCCGACCGCCACGTCTTTCTGGTCGATGCCCTGCCCCGGCGCCAACGAGGTTTCGCGCACAAACGTCCCGCGCCCGGTTTCGCCGCTGACCAGCCCCATCGCCTCAAGTTCGGCGTACACCCGCGACGCGGTGACCAATGCCAGCCCAGCACTGGCCGCCAGTTCCCGGTGAGTCGGCAGTCGGGTTCCCGGCGCCAGACGCCCCGCGCGAATGTCCGCGGCGTAGGCGTCAACGAGGGTCTTGTAGCGCGAGCGCGGCATACTGGATGTATCCATGACAATTATTTGATTGTGCTGATTCTCGGCCCCAGGATGGCTCGAAAGCAACCCACCTTTTTTTGAGTGTGACCTTGTATGGAACGGACTTCGGACCCGGTTAACCCGGCGCTGGAAAAAACCAGCGGCTGGATCAATGGCTTTATCGGCGTGGTGATCTTCAGTGGATCGCTACCGGCCACGCGTCTGGCGGTGCTGGAATTCGATCCGGTGTTTCTCACCGTGGCGCGCGCGGCCATTGCCGGCGTGTTGGCGGTCATTCTGTTGTGGCTGTTTCGCGAACAGCGCCCGGCACGCGATCAATGGTGGTCGTTATTGATTGTGGCGTTGGGCGTGGTACTGGGCTTTCCACTGCTGACGGCGTTGGCGCTGCAACACGTGACGTCAGCGCATTCGATTGTGTTTGTCGGATTGCTGCCCCTGGCGACGGCGATTTTTGCCGTGCTGCGTGGCGGCGAGCGTCCGCGACCGGTGTTCTGGGTGTTCTCGATTCTCGGCAGCGGATTGGTCGTTGGCTTCGCCCTGTCACAGGGCCTGACCGCTTCGCCCACCGGTGATCTGCTGATGCTCGCGGCGATTCTCGCCTGCGGTCTGGGATATGCCGAAGGCGCGAAACTGTCGCGCGTGCTCGGCGGCTGGCAGGTGATCTGCTGGGCGCTGGTGTTGTCGCTGCCGGTGATGGCATTGCTCAGCCTGTGGCTGGCGCCCGCCACGTTCAGCCACGTCAGCCTGTCGGCCTGGATGTGCCTGGCCTACGTGGCGCTGTTCAGCATGCTGATCGGCTTTGTGTTCTGGTATCGCGGCCTGGCCCAAGGCGGGATCGCGGCGGTCGGTCAACTGCAATTGCTGCAGCCGTTTTTCGGCCTGGCGCTGGCGGCGACGTTACTGCATGAACAGGTCAGTGTCGGCATGCTGGTGGTGACGCTGGGCGTCATCCTCTGCGTAGCCGGCGCAAAGAAATTCGCCAGATAACCCCACCGCCCCTGTAGGAGCTGCCGCAGGCTGCGATCTTTTGATCTTGTTTTTTAAAAGATCAAGATCAAAAAATCGCAGCCTGCGGCAGCTCCTACAGGGGATCAGTGGTGTTCGACGCCCGCGCGCTTGAGCAGCTTCTTGCAGCGCTCAGACAAATGAAACACCTGCAACTCTTTCCCGGCCTTGGCGTATCGCTCGCGCAAGGTCTTCAGTGCAGCAATCGCCGAATAGTCAACGAAGCTTAAATGCCGGCAATCCAGCGTCACCCGGGCCGGGTCATTGGCCGGGTCGAACTGGTTGAGAAATGGCGTGGTCGAGGCGAAGAACAGCGTGCCGTGCAGGCGGTAGAGCTTGCTGCCGTCGGCTTCCAGGTGATCATCGGCGTACAACTCGCGGGCCTGCTGCCAGGCGAAATTGAGTGCGGCGATGATGATCCCGCAGAGCACGGCGGTGGCCAGGTCGGTGAACACGGTGATGGTGGTTACGGCGATGATCACCAACACGTCGTTGAGCGGCACTTTGTTCAACACCCGCAACGAGGCCCAGGCGAAGGTCTGCTGTGAGACCACGAACATCACTCCAACCAGCGCCGCCAGCGGAATACGCTCGATCAGTGGCGACAGAAACAGGATGAACAGCAGAATCAACACCCCCGCCACCACCCCGGACAAACGCCCGCGACCGCCGGAGCTGAGGTTGATCACGGTCTGGCCGATCATCGCGCAACCGCCCATACCGCCAAATGCGCCGGAGACCACGTTCGCCGCACCCAACGCCACGCATTCGCGATCCGGGTAGCCACGGGTTTCGGTGATTTCATCGGTGAGGTTCAGGGTCAGCAGGGTTTCCAGCAGGCCCACCAGCGCCATCAGAATCGCGTACGGAGCGATGATGCGCAGGGTTTCCAGCGTCCACGGGATATCCGGCAAGGCAAAGGTCGGCAGACCGCCGGCGATGTGCGCCATGTCGCCAAGGGTGCGCGTCGGCAGACCGAACAGGTAGACCAGCAGGCCCACGCCGAGGATCGCCACCAGTGCCGGCGGCACCGCGCGGGTCAGGCGCGGCAGAATGTAGACGATGGCCATGGTCAGCAGTACCAGCCCGGTCATCAGGTACAGCGGCGTGCCGCTGAGCCAGTGTTCGCCACTCTTGAAATGCTCCAGTTGCGCCAGCGCAATGATGATCGCCAGGCCGTTGACGAAGCCGAGCATCACCGGATGCGGCACCATGCGCACCAGTTTGCCCAGGCGCAACAAGCCGAACGCCATCATGATCAGACCGCCGAGCAACACCGTCGCCAGCAGATACTGCACGCCGTGTTGCACCACCAGCGCGACGATCACCACCGCCATCGAACCCGCCGCCCCGGAAACCATTCCCGGCCGGCCGCCGAACAACGCGGTCAGCGTACAAATGATGAAGGCCCCGTACAGGCCCATCAGCGGGTTGAGATGCGCCACCAGCGCAAACGCAATGCATTCGGGCAACAGGGCAAACGAGGTGGTGAGTCCGGCCAGGACATCGGCGCGCAGACGTTTCGGTTTCATGGCTTACCTGACTGATCGGCCAGCGAGCGTGGCCGAGGGTGTTCGCGAAAAGGAGGGTTGCGGATGTTACGGAAATGTCCGGGCTAGAGCCAGCGATCGCTGACACCCGACGAAGCGACCTTTATGCTGGCGCGTCCTGCATCCACCGAGTACGACCATGACTGCATTGCTGACCGCCCGCGACGTTTGCCAGCGCTTGCGCGAGGCTGCGCTGGGTGTGCGAATGTTCAACAGGGACGATACGTGCGCCGACATTGCACGGGTTGCGGCCGATATCGAAGGCTGGCGCCTGTTGCTGGATTTTGAGGGTGAGCGCCTGCATCACTGCGAACACTGCCGCTGCCCGGATGGCCGCGAGTGGCATTTCAACACCCGCTATGGCACCGACCCGGTGAGCCTGCTCAGTACCTGGGAACTGGCGCAAATCGAAAATCTGTTGAAGCGCTGAGCGTTTCCCGGGCGAAGTGTGTTGCCCAATGATAGCACTCTGCCCATAATTCGCCCCCCCTATTCCTCACGCAAGGAAACGCCGTGAAAAAGTCTCTGTTGTTGATCCCGATGCTGGCAGTGCTGCTGCAAGGTTGTGGCATGACCATGACCCGCTATGAGCCGAGCTTCGAAAACGTCCAGAAGCTCAAGCAGACCCCACCCCTGCATGCGGTCAGCAATCCACAGGTGACGGCCGAGTCCGGCGAAGGTTCGCTGACCGTGCGGGCCAATCCGGTGCGCTCGCCGTCCGGCAGCATCCCGGCGCATATCCAGGACGCGATTACCGAGGAACTGCGCAAGGCCGGCCTGCTTGATCCACAGGCCCAGCGTCAGCTGAAGGTGCTGGTGGTGAAGAACAATCTGTCGGCCGGCATGGGCACCGGCGACGGCCAACTCGCGGCACGCTTCACCCTGCTCAACGGCCAGAATGTGGTCTACGACGCGACCAAGAATGTCAGCAGTCAGTGGAGCAGCAGCTTTTTCGGTTTCATTGCGATTCCGAATGCGGTCAACGCCTATAACCCGATGCTGCGCGATCTGTTGAAGGAACTGTACAGCGATCCGCAGTTCATCCAGGCCCTGAAGTAAGGGCAAAAAAAGAGCCGCGATTGCGGCTCTTTTTTTTGGCATCAGGCCCGTGGAGTACGGGTCTCGAGTGCCGAGTATTTCAAGGTGTTGTTGTCGATCATCTGCTTGAGCAGCGCATTGACCTGACGGGCGAAGGTGTCGTTGATCGCGGCCTTCGGGGTGTTGCCCATCATCGGAATGAACCAGATGCCGAACCAGGTTCCGACCGCATCATGGTTGCTTGCGGTGGTCAGGGCCTGGCCTGTGCCGTCCACGGCTTCCAGGCTCATGGTGTACTGATCGGTGCCGTACGCCGGGATCACCATCAGGCTGAAACCACTGATGAAGGCCAGCACCATCGAACCGGCATTCGGCGGATGGTTGTACATTTTCAGACGCAGGCTGTAGTCGCCCGGTTGCTTCTGGAACTCGTCCAGGGTGACACGGCCGAACAGACCCGAATCGCTCAGAATCTTTTGCAGCTCTGGCTTGAGCTGATCTCGCGCCTGCGGCAGTTCTACGGCCGAAGCGCTTTTCGGCTCACCCTGATAGAAGTCGAAATCCACATAGACATTGGGCTTGTTGGCGTAGCTGGCCATCGATGGCAGCTTGACCGGCGCGACTTCGTCTTTGGTGAAACTGGCACAACCGCCCAGCGCGAGCACCAGGCTCAGCGCCACGATTTTCCCGAATTGCATGTTGTCTTCCCTATGTGAATCAAGCCAGGTGATATCAAAGAGCCTCCATTGCGGAAGCCGGGCGGATTCTAGAGAGAGCAGTGGCTTGAGGAAAGACTGAATCGGGAAATTTACACAAAAAGTCAGTCAGTCCTGACGCAAGTCGAGCATGTAGGTGTAGTAACCCGTGTCGCGCACATAACCCAGCGACTCGTACAAACCTTGTGCAGTGAAGTTGTCGGTGGCGGTTTCCAGCACTAGCCCCTTGGCGCCGGTCTGCAGGGCAAAGTCCCGCGCCGTGTTCATCAGCAACCGGCCGATGCCACGACCACGGGCGGCAGGTGCGGTGAACAGGTCGCTGAGCAACCAGGTGCGATGGGCATCTATCGAAGAAAACGTCGGGTACAACTGCACGAAACCCAGCGCTTCGGCGTTTTCATCCAGTGCGAGGAAAATAGCCGACTCGTTGCCGGCCATGCGCTCGGCGATAAAGGCGCGGGATTGCTCAAGGTTGGACGGTTGCTGATAGAAACCGCGATAGGCGTCAAACAGTTTTGCCACCGGCTCCAAATCATCCGCCGTAGCGCGCAGTGCCTTGATGGCCATGTTCCCTCCCCCGGTTTTTTTGATGATCGAATCAGCATAGCGCTCTCAAGCGAGTTAGCTGGCCTCACCGCTATATAGTTTTGTATATTGCGAAGCCGAATTTGTCAGTATCTGCCCATGCCAACCATTTACATCGTGTTCCCATGAGTGCCATCCGCGTACGCAACGAACAACTGATCCTCGCCGCCGCCAGCGAAGAGTTTGCCGCCAACGGCTTCGACGCCACCCAGACCCGCGACATCGCCGCCCGTGCCGGCGTGCCCAAGGCCAATCTGTATTACTACTTCCAGACCAAGGAAAACCTCTATTCCAAGGTTTTGCTGGAGTTCGTCGAACCGCTGCTGGAAGCCTCGGCGGCACTGCGCGAAAGCGACGACCCCATGATTGGCCTGCGCGCCTACGTCGCCGCGCGCATCCGCATCACCCGCGAACACCCAGCCATCGCCAAGGTGTTCAGCGGTGAGCTATTGCTCGGTGGCCGTCAGCTACCGGACGAATGCCGCGACCTGCTGCACGCCGAAGCCCGACGCAATGTCGACTGCCTGCGCAGCTGGATCGAGCGCGGCTTGCTGGCGCCGGTGGATCCGGAGCACCTGATGCTGTTCATCTGGTCGGCAACCCGCACCTACACCAACATCGGCTGGCAGATGGGCTGCATCACCGGACGCGCAGTGCCGCAGGATGAGGACTATGAGACGGCAGCAGAGACGATTACGCGGATGGTGCTGGAGGGCGTCGTGGCACCGCGGGTTGGGGAGATTCGTGGGGTTTTGTTTGCGACTTGAATAGTCAGGGCATGAAATCCAGCGGCAGCGTTGTTTCACCCGACCTGCGCTGATACCAGGCCTGCATGACGTCGGGTAAACGCGTCTTCCATTGCGGCGCGTTGCTGTAGTAACGGACATGAGGTTTTCCCTGACCATCGTAGGCCATCACCATGACCCAAAACCGGCTATCAGGCGTGCTCATGAACATGGCGGTAGCGCCCAGACCTCGCATCCACATCTCGACGATCTGACTACCCGGCACATCGACACTGGGATCGCCTGTCATCATCGAGCCAGAAAACTCTACCAGCGATTGATAATCCGCCTTGAGTAGCGAGCGCAATGTTTGGTCTTCCTCCAGCGAACGGGCCAACCCGAGGCTGAGCAAGTCGTAATCAAGCTTCAAAGGCTGATCGGAACCCACATAACGACCCGCGTAAAAGACACCCATTCCCCCGCCACAGTCGGCATCCGCACCGTCCTGCGATACATTGAGTATCCCGTTGATCGCAGTAAAACGCAGCGCACATTGTCCTTCGGCGTAATCGGCCTGTTTCCCCTTCAACAAGGCGACACCGCTTAGATCGCCAGAGTTGCCGCCCTCCTGTGCCGAAATGTCGAACGTGATATGCGCCGAGTCACGCCGTTTGGTTGTAATTTCTGAAGCTGTCGCCGGGCCTGTGGGAATCAGCTGCCACGTAGCGTCCCAATTGAAAGGCCTGGACGCGTAATCGAGTTCGGCAACTCGCATCAGATACTCCCGACGCAGACAGGCTATCTGTTGGGCGCAGCCGTTTCGACTCTTCAGCCATTGCCGCTGATCCGCCTTGAGCGCTTTAGGATCAGCCACTTTTGCCAACGTCTGCGGCCACAGCACACCCAGCTTTTCATCAAGGCTTGAGATGTAGGGATCAGTGCAGATGGTTTTCTCAGTCGGGCTGGCAGCGCTGGCGCAATCGAAACTGCTGGCGTGTACAGCTGGAATAAACATAAGGCACGCCAGCGGAAAAGCATGGCGGAGTTTGAAAGACAACATCGACAGATTCCATTCTTCGGGGCGCGGGATTATGCCAGTGAAGTGTTGTCAGTGCTGCCGTCTTCGCGAGCAAGCCCGCTCCCACAGGGATTTTTTGCTGTACATGAAATCTGTGAATACCACCAATCACTGCGGGAGCCAGCCTGCTGGCGATTGGGTCGGCATAGCTGGCATTTTCATTGACAGGTTCGCCGCCATCGCTGGCTTGCCAGCGATGAGGCCAGTAAGACCGACAGAGGAATTTTCGGGCCTCAGAAAATGATCCCGGCTGCAGGTTTAACGTCGATGCGACCGGTAGCGCCGGTCAGGTGCGCCAGATCCTTGTTGTGTTCGGCGATGATGTCTTCGGCGCTCATGTTGCCGTTGTCGACGGTGGAGTGAGCGTCCGCGACGAGCACCACGTCGTAGCCCAGTTCATGCGCCCTGCGCACGGTGGCGTTGACGCAGTAGTCGGTCTGCAGGCCGCAAATGATCAGACGTTCGAAGTCTTCTCCGGGCAGCAGTTTTCGCAGATCAGTCTGGTAGAACGAATCCCGGGTGGTTTTGCGTACGCGCAGGTCCTGCGTTTCAGTCAGCAGGCTTTCGGCCAGTTGCCAGCCTTCGGCACCATGGGCCAGCGGGCTGTCCTTTTCTTCATGCTGAATCAGCACCACCGGCACACCGGCCGTGCGCGCGCGAGTGCTGAGCTGGTTGATGGTATCGATGACGCGGCGAATGTCGAAGCACTGGTATTCGCCCGAGCAGAGAGCCTGTTGGACGTCGATGATCAGCAATGCGCTAGACATGATGGGTCTTCCTTGATCGATACTCAAGACAGGGGCCGGGCCTGAGCCCGCCCCCTTTTTACGCCTCTCAATAGCCCAGTGACAACCCGGTATTGCGCCGTGGATCGTTGGCCCCGTAGAAACGGTTCTTGCCCACCGGTTTACCGCCCAGCGACGGCGCGCCGACCAGGATCGCGGCGATGTGGTTGGCGTCCTGCGGCCCGGCGAACTTGTGGCCCCAGCTCTCGAGAATCTTCTTCGTATCCGGGCTGGCCGCGAAGGCTTCGAGGTTGGTTTCTTCAGGCATCCATTGCTGGTGGAAACGCGGCGCGTCGACCGCCTCTTGCAAGCCCATGCCGTAATCGATGACATTGAGCATGGTCAACAAGGTCGCAGTGATGATGCGGCTGCCACCCGGGGTGCCGACCACCATGACCACTTTGCCATCCTTGGTGACGATGGTCGGGCTCATCGACGACAGCGGGGTTTTGCCCGGGGCGATGGCATTGGCCTCGCCCTGCACCAGACCGTACATGTTCGGCACGCCGACCTTGGAGGTGAAGTCGTCCATCTCGTCGTTGAGGATCACCCCGGTCTTGCTCGCCATCACGCCGGCGCCGAACCAGTCGTTGAGGGTGTAAGTCACCGACACTGCATTGCCCCATTTGTCGACGATCGAATAGTGCGTGGTGTTGTTGCCTTCATGCGGGGCGACGCCGGGTTTCAGTTCGGCGGAGATGCCAGCCTTCTGTGGCTGGATCGCGTTACGCAGTTTGGTCGCGTAGTTCTTGTCCAGCAGATGTTCGATCGGATTCTTCACAAAATCCGGATCGCCCAGATAGCTGTTGCGGTCCACGTAAGCGTGGCGCATCGCTTCGATCTGGTAGTGCATGCCCTGGGCCGAATGGAAGCCCAGATCCTTCATCGGATAGCCTTCGAGGATGTTCATGATCTCGCAGATCACCACCCCGCCGGAGCTTGGCGGTGGCGCCGAGACCACGTGGTAGCCACGGTAATCGCACTCAACCGGCGCCAGCTCGCGGGTCTTGTATTTGTCGAGGTCGGCCTGGGTAATGATGCCCTTGTTGGCCTGACTGGACGTGACGATGGCGTCGGCCACCCAGCCTTTATAGAAGCCGTCGGCGCCTTTTTCCGAAATGGTGCGCAGGGTTTTCGCCAGATCCTTCTGCACCAGTTTCTGCCCGACCTGCATCGGTTCGCCGTTGTGCAGGAAGATCGAGCCGGAATCACGCATGTCCTTCTTGAACACATCGGTGGCGTAGTCCAGCAGATCGACGTCGCCCTGCTCCAGCTCGAAGCCGTCTTCAGCCAGTTTGATCGCCGGGGCGATCATGTCCTTGCGCGGTTTGGTGCCGTACTTGCTCAGCGCCAGCTCCATACCCGACACGGTGCCCGGCACCGCCACGGCGAGGTGACCACGGGTGCTCAGATCGGGAACGACGTTGCCGTCCTTGTCCAGGTACATGTTGGCAGTCGCCGCCAGCGGGGCTTTTTCGCGGAAGTCGAGAAAGGTCTTGCGCCCGTCCGCCAGTTGAATGGTCATGAAACCGCCACCGCCGAGGTTGCCAGCCGCGGGATACACCACCGCCAGCGCATAGCCCACAGCGACCGCTGCATCCACCGCATTGCCGCCGTTTTTCAACACATCGACGCCGACATGGGAGGCCAGGTGTTGGGCGGTGACCACCATGCCGTTCTCGGCGGCCACCGGGGCCACCGAAGCGGCGTGGGCCATCAGGCAGCTCAGTGCCAGTGAAGTCGCGATCAGCGTTTTGGCCAAAGGTTCGTACTTCATGAGTAGATCTCTTTTTTGTTATTGGATTCTGTGCAGAACAGAGGGGAACGCTGCAAAAGCACCTAGCAGTATGGTCGCTATTACGATTTGCGCCTCCCCGCTCAGGCAGTATGCTGGACGCCTTTGCCGCGCCGATCCGGAGTTTTGCCCATGGCCTACACGTTCATCACCCTGCCCTCGCCGGTCGGCGAATTGAAGCTGGTCGCGAACGGCTTGCGACTGGCGGCCATCCTCTGGGAAAACGACAAACCCAATCGCGTGCGCCTGGGACCGATGACAGAGGAACCGGACAATCCGGTACTGCGCAAAACCGCACAGCAGCTCGAAGAATATTTTGCCGGCGGCCGTGATCGCTTCGAACTGGAGCTGGATTTTGTCGGCACCGATTTTCAGAAAAAGGTCTGGGCGGCGTTGCTGACCATTCCGTTTGGCGAAACCCGCACTTACAGCCAGATCGCCGAGCAGATCGGCAATCCGACAGCCGTGCGCGCGGTGGGAGCGGCGAATGGGCGCAATCCGATTTCGATTGTGGCGCCGTGTCATCGGGTGATTGGTGCGTCGGGGAAATTGACCGGGTTTGCGGGTGGGCTTGAGGCCAAAGAGCGGTTGCTGGTGCTGGAGGGTGGTGAATGGTCTGATGTCGGTAGAACAGGCGACCTGTTTTAACCCTGCAAATGCCATCGTGTGGCGAGGGAGCTTGCTCCCGCTCCAGTGCGTAGCACTGGCAAAAACCTGGGGCCGCTGCGCAGCCCAGCGGGAGCAAGCTCCCTCGCCACAATGGATTGACGCTGAATCAGGTGTTGAAAAGGTTATTCATTGCTGCGTACTGCAACAGCATGATGGTCTTGGCATCGCAGATCTCGCCACGCTGGAACGCCGCGAGTGCTTCATCGAAGCCCCACTCGAGCACTTCCAGCTCTTCGGTTTCCTCTTCCAATCCGCCACCCTCGCTGACCTTCGACTTCGCGTCGTACTCGGCAATAAAGAAGTGCAGCTTTTCGGTCACCGAACCGGGGCTCATGTAAGCCTCGAATACCTTCTTCACGTCGTGCACGCGGTAGCCGGTTTCTTCTTCGGCCTCGTCGCGAATCCGCTGTTCCGGCGCCGCACCTTCCAGCAGTCCCGCCGCTACTTCGATCAGCAATCCATCGTGACCGTTGACGAACACCGGCAGGCGGAATTGGCGGGTCAGCACCACCGTGCGCTGTACGCGGTTGAACAACAGGATCGCCGCACCATTGCCACGGTCGTAGACTTCGCGGGTCTGCCGCTGCCAGTCGCCGTTGTTGCGCAGGTAGTCGAAGGTGATCTTCTTCAACAGGTACCAGTCGTGGGACAACACCTCAGTGTCGACAATGTTGACCCGCTCGGCTGTCTTGGTCATGAAGCCTGATCCTTGTGTCATCGGAAAACGCCCATAGTCGATTAATCGCGCGCACAAAAAAAGCCCGGCAGCGCTACCGGGCTTCTTTATTTGCGGTTAACGGGCGAGGCGCGACAACGCGTCGTCCGTTTCCTGCTCCGCTGTTCGGGCGCCATGAATCAGCGGCCCATAACGCCGGCTGAACTCCCAATTGTACGGCACGCGATCCTTGCTGACGCCGTTGTCCCAGTTCACCGACCAGGTCATCAGCCCCTTGATCGGCAGCCCTTTGATCGCCAGACGCTTGAGCGCATTGCCCACCGCGGTGCTGTCGATCACATAACCGGTGGCGGCCGCATCGACGTTGGCCGGCAGGCCGATGACGAATTTGTCCGCCGGGATTTTGCTGAAACCCCGGGTGCCGGTCACCAGACTTTCGGTCAGGTAATAGAGGAAGTCCTCTTTCAGCGCATCGTTGTTCTGCGCGATCCAAGCGCCATTGCCATTATTGGCTTCCGGCACCCAGACCCCGTCGCCGCCCTGGTTGTAGAACTGCGGCGCGATGAAGTCGTAATAGCCTTCCAGCGCCTGCAGGTAACCGACGTATTTGCCGTTGGTGGTCAGGTACGGAAACTCCGGGGCCATGCTGATGATGAAGTGCTTGCCCTGGCCTGCGTAGTGATCCTTGACCAGTTTCAGCGCGGCCGGCAGCACGGTCTTGTTGGCCGCGAAATCAATCGCGCTCTGTTCAAGATCGATGTCCAGCCCATCGAAGCCATAAGTTTCCACCAGACGAATGATTTCATTGGCCAGTGGTTGCTCCTGTCCGGCCCGCAACTCGATGTGCGCATCGGCGCCACCCAGGGACAGCAGCACCGCCCGCCCCTGGCTGTTGAGCACGCCGACCTGACGCCGGAACTCGGCATCGGAGACGTTGTAGGGCTTGAAGGTCGGAATTCCGCTGCCCTTCATGAACGCCACGGCGACCACGTTGTACTCTTTGGGCACCGCTTCCAGAGCGATTTCGGCGAAACGGCCCTGACGGTAGCCGTCACTCGGACCCGCCGGCCAGTTGTGCCAGAAGCCCATGAGTATTTTTTTGCCGGCGATGCTCGGCATCAGCGAAGCCGCGTCAGCCGCCTGGTTTTGCACGAGTGTGAAGTCGATATTTGACATGTTCTAATCCTTCAGAACCTGTGGGTTGAGCGTAACGCCGTTATTTGAAGTCGACGTCGAACGCCTGATAGAACGCGTTACCGGTGTTGGCGACGATCCACATCAGCACGATGACGTGACGGCCCTTTTTGTTGGCCGGCAATTTCACCGAATGATTGACCTTGGCCTTCAGTTCACCCGGATAGTTGTAATACGGCACCTGAGTGTAGAAGTCTTCGGCGAAAGGCTGCGCTTCGAGCTGCGCACGGGAAATACGTTGCTTCGGATCCCAGCCATCCTTGGTGATCATCCAGCGGTAGCCGCGGGTGGTGTGCGGCGCGGTGTATTCCCATTTCACTTCCAGCGTCTGGCCCGGGGTGACACTGAGCAGTGGCCAACTGAACGGACGGTTGAGCTTTTTGCTCATTTCCTCGTCGGTGAAGTTCACGCAGTCACGGGCATCGGTCTTGCCACCGCTGAGGATGTAACCGTCGGCGGGCGGCGTGACGCTGTCACTGTCGCTGCCATACGGCGCAGGAAAAGGCCCTGCGATCAGCGCCGGGAAGTTCTTGCCGCCTTCCATTTCGTTGACCTGCCAGGCACCGAGCAATCCTTGCTCGATGGCTACCGCACCGCGGCTGGCTGGAGAGGTGACGCGACCGTGTCGCAGTTGGGTTTGAGCTTGTGGTTGGTTCATGTTTTTCACTCCGTTGATTTAAGAACTCTCCTGTCCGAGGAGAGGCCTTCAAGCTAACGGAGGTGGATTTTTTGTCCATCGGCGGTTTTGTCGCAGGCCATCGACGGCTCAAGCGGAAAACCCCGAAAATACTGGATGAATATACAGTCATTTGCGACAACGCTCACCTGACGCATGGCTAAAGGCCTACACGCCGGCACAGCAAAAACCTGCAATCATCCCCTCACTCCAGTTGTGCCTGGTATTCCTTTTCATATTGCCCTGCGAGTTGCTCTTTCTGCTTTTCGTTGAGCAGCTTGCCAGCCATCTGGAAGAACTTCTGCTCTTCTTCCTTCAGATGGTGGTGGACCTTGTCCGAGAGTTTTTTCGCGGTGGCCAGCCAGGCCGGGCTGGACATTTCTGTCTCGTCCAGCTCTTCCATCATCTCGTCCATTTCATGGTGTTCGGAGATGGCGTGACGGCTGAGGTCGACGCCGTTGTCGAACTCCATCAACGGGATATAGAAGTGGCGTTCTTCGGCGGTTTCATGGGCCTGGAGTTCGGACTTGAGCTGCTTGTAGGCCTCAACCCGCTCCGGGGTGTCGCCGCTGGTTTCGACCAGGGCTTTGGCGTAATTGCGCTGGCGGTCGTGGCTTTCGCGAAGGGCTTCGAAAATGTTCATGGGGGATCCTCATCAACCGCGTTCGGAATGACGCTGTAAAGGCTAGACCCCGGCGCGACAGCGGCGGTTCCAACGGGATGAGCAAGGACTTGGAAGATGCTCCTTGCACAGGATAGGCTGGCGGTTCATCTCACAAGGAAGTTGCACATGACGTTGCGAATCGAGCTGTCGCAGAGCCCTACGGAAGAACAGCGCAAGGCCATCCTCGAGCCTTTGATTGCCTATAACGACGCCCAGACCGGCGGCTCCAAGTCGGAGCCCTTCGCCCTGCTGGTGCGCGATGAACACGACGCGATACTCGGCGGTTTGTATGGCCGGGTGATTTTTACCTGGATGTACATTGAATTGCTGTGCGTACCGGAACAGGGTCGCGGGCAACGCATCGGTTCGGAATTGATGGCCATGGCGGAAAATCTGGCCAGAGAGAAGAACTGCCTGGGCATCTGGCTGGACACCTTCGATTTTCAGGCGCCGGCGTTCTACGAGAAGCTGGGATTCAGCCAGTTTGGCGAGATTGTCGACTACCCGCCGGGGCATAGTCGGCATTATTTCCAGAAGCGCTTGATCGGTTGAATTCACTGGCCCTATCGCGAGCAGGCTCACTCCTACAGGATCGGTGGCGAACACAAATCCAGTGTGGGAGCCAGCCTGCTGGCGAAGACGGCAGCCGCTTCAGCGCAATATCAAAGACAGGTCGCCAACCCCGCCAATCGGCGCTTGGCAACAAAATCATCCTTCTGCGCGTAGTAGTTGAGCACCGTGCCCGACGCATCGCTGGTCACATCGACAAACGACTCCGCCGAGCGCGTGTACACGGTCGAGCCACCCTTCTTGCCCGGTTGCAGATACGCGCCGGCATCCACGCCAAATACCGCTTCGTCCTGCCAGGCGAATTGCACGCACTGAGCCACGACTTTCTCGGGCTTGTCCGAGGTCAGAACCTTGTACGGGGCTTTGGTGCGAGAATCGTCCATCACCGAACCCGCGCAACCGGCCAGCACGCTCGCGGCCAGCGCTACCATCAGAATTCGCATTGCATTCGCTCATTCAGAAAAAAGCGGACTGTATCACCGCAACAGGCAAAATCGTTCTGCTTTACTGCATTTATAGCGCGACACACACCGGCCGCTCCGGCACCCTAGGGTCATCAGCCTCACAAGGAACCTACATGGCGCCCACCGACCAGCGACATGAACAAGCCCTGAAACTGTTTCTCGACGCACGCCCCGAACTGCGCGAAACCCTCGATCATCTCAACCCGCTGCTGGCTCAGGCCAAGGGCGAAACCCCGGCACAGTACCGTGAAGAACGCCTGCACGAAGCCTTCGAGGCCGAGGCGGAGAATCAAGGCCTGTTCGCTTGGGAACTGACCTTGCTTCTTACGGCGGCAACGCCCGAGGACTATCAGGCCCAGCGCATGGAGGTACACCGTGAGGTGGCGGAAATGGCGCACATGAGCTGGGCGGATTACTGCGATCTTTATGGGTTGGAACCGTAACCGCCGCTGAAGGATATCGTCGCCGATGCTGCCCTCCACTTCGACTCACCGCGCCACTTCCGGGCATCTGCACCGGCAGAAATGGCGCGGCCGCATCGGTCTGGCGCTGGTCGCCAGCCTGTCAGTGCTGGCCGGCATGACCGACGCGATCGGCTTCATGGCCAGCGGCGATTTCGTTTCGTTCATGAGCGGCAACACCACGCGGCTGGCGGTGGCGATCAGTGACGGCGACCTCGGACTGACCTTGCGCCTGATCATCCTCGTCGTCACCTTCGTGATCGGTAACGCCTTGGGGATCGTGATCGGGCGCCTCGGTGGGCGGCGCACATTGCCCTTGTTACTGTGCATCGCCACCCTGCTCTGCCTGGCGGCGGCCTGGCCATATGACACGCAACTGCCGGCGCTGCTGGCGGCGATCATCGCGATGGGCATGCTCAATGCGGCGGTCGAGGAAGTGAACGGTCTGCCGGTCGGCCTGACCTACGTGACCGGAGCGCTGTCGCGCTTCGGCCGTGGACTGGGGCGCTGGATGCTCGGCGAACGCCGGAACGGCTGGCGGGTGCAACTGGTGCCGTGGAGCGGGATGTTCATCGGCGCAATTCTCGGCGCGGTGCTGGAACAGCATTTCGGGCTTCGGGCATTGTTCGCCAGCGGCTTGCTGGCGGCGGCGCTGGGCGTGCTGTCGCTGACGATTCCGCGTCGTTGGCAACTAGGCTATATGCCCCGCTGATTGAGGCTTCACTCAAATCCCCTGTAGGAGCTGACGAGTGAAACGAGGCTGCGATCTCTTGATCTTGCTTGTAAAGATCAAAAGATCGCAGCGTGCCGCAGCTCCTACATGGATTTGCGCTGTGACCGGTAGCTGCAGGCGGACAGTTATTCCCGCGCAATCGGTGTGTACAACTTGGGTTTCGCGGCTGCCTCGATAAAGCTTTATCATGGCCGCAGTTTTGCTGATCGAGTCCGTCATGAAGTTCGCCATCGCGCTGTTTTCCGCCGCCCATGCGCCCTCCTCGCGCCGCGCCCTGCTGTTTGCGCAGTCTGCGCTGGCCGGCGGGCATGAGATTGTCCGGCTGTTTTTCTATCAGGACGGCGTGTACAACGCCTCGGACGCGGTGGTCACCCCGCAGGACGAACTGGACCTGCCCAAACAGTGGCGCACATTCATCAGCGAGCAGCAACTGGACGGCGTGGTGTGCATCGCCGCCGCCTTGCGCCGTGGCGCACTGAATGACGAAGAAGCCAGGCGCTACCAGCGTGAGGCGGTCGCGGTCAGCGCGCCGTGGGAATTGTCCGGCCTCGGCCAGTTGCACGATGCGGTGCAGGACGCCGATCGCCTGATCTGTTTCGGAGGCGCGTGAGATGGCCAGATCCCTGTTGATCATCAGCCGCCAGTCGCCGTGGTCCGGCCCCGGCGCCCGCGAAGCGCTGGACATCGTACTGGCCGGCGGCGCGTTCGATCTGCCGATCGGCCTGCTGTTTCTCGATGACGGCGTGTTGCAACTGGCCGCCGGGCAGAACGCCAAGGCCCTGCAACAGAAAGACCTCAGCGCCAACCTGCAGGCGCTGCCGATGTTCGGCGTTGAAGAACTGTTCTACTGCACCGACAGCGCCAGCGCCCGTGGCCTGAGCACGCTGTCGCTGGACGAAGCGCAGCCACTCGGCGCCAGCGAAATCACCGCCCTCATTGACCGTTACGACCAGGTGATCACCCTCTGATGTCGACTTTGCATGTGTTGTCTCATTCCCCGTTCGGCGACGAGCGCCTGAGCAGTTGCCTGCGCGTGATCGGCGCTGCTGACGCGTTGCTGTTATCCGGCGATGCAGTCTACGCCCTGCAACCGGGCACTGCGCCATTCGCTACGTTGAACGCACGCCGAGTCAAGCTATTCGCCCTCGCCGAAGACCTGCTGGCCCGCGCCATCGTTGCTCCCGACTGGGCTGAAGCCATCGATTACCCGGCGTTCGTCGAACTGTCGATCCACCACGACAAGGTCAACAGTTGGCTATGAACTCGATGACTGTCGGCGCCCGCGCCATCGAACTGGACAAGGACGGCTTTCTGGTCGACCTCGACGACTGGTCCCATGACGTCGCCAGCGCCCTCGCCGCCGCTGAAGAGATCGAACTGACTGCCGAACACTGGGAAGTCCTCGAACTGCTGCGCAGCTTCTACGCCGAGTTCCAGTTGTCACCGGCCACGCGCCCGCTGATCAAGTACACCGCACTCAAACTCGGCGCGGACAAAGGCAACAGCCTGCACCTGAACCGACTGTTCAAAGGCACCCCCGCCAAACTCGCCGCGAAACTGGCGGGCCTGCCCAAACCGACGAACTGTTTATGACCGATTTTCCAGCGCTGACCCTCGAAACGCCCGCCGAGCACCCGTTCGCCCAATTCGTGCGAATCCTCGGCAAAGGCAAACGCGGCGCCCGCGACCTGACCCGTGAAGAAGCCCGGGAAGCCATGGGCATGGTGCTCGACGACAAAGTCGAAGACACCCAGCTCGGGGCCTTTCTGATGCTGCTGCGGCACAAGGAAGAAAGCGCCGAGGAAATGGCCGGTTTCACCGAAGCCTTGCGCGAGCGCTTGCAGGCACCAACGCTGAACGTCGATCTGGACTGGCCGACCTACGCCGGCAAGAAACGTCATCTGCCGTGGTATCTGCTGTCGGCCAAGTGCCTGGCGCAAAACGGCGTGCGAATCTTCATGCACGGCGGCGGCGCGCACACCGCCGGGCGGCTGTACACCGAACAATTGCTTGGCGAGCTGAACATTCCGCTGTGCCGCACCTGGCAGCAGGTCGGCAGCGCACTGGACAACGGCGGTCTGGCGTTCATGCCGCTGATGGACTGGGCGCCGCAGTTGCAGAAGATGATCGACCTGCGCAACACCATGGGCCTGCGCTCGCCGATCCATTCGCTGGCACGCATCCTCAATCCACTGCGCGCCCGTTGTGGTCTGCAAAGTATCTTCCACCCGGGCTATCAAGCGGTGCATCGCGAGGCCAGCGGTTTGCTCGGCGACACGGCGATCGTGGTCAAGGGCGACGGCGGCGAGATCGAGATCAACCCGGATGCCGACAGCCATCTCTATGGCACCAAGGGCGGCGAGAGCTGGGATGAAGAATGGCCACAACTGTCGAGCCAGCGCCACGTCAAACCGGCCACGCTGGACGTTGAACATCTGAAAGCGGTGTGGCGCGGCGAGGTGGTCGACAGCTATCCGCAAATGGCCCTGATCTCGACCATGGCCCTGGCCCTGCGTGGCCTCGGTCAAAGCCGCGAGCAAGCGTTCGAAACCGCCGAGCAATACTGGGCCGCACGCAACAAATCGATATAACCGATCATAGACGCCCGATCTTTGCGCTTTTTGTTCGAACTCATCGGAATAGACTCGGCTCCAACGCTTATTGGATTCAGGAGTCTTGATCATGGGTTTACTCGTCGATGGCCACTGGCAGGACAAGTGGTACGAAAGCAGCAAGGACGGCGCGTTCCAGCGCGAACAGGCGCAACGCCGTAACTGGGTCACCACTGACGGCCAGCCCGGGCCGAGCGGTGATGGTGGTTTTGCCGCCGAGGCCGGGCGCTATCACCTCTATGTCTCCCTCGCCTGCCCGTGGGCACACCGCACGCTGATCCTGCGCAAGCTCAAAGGCCTGGAAAGCCTGATCGACGTGTCCGTGGTCAGCTGGCTGATGCTGGAAAACGGCTGGACCTTCGACAAGACGCTTGGCTCGACTGGCGATAAGCTCGACCACTTCGACTTCATGCATCAGCGCTACACCGCCGACGCGCGGGACTACACCGGCCGCGTCACCGTGCCGGTGCTGTGGGACAAGAAGCTCAAGCGCATCGTCAGCAATGAATCGGCGGAAATCATCCGCATGTTCAACAGCGCCTTCGATGGCCTGACCGGTAACGAGCTGGACTTCTACCCGGCGCCATTACGCGGTGAGATCGATGCATTGAACGAGCGGATTTATCCGGCGGTGAACAACGGCGTGTATCGCGCCGGCTTCGCCACCTCGCAACAGGCTTATGAAGAGGCGTTCGATGAGGTGTTTGCAGAGCTGGATCATCTGGAGCGGGTGCTGGACGCCAACCGCTACTTGACTGGCGAGTACCTGACCGAGGCCGATGTGCGACTGTTCACCACGCTGATTCGCTTCGATGCGGTGTACCACGGGCACTTCAAGTGCAATCTGCGGCGGATTGCCGATTACCCGAACCTGTCGAACTGGCTGCGAGAGCTGTATCAGTGGCCGGGGATTGGCGAGACGGTGGATTTTCAGCACATCAAGAATCATTACTACGGTAGCCACAAGACCATCAATCCGACCGGTGTGGTGCCGAAGGGGCCTGAGCAGGACTTCACCGTGGCCCATGATCGGGCGCGGTTGGGCGGGAAAGGAGTTTGGCAAAGGGGTTAATTGTTTCAGCGTTTTTGAGGGCCTCTTCGCGAGCAAGCTCGCTCCCACATTGAATCTGTGTCGTTCACAAATCTGATGTGGGAGCGAGCTTGCTCGCGAATGAGGGCGACGAGGTTTCAGACTTGCGCCTGAGCCCCTTCGAACCACGCCAGCTTCTCGCGCAGCTGCACCACTTCGCCGACGATCACCAGCGTCGGCGCATGCACTTCATGCTCCGCCACCAGGCGCGGCAAATCGGCCAGCGTACCCGTGAAGACCCGCTGATTGACCGTGGTGCCCTGCTGAATCAATGCCGCCGGGGTGTCCGCGCTGCGACCGTGCCTGATCAACTGCTCGCAGATCACCGGCAAGCCCACCAGCCCCATATAGAACACCAGCGTCTGCGCCGGGGCGACGAGGTCGGCCCACGGCAGATCGGTGGACCCGTCCTTCAGGTGACCGGTGACGAAGCGCACCGACTGCGCGTAATCGCGATGGGTCAGCGGAATCCCGGCATACGCCGCGCAACCGCTGGCCGCCGTGATCCCCGGCACCACCTGGAACGGAATCCCGTGGGCCGCCAGCTCTTCGATCTCTTCACCGCCACGGCCGAAGATGAACGGATCACCGCCCTTCAAGCGCACCACGCGTTTGCCGGCCTTGGCCAGATCCACCAGTTGCTGGTTGATCTGATCCTGTGGCACCGCATGATCAGAGCGACGCTTGCCGACGTAAATGCGTTCGGCATCGCGACGGCACAATTCGAGAATCGCCGGCGCGACCAAGCGGTCGTACAGCACCACATCGGCTTGCTGCATCAGGCGCAAGGCGCGGAAGGTCAGCAGGTCCGGATCACCGGGTCCCGCGCCCACCAGATACACCTCACCATTGGTAACGGTCGCCTCGCCATCGATCTTGGCCTGCAACAGACGCTCGGCTTCAGTGCCCTGCCCGGCCAGTTGTCGATCGGCAATCGGGCCCTGAAACACGTCTTCCCAGAAACCACGGCGCTGCTGCACGTCCGGAAACAGGTTTTTCACCTGATTGCGGAAACGCGCGGCAAGACCGGCCAACTGGCCGTAGGTCGAAGGAATCCAGGTTTCGATCTTGGCGCGAATCAGCCGCGCCAACACCGGCGCATCGCCACCGCTGGACACCGCAATGATCAGCGGCGAACGGTCGACGATCGCCGGGAAGATCACGCTGCACAGATGCGGCGCATCGACCACATTGACCGGCACGCAACGCCGATGGGCATCGCTGGAGACCTGAGCGTTGAGCGTTTCATCGTCGGTAGCGGCGATGATCAGCCCGCAACCGTCCAGGTCCGTTTCCACGTAACCACGCAGCAGACATTCGCCACCGCTGGCGCTGACCAGTTCGCGCAGTTGCGCTTCGATTTCAGGTGCGACCACCCGCAGCAGCGCACCGGCATCGGCCAGCAGGCGGGATTTGCGCAAGGCAATTTCCCCCCCACCGACAACCAACACACGACTGCCGCGCAGGTTGTGAAACAGCGGCAGATATTTCATTTAGCCGATGACCTCAAGGCCACCCATGTACGGCTTCAGCACGTCCGGCACGCGGATCGAACCGTCGGCCTGCTGGTAGTTTTCCAGCACGGCAACCAGGGTACGACCGACAGCCAGACCGGAACCGTTGAGGGTGTGCACCAGCTCAGGCTTGCCGGTTTCCGGGTTGCGGAAACGCGCTTGCATACGACGGGCCTGGAAATCGCCGCAGTTGGAGCACGAGGAAATTTCGCGGTACTTGTCCTGGCTCGGAATCCACACTTCGAGGTCGTAGGTCTTCACGGCGCTGAAGCCCATGTCGCCGGTGCACAGCGCCAGGGTGCGGTAAGGCAGACCCAGCAGTTGCAGGACTTTTTCGGCGTTGGCAGTCAGGCCTTCCAGCGCTTGCATCGAAGTCGACGGCTCGACGATCTGGACCATTTCAACCTTGTCGAACTGGTGCTGACGGATCATGCCGCGGGTGTCGCGACCCGACGCACCGGCTTCGCTGCGGAAGCACGGGGTGTGCGCGACGAACTTGATCGGCAGCAGTTTCGAGTCGACGATTTCACCGGCCACAATGTTGGTCAGCGACACTTCGGCGGTCGGGATCAGGTACAGATCGGCTTCGCCTTCGCGAGCGATCTTGAACAGGTCTTCTTCGAACTTCGGCAGCTGACCGGTGCCTTGCAGCGCCGGGGCCTGAACCAGATAAGGCGTGTAAGCCTCTTCGTAGCCATGCTCGTTGACGTGCAGGTTGATCATGAACTGCGCCAGTGCGCGGTGCAGACGGGCAATCGGGCCGCGCAGCAGGGCGAAACGTGCGCCGGACAGCTTGGCGGCGGTTTCGAAATCCAGCCAGCCGAACTTCTCGCCCAGTGCAACGTGGTCTTTCACTTCGAAATCGAACTGCGTCGGCGTGCCCCAGCGGCGCACTTCGACGTTGTCGTCTTCGTCCTTGCCGACCGGTACCGATTCGTGCGGCAGGTTGGGGATACCCAGCAGGATCGAGTCCAGCTCGGTCTGGATCGCGTCCAGCTCGACTTTACCGGCACTCAGCTCGCCCGCCATGCGCTCGACGTCCGCCATCAGCGGCGCGATGTCTTCGCCGCGCTGCTTGGCCTGACCGATGGATTTGGAACGCGCGTTACGCTCAGCCTGCAGTGCTTCGGTGCGGGTCTGGACGGTCTTGCGCTGTTCTTCCAGCGCTTCGATGCGCGCGGTATCCAGGGCAAAGCCACGGGAAGCCAGGCGGTCCGCTACGTCCTGAAGGTTGCTACGTAACAGTTTGGAATCGAGCATGTCGGTTTCTCGTTATCAAAGTTTGGTCAAGGACAGGCCGGCCCACGTCGCGAGCAGCCCGCCGAATACGCTGATCGCCGCATAGCCCAGGGCCAGCGGCACTTGCCCGCTTTCCAGCAGGCGCACCGTATCCAGTGAAAAGGATGAAAAAGTCGTCAGCCCCCCGAGGAAGCCGACCATCAACCCGGCGCGCACCTCGATCGGCACCTCCGGGCGTATCAAAAACAGGCCGTACAACACGCCAATCAGCAGACAGCCCACGATATTAACGGCCAGCGTCGCGGTATAGAAGTGCCGCGGCCAATTGGCACTGACCCAATTGCCGGTGGCGAAGCGCAACAGCGTGCCGGCAATCCCGCCGACGGAGACCGCAACGATCAATGGAAGCACTATTTTCTCCGCTGCCTTGGGCTTAAACGGTCAAGTTGCGCGAGGTGGTTGAGCTTCTCGCCGATCTTCAATTCCAGGCCACGAGGCACCGGTTGATAGAACGGGATCGGCTCGAGTTCTTCCGGGAAATAATCTTCGCCAGCGGCATAGGCATCCGGTTCGTCGTGGGCGTAACGGTATTCGTCGCCATAGCCCAGTTGCTTCATCAGCTTGGTCGGTGCATTGCGCAAGTGCAGCGGCACTTCCAGCGAACCGTACTCGGCAGCGGCGCGCAGCGCGGTCTTGAAACCCATGTACACCGCGTTGCTTTTTGGCGCGCAGGCCAGATAGGTGATGGCCTGAGCCACCGCCAGTTCGCCTTCGGGGCTGCCAAGACGCTCCTGCACTTCCCACGCCGCCAGGCACAGGCTCAGCGCGCGCGGGTCAGCGTTGCCGATGTCTTCGCTGGCCATGCGCACCACGCGCCGCGCCAGGTACAACGGATCGCAGCCGCCATCGATCATCCGCGCGAACCAGTACAGCGCGCCATCGGGGTTGGAGCCGCGCACTGACTTGTGCAGCGCCGAGATCTGGTCGTAGAACGCTTCGCCGCCCTTGTCGAAGCGCCGCCGGGTGTCGCCGAGCAGGCTTTGCAGCAGCTCGGTGCCCATCTCGCTGTTGTCTTCGGCCAGGTCCGAGGCGTTCTCCAGCAGATTGAGCAGGCGCCGGCCATCGCCATCGGCGGCCGACAGCAGCATCTGGAAGCCTTCATCACTGAGGGTCAGGTTGCGCTTGCCCAGCCCGCGCTCTTCGGTGAGCGCGCGGTGCACCAGTTTGCGCAGCGCCGTTTCGTCGAGGCTTTTCAGCACATAGACGCGGGCCCGCGACAGCAGCGCGTTGTTCAATTCAAACGAAGGGTTTTCGGTGGTGGCGCCGATGAAAATCAGCGTACCGTCCTCGACATAGGGCAGGAAGGCATCCTGCTGCGATTTGTTGAAGCGGTGCACTTCATCGACGAACAGGATCGTGCGCTTGCCGTACTGCCCGGCCTGCTGCTTGGCGATTTCAACGGCCTGACGGATCTCCTTGACCCCGGCGAGTACCGCCGAGACCGTCTCGAAGTGCGCATCCGAGACTTCCGCGAGCAATCGCGCCAGGGTGGTCTTGCCCACCCCCGGCGGGCCCCAGAAGATCATCGAATGCAGGGCACCCTGCTCCAGCGCCTCACGCAGAGGCTTGCCGCGAGCGAGCACGTGCTCCTGACCGACGTACTCATCCAGATTGGTCGCGCGCAAACGCGCGGCCAGTGGCTGGGCAATCGGTGCACTGCGAAACAGATCCATCACGTAGCGTTGAAACCTCTGATTGTCTTAAAGCCTGTTGGAACACCTGTGGCGAGGGAGCTTGCTCCCGCTGGACTGCGTAGCAGTCCCCGCTTTTGATTCAAGAGCGGGGCCGCTTCGCGCCCCAGCGGGAGCAAGCTCCCTCGCCACAAAGGCTCCAAGCCACAAGAGCCCGACCCGGGATCCGGGGTTTATTCCTGAATGACGTCCGCACCCTTCGGGATGTCGAACTTGAACTTCGACGCCGACACCGCTTCGTTGGCCTTGACCCCAGTGAACAGGATGTTGGTGCGCTGGCCGACGCTGTCGATCAGTTGCATGTCATTGACCAGGCCGTTACGGAACGACAGGCGCAGGCTGTCGAACAGGGTGTCCTTGGTTTTCGGCTTGAGGGTGAAGTCGATCACGCCGCCCGCCTCTTTCGCGCTGATCTCGAAGCTCTGGCTGATCTTCGACACGTCACCGGACAGCAGCAGCGCCGGGGTCTGGGTCAAACGCTCGTCGAGCTTCTTGATGGTGGCTTGTTCCAGATCCGGGTCCCACAGGGTGACCTTCTTGCCATCAGAGACCATGGTCTGCTCGTTTGGCGCTTCGGTGTGCCAGTAGAACAGGCCCGGACGCTGCAGAACCATATCACCGCGAGTTTCCTGCAACTGCGTGCCGCTGCCGTCGAGGGTCAGCTGCGAGAAGTTCGCGGTCAGGGTTTTCGATGTTTCCAGCAGTTGGGTCAGACGCGCCACGTCCTTGTCGTCGGCGTGGGCCGTGAACGTGGTCAGCGCCAGTACTGGCAACAGCATGCGGATAAGACGCATGGGAGTCCTCTTGAATACTCGTTGGGAGAGCGGCGGCACATCATTGTCCCGCCTTTTGCTTTTGCAGTCAGTCGCGAACCGGCCCCGGGGCCAGAACTTCACGCGAACCGTTGGTGTTCATCGAGGTGACGACCCCGGCCATTTCCATGGCTTCGATCATGCGCGCAGCGCGGTTGTAACCGATCTTCAGCTTGCGCTGTACCGCGGAAATCGACGCCCGGCGGCTTTCCAGGACGAACTGCACGGCTTCGTCATACAGCGCGTCGGTCTCCGGATCATCACCGTCGCCGCCACCGCTGCTGCCTTCAAAGCCGCTGCCCGCCTCTTCGACACCGTTGAGGATGTCATCGTTGTATTCCGGTGCGCCACGCAGTTTCCAGGCTTCCACCACGCGGTGTACTTCATCGTCGGAAACGAACGCGCCGTGCACCCGGATTGGCAGGCTGGTGCCCGGTGGCATGTAGAGCATGTCACCGTGACCGAGCAGTTGCTCGGCGCCGCCCTGATCGATGATGGTCCGCGAGTCGATCTTGCTCGACACCTGGAACGCCATACGCGTCGGAATGTTGGCCTTGATCAGACCGGTGATCACGTCCACCGATGGCCGCTGGGTCGCGAGGATCAAGTGAATGCCGGCGGCACGCGCCTTTTGCGCAATACGCGCAATCAGCTCTTCAACCTTCTTGCCGACGATCATCATCATGTCGGCGAATTCGTCGACCACCACAACGATGGTCGGCAGCTTCTGCAGCAGCGGCGCTTCGTCGTGAATGCTTTCGCGCTTGTACAGCGGATCGCTCAACGGCTCGCCGGCATCCTGCGCTTCCTTGACCTTGGCGTTGAAGCCGGACAGGTTACGCACCCCCATCTTCGCCATCAGCTTGTAGCGACGTTCCATCTCCGCAACGCTCCAGCGCAGGGCGTTGGCGGCGTCCTTCATGTCGGTCACTACCGGGCACAACAGGTGCGGAATGCCTTCGTAGATCGACAGTTCGAGCATTTTCGGGTCGATCATGATCAGCTTGGCGTCGTCCGGGCCGGATTTGAACAGGATCGACAGGATCATCGCGTTCACCCCCACCGACTTACCGGAACCGGTGGTACCAGCCACCAGCAGGTGCGGCATCTTCGCCAGGTCGGTGATGACCGGTTTGCCGCCGATGTCGTGGCCCAGGGCCAGGGTGACCGGCGATTTGAAGTTGTCGTACTCGGGGGTCGACAGCACTTCGGAGAAACGCACGATCTGCCGGTCTTCGTTGGGAATCTCGATACCGACCGTGGTCTTGCCCGGAATCACCTCGACCACCCGTACACTGGTCACGGCCAGCGAACGTGCAAGGTCTTTCGCCAGGTTGGCAATGCGGCTGACTTTGACGCCGGCGGCAGGCTGGATTTCGTAACGGGTAATCACCGGGCCAGGATGAATCGAGTCCACGGTGACTTCGACGCCGAACTCCTTGAGCTTGATCTCCAGCAAGTGGCCGACCGCAGCCAGGGATTCCGGCGAATAATTGAGTTGTTTCTTTTCCGCAGGATCGAGAATCGAGATCGGCGGCAAGGTGCCTTCCACGGCGCTGTCGACGAACAACGGCGCCTGCTTCTCTTTCTGCACGCGCTTGCTTGGTTCTGGCGCCTTGACCGGAGCCGGGGCAATGACCGGCGGCACCTGCTTCTCGCGATCGGACATGTGCTTGCTCAGGGCCTGCTCACGCTCGATCAGGCGCTCTTTGACTTTGGCCTGTTCACGCTTGTCGGTGACGGTCGGCGCCACCACATCGTGGACGCGGTCATCGACTTCACGCAGTTGCGCAACCAGTTGCTTGCGCTCGGTACGCGCCGACCACCAGCGGTTGACCGCGCCCTGGAACAATTCGAACAGGTCCAGAGTGATCTTGCCGGTCACGTCCATTACCTTGAACCACGACAGATCGGTAAACACGGTCAGGCCGAACAGGAACAGCGCAATGAACAACAGCGTGCTGCCCTGGATATTCAGCGCGTTGCGCGCCAGATCACCAAGGCTTTCGCCCAGCGCCCCGCCCGCTCCCGCCGGCAAACCGGTGGCGGCATGAAAATGAATATGCGCCAGCGCGGCGCCCGACAGCACCAGGAACACCAGACCGATCAGGCGCCATGAGAACAGCCAGCCGCTCCACTGCCACGGCTCGTGACGTTGACGGAAGATCTGATAGGCCTTGACCGCCAGCAGCAGCGGGAAGATGTACGCGAAGTAACCCAGCACCATGAACAGGATGTCTGCGCTGTAGGAACCGGCCGGGCCGCCGAAGTTCTGCACGTCGTCGATCTTGCTGTTGTGGCTCCAGCCGGGATCATCCTTGCCGTAGGTCAGCAAGGCCATCATCAGGAACAGGCACAAGGCACCGATGGCGATCAATGCACCTTCCTTGAGCCGGTAGTGCAATTGCTGGCGCCAGAGCGGAACGACTGTTTTTGGTGCTGCGGTGGATTTCTTCAAAACGCTTCTTTTCCTGCGCCCGGGGCGCGTCCATCTATTGAATGACGATAAAAAACTGCCCAATCCAGGCAGGTAAAAAAGTGAACCGGCGCATCTGAGACTACTTTTAACACTGTGCCGCAGCTTTTATAAACACAGCCATAAACACAGCGCCCTACAAATATTCTGTAACAGCCCGGCATTGTACGGGTTTGTGCGGCTGATGCCATGCTTCAAAACCCATAGCAGAGCATAGCCATTGCCACAAATCCTGCGGTTCAATTTGAGCATGCATTGTCTTTTGTGACAAAGGCTTATGAGGTGTATTTGATGAACGCAGCGAAGCATTCACGCCTGATCATTCTCGGCTCCGGCCCTGCCGGTTACAGCGCCGCCGTGTACGCCGCCCGGGCCAACCTCAAACCGGTGGTGATTACCGGGCTGCAGGCCGGTGGTCAGCTCACCACCACCGTCGAAGTCGACAACTGGCCCGGCGACGTCGAAGGCCTGACCGGCCCGGTGCTGATGGAGCGCATGCAAAAACACGCCGAGCGCTTTGCCACAGAGATCGTTTACGACCACATCCACACCGCCAAGTTGCAGCAGCGCCCGTTCGAACTCATTGGCGACAGCGGCACTTACACCTGCGACGCGCTGATCATCGCCACCGGCGCCTCAGCGCAATATCTGGGCCTGCCCTCGGAAGAAGCCTTCGCCGGCAAAGGGGTTTCGGCTTGCGCGACCTGTGACGGCTTCTTCTATCGCAATCAGGTAGTCGCCGTGGTGGGTGGCGGCAACACCGCGGTCGAGGAGGCGCTGTACCTGTCGAACATCGCCAGAGAGGTGCATCTGATCCACCGTCGCGACAAGTTGCGCTCGGAGAAAATTCTCCAGGACAAGCTGTTCGAAAAAGCCGCCAATGGCAACGTTCGCCTGCACTGGAACCAGAATCTCGACGAAATACTGGGCGACGCCAGCGGCGTGACCGGCGCCCGTCTGCGCGACAGCCACACCGGGCAGACCCGCGAACTGGCCCTGGCCGGCGTGTTCATCGCCATCGGCCACAAACCCAACACCGACCTGTTTCAGGGCCAATTGCCAATGCGCGACGGCTATCTGCAGGTGAAAGGCGGTAGCGACGGCGACGCCACCTCCACCGAGATCCCCGGCGTCTTCGCTGCCGGCGATGTGGCCGACCACGTCTACCGCCAGGCCGTGACCTCGGCCGGCGCCGGTTGCATGGCGGCACTGGACGCGGAGAAGTATCTGGACGACATTCCTGTCATTTAACGGCACACTTCAGCGCGGGCCTTACGCCCGCACCGCCCTCCCCTTCTGCAAGCCTGGACGCCATGCTGACTTGGTTACAACGCAATTCCCTGACTTTCCCGCCCCTGGATAAGGCCATGCGCGATCCCAATGGATTGCTGGCTGCCGGTGGCGACCTGTCCGCCGATCGTCTGGTGCAGGCCTACCGGCACGGCTGTTTTCCATGGTTTTCCGAAGGTCAGCCGATCCTCTGGTGGTCGCCGGACCCGCGCACCGTGCTGTTTCCCGACGAACTGCATGTCTCGCGCAGCCTCGGCAAACTGCTGCGCAAGCAACGCTACCAGGTGACCTTCGATCAGGATTTCGACGCCGTGATTCGTGCCTGCGCCGCACCACGGGACTACGCCGACGGCACATGGATCACCGAAGCCATGCAGGACGCCTACCTCGAACTGCACCGCCGCGGTTTCGCCCACTCGGTCGAGGTCTGGGATCAGGGCCAACTGGTCGGCGGCCTGTATGGCCTGGCGATGGGTCAGCTGTTTTTCGGCGAATCGATGTTCAGCCGCGCCGACAACGCCTCCAAATATGGCTTTGCCACGCTGGTGCAGCATCTGAAAGACGCCGGATTTGTCCTGATCGACTGCCAGATGCCGACCGATCATCTGCACAGCCTCGGCGCCCGGGCGATCCCTCGCCAGGAATTCGCCGACTATCTGGCTCGCCACCTGGATCAACCCAGTCGTGCCACCTGGGTTTGCTGAGCGACTTTTGCGCGCGTGGCTTACACTTAATTCACCAGCTTATCCCGAGGGTTGATCATGACCGAGTTGGCGCGTTTGAAGTTTTATGCCACTCAGCCTCATTCCTGCAGTTATCTGCCCGAGGAGCAGGCGACGACGCTGTTTCTCGACCCGAGTCAGCCCATGGATGTGCACGTCTACGCAGACCTGTCGGAAATGGGTTTTCGTCGCAGCGGCGATCATCTGTATCGGCCCCATTGCCAGAATTGCAATGCGTGCGTGCCTGCACGCATCCCGGTGGCGCAGTTCAGCCCCAACCGCCAGCAGAAACGCATTTTCAAACGCAACGCCGATCTGCAGGTACGCCCGGTAAAACCGCACTTCAGCGAAGAATATTTCGATCTGTACCAGCGCTATATCGAACAGCGGCATGCCGACGGCGACATGTACCCGCCTAGTCGTGACCAGTTTTCGACCTTTCTGGTGCGCGACCTGCCCTTTTCGCGCTTCTACGAGTTTCGTCTCGACGGACGGTTACTCGCCGTCGCGGTGACCGATCTGCTGCCCAACGGCTTGTCGGCGGTCTATACCTTTTACGAACCTGACGAAGAGCGCCGCAGCCTGGGGCGCTTCGCGATTTTGTGGCAAATCGCCGAAAGCCAGCGCCTGGCACTGGAAGCGGTGTATCTCGGTTATTGGATCAAGAACTGCAAAAAGATGAACTACAAGACCCAATATCGCCCCATCGAATTGCTGATTAATCAGCGCTGGGTGATCCTGAACTGATCGCAAGCCGTAAACCCCTTGGCTTGAACCCCCTTTTTCGGGCACAATGCACGCCGCTTTTGCCTGGCGCAGTTGCACCGGGCCATTCATTGGACACCGAGGGCTTTACTGCATGTCGAAAGAAGACAGCTTCGAAATGGAAGGCACTGTCGTCGACACCCTGCCCAACACCATGTTTCGTGTGGAGTTGGAAAATGGGCACGTCGTAACCGCGCATATCTCCGGCAAGATGCGCAAGAACTACATTCGTATTCTTACCGGTGACAAAGTGCGCGTCGAGCTGACGCCCTATGACTTGAGCAAAGGGCGCATTACTTACCGCGCTCGTTAATCAAGTCAATACAAGACGCCCGGTTTATGCCGGGCGTTTTTGTTTGTCTGCGATTTGGGTTTGGTTTGGGTTTGGGCCTGGGTTTTGGGTGTATATCCGTTGCTGCGGTAACGGCCTCCTATGGTTTCGCTCTTACAGCGAGTCACCTTTTCCAGACGCCGGAGTGCCGGCCCAGCGAAAAGGTAACCCAAAAGGCTTTGCCCCGGCGTACGGCACTTCGCTTAGGCTCAGTGTTCCCTCGCTACGGTGTCCATCCGGGGGCATCGCCTACGGTTTGCTTCGCTGCACCTCCTCTCGATGGATGCGGCTTCGCCGCATGGCGCTGCGCGCCTACCCCCCTGATGGACACCTTCGCTCGGCCTGCCGAAGGGGCTGAAGATCAAAAGCCACATCAAAAACCGGAGCCAGAGCCAAAGCAGATCAAAAGATCACAGCCTTCGGCAGTTCCTACATGGGATTGGGTACATTCATTAAGAAATTGGTCGGCTGACAGGCCGCCATCGCTGGCAAGCCAGCTCCCACATTTGGACTGAGTGAATTGAGTTAGAGACTGGTCGGCTCGTAGGCCGCCATCGCCAGCAGGCTGGCTCCTACAGTACAGATTGCGTGCACCCCATGCGGCGAAGCCGCCCCACTCAACACAATGAGCGTTAGCTCGAGTACCGCTTTTGATCTCAAGGCCCGTCGGCAGGCTGAGTGGAGGGGTTTATCCGGGGGTGGGAGCGTAGCGACCGTTTGGCGCAGCCAAACACAGCGAGAGGAGGTGCAGCGAAGCAAACCGTAGGCGCTGCCCCCCGGATGAATCCCGCAGCGAAGGAACCCGAGCCTAGGCGAGGGCCGAACGTCAGGGCACAGACCTTTTGGTTACTTTTGGCTGGGCCGGCATTCCGGGCGTTTGCCAAAAGTGACCCGCCGTAAGGGCGGAACCCTAATCAGCTACACCCGCAGCAACGGATATACACCCAAAACCATAAGACAACAAAAAAGGCGCCCGAAGGCGCCTTTTGCTTTACAACAGACCAACAACCGTCAGGCCATCTCCGCCGTAGTCTCGAAGTCAAACGTCAGCTCACCATCCTTGATGTCGATGTGCACCACACCGCCATGCTCGGCCAGTTCGCCAAACAGAATCTCCTCCGCCAGCGGACGCTTGATCTTGTCCTGGATCAGACGCGCCATCGGACGTGCGCCCATCGCCGAGTCATAACCACCGGCCGCCAGCCAACTGCGCGCCGCATCGGTAACCTCCAGCAACACACGCTTGTCTTCCAGCTGCGCCTGCAGTTCGGTAAGGAACTTGTCCACCACGCTTTTGATGACCTCATGGCTGAGGCGACCAAACTGGATAATGGTGTCCAGACGGTTACGGAACTCCGGCGTGAAGCTCTTCTTGATCACTTCCATCGCATCGGACGAGTGGTCCTGATGAGTGAAACCGATCGAAGCCCGCGCCGCGGTTTCGGCACCGGCGTTGGTGGTCATGATCACGATCACGTTGCGGAAATCCGCCTTGCGCCCGTTGTTATCGGTGAGCGTGCCGTGGTCCATTACCTGCAGCAGCAGGTTGAAGACTTCCGGATGCGCCTTCTCGATTTCATCGAGCAGCAACACGCAGTGCGGCTGCTTGGTGATCGCCTCGGTCAACAGACCGCCCTGATCAAAACCGACATAGCCTGGAGGCGCACCGATCAGACGCGATACGGTGTGGCGCTCCATGTACTCGGACATGTCGAAGCGCACCAGTTCGATACCCAACGCCTTGGCCAGTTGCCGCGCCGCCTCGGTTTTACCGACACCAGTAGGACCGGCGAACAGGAACGAACCGACTGGCTTGTCAGGCGACTTGAGCCCGGCACGGGACAGCTTGATCGCGGTGGACAGCGAATCGATCGCCGCATCCTGACCAAATACCGTCAGCTTCAGGTCACGCTCCAGGTTGCGCAGCAGTTCCTTGTCGGAGCTGGTGACGTGTTTCGGCGGAATCCGCGCAATCTTCGCCACGATGTCTTCAACCTGCGGCACTTCGATGCGCTTGACGCGCATTTCGACCGGTTGCAGGCGCTGGTAGGCACCCGCTTCGTCGATTACGTCGATGGCCTTGTCCGGCATATGCCGGTCATTGATGTAGCGCGATGCCAGTTCAGCAGCGGCGCGCAACGACTCATCGCTGTATTCGATGTTGTGGTGCTGTTCGAAACGCCCTTTCAGGCCGCGCAGGATACCGATGGTGTCTTCCACCGACGGCTCGACGACATCGACCTTCTGGAAGCGTCGTGCCAGCGCACGATCCTTCTCGAAGATGCCACGGAATTCCTGGAACGTGGTCGAGCCGATGCAGCGAATGTCGCCAGACGACAGCAGCGGCTTGAGCAGGTTCGAGGCATCCATCACACCACCGGACGCAGCGCCCGCACCGATGATGGTGTGGATCTCGTCGATGAACAGGATCGCCTGCGGACGTTTTTTCAGTTCATTGAGCAACGCCTTGAAGCGCTTCTCGAAATCACCGCGATACTTGGTGCCTGCGAGCAGAGCGCCGAGGTCGAGCGAATAGACGACGCTGTTGGCCAGCAGATCCGGCACCTGGTTGTCGACAATGCGCTTGGCCAAGCCTTCGGCAATTGCAGTTTTACCCACGCCTGCCTCGCCCACCAGCAGCGGATTGTTCTTGCGCCGGCGCGCGAGAATCTGCGCGACACGCTCGACTTCCGATTCGCGGCCGACCAGCGGATCGATCCGGCCCTGGCGCGCGAGTTCGTTGAGATTGCTGGCATAAGCATCCAGCGGATTGCCTGAAGAAGAAGACTCACCGCCCTCGTCGTCCTGCATATCTTGTTCACCTTCAGAGTGATCGCCGTGCCCTGGCACTTTGGAAATGCCGTGGGCGATGTAATTGACGACATCAATGCGCGCAACGCTCTGCTGTTTCAGCAGGAATACGGCCTGACTCTCTTGCTCACTGAAGATTGCAACCAGCACGTTGGCGCCGGTTACTTCGCGTTTGCCCGAGCTCTGCACATGGAAGACAGCACGTTGCAGTACACGCTGGAAGCCCAGGGTTGGCTGGGTTTCGCGATCTTCGTCATGGACGGGGATCAGTGGCGTGGTGGAGTCGATGAACTCCTGCAGGTCGTGCTTGAGTTTGTCGAGGTTTGCGCCGCAGGCACGCAATACGGTGGCGGCAGCCTCATTGTCCAATAGGGCCAGCAGCAGGTGTTCGACGGTCATGAATTCATGACGCTTCGAACGAGCCTCCTTGAAGGCAAGATTGAGGGTGACTTCGAGCTCGCGGTTTAACATAGCTTCACCTCATACCCAAGTGGTCGGCGATTAACCGTCCTTCTCGATTTCACAGAGTAGCGGATGCTGGCTTTCCCTGGCGTACTGGTTGACCTGCATGGCCTTTGTCTCGGCGATGTCGCGGGTAAACACTCCACATACTGCCCGTCCTTCTGTGTGAACGGCCAGCATGACCTTGGTCGCCAGCTCGCGATTCAGGTTAAAAAACACCTCGAGCACTTCGACGACGAAATCCATCGGTGTGTAGTCATCATTGAACAAAACCACCTTGTACATCGGCGGCGCCTGTAACGCAGGCTTTGCTTCCTGAACAGCAACGCCTGCCGAATCGTCGTCGTGCTCCTCTGGATGATCCTTTTGGAGAAGCGGGCGATCCTGATTGAATGTTAGTCGAATCTGGCTGATTGCATGCATGGAAAGAAAGGTTCGTCAGTTGTGCAAATACAGTGGTGGGGGCGGCTGTACACCTTTTCAACTCCGACTGCCCGGTCACCTTGACTATCGGGAAAACGGTGTTACAACCAATAGAGCCCACAGTGGGTAAAAAAGATCCGCGGAGTCAATCCTTTTAACGGATTAGATTGCGGATGTCCTGGATGATACTCCAGCGATGGAGTCTGTTGCAGAGGGATTTGAGCATGGCTGTCGGCAAGGTCAAGTGGTTCAACAATGCCAAGGGATTCGGCTTCATCAATACCGATGCCCGGGAAGGACGTGACGAGGACGGCAAAGAGGTCGATTTCTTTGCGCATTATTCGGCCATTGAGATGGACGGGTATAAAACTCTCAAGGCCGGGCAGGTCGTCAGTTTCGACATCGTCCAGGGGCCCAAAGGCCTGCACGCGGTAAAGATCAAAGCGGCAACCGTGGCAGGCGAAGCGGCTACGCATGCCCCTCATACAGAAACGGTATCAGGCTGACTCAACCGTCACCCGGTCATGAAAAAACCGCCCGAAGGCGGTTTTTTTTGTACCTGCATGGCTTACATGTGCTTGATGATCGCCTCACCGAAGCCCGAAGAAGACACCAGCGTGGCACCTTCCATCAGACGCTCGAAGTCATAGGTCACGGTCTTGGCCTTGATGGCGCCGTTGGTGCCCTTGATAATCAGGTCAGCCGCTTCGGTCCAGCCCAGATGACGCAACATCATCTCGGCCGACAGGATCACCGAGCCCGGGTTGACCTGGTCCTTGCCGGCGTACTTCGGCGCGGTACCGTGGGTCGCCTCGAACATGGCCACGGTGTCGGACAGGTTGGCGCCCGGCGCGATACCGATACCGCCCACTTCCGCCGCCAGGGCGTCGGAGAGGTAGTCGCCGTTGAGGTTCAGCGTGGCGATCACGTCGTACTCGGCCGGACGCAGCAGGATCTGCTGGAGCATGGCGTCGGCAATGGCGTCCTTGACGATGACTTCACGGCCGGTTTTCGGGTTCTTGAACTTCATCCATGGGCCGCCATCGAGCAGTTCGGCGCCGAATTCTTCCTTCGCCACCTCGTAGCCCCAGTCCTTGAAGGCACCTTCGGTGAATTTCATGATGTTGCCCTTGTGCACGATGGTCAGCGACTTGCGGTCGTTGTCCACCACGTATTGCAGGGCCTTGCGCACCAGACGCTTGGTGCCTTCCCTGGAAACAGGTTTGATGCCGATACCGCAATCCTGGTCGAAACGGATCTTGGTGACGCCCATTTCTTCTTTCAGAAACTTGATGACCTTGGTGGCCTCAGGGGAGCCGGCCTTCCATTCGATACCGGCATAAATGTCTTCGGAGTTCTCGCGGAAGATCACCATGTCGACGTCGCCAGGCTTTTTCACGGGGCTCGGCACACCTTCGAACCACACCACGGGACGCAGGCACACATAAAGATCGAGTTGCTGGCGCAGGGCGACGTTGAGGGAGCGGATGCCACCACCGACCGGGGTGGTCAGCGGGCCTTTGATAGAGACCACGTAATCTTTGACGGCGTCCAGGGTTTCCTGGGGCAGCCAGGTGTCCTGGTCATAGACCTGAGTCGCTTTTTCGCCAGCATAAACCTCCATCCAGGAAATCTTGCGCTTGCCCCCGTAGGCCTTGGCCACGGCAGCATCAACCACTTTGATCATCACCGGGCTGACGTCGACGCCAATGCCGTCACCTTCGATGAAGGGGATGATCGGGTTATCAGGAACATTGAGAGAATGGTCTGCATTGACGGTGATTTTGTCGCCGACGGCTGGAACCTGAATCTTCTTGTAACCCATGCTGAACTCCATTGTTTGGATTGAACATCTGGCTTGGTTCGAGCGTAACCCAGTTAAATCAACACGCAAACCCTCTGTTCACGGCGCGGGCACATCTGGTTTCGTACAAGCCTGAAAGCAAAGGGAAAAGCGCCAAACTCAAGCATTCGCAGCGACTCTACGCCCCACCCGCCCCTGCGACCTTTAGACCAATGGACGAGAATCGTTGCATATGAACCATCGGCAGATTGCCAGCTACCTATGTATAATGCCGCCCGCTGACCAAAGGGTCACGACGGCTGGCCTCTCTAGCACGAGACTTTCCGCCTGATTGGTCGGGTTGTTACCGCAGTCCGACTGCTTGACGCTCTACTGATGCACCCAACATCACCGCGAAGAATCTCGACATTCGGTTCATGGATGACTTTGAACGAACGCGCTTACCCGGCGCCCCTCGAGTTTCTGCGCACGCTTTAGCAAAGAAGAGAGAGTTAATCCGAATATGCCCACCCGCTCGAAGATCATCTATACCTTCACCGACGAAGCTCCAGCCCTCGCCACCTATTCCCTGCTGCCGATCATCGAGGCTTACACCGCCTCGGCCGATATCGCCGTGGAAACCCGCGATATCTCTCTTGCAGCACGCATCCTGGCCAGCTTCCCCGAGCAACTGGGCGACAAAGCCGTAGCCGACCACCTCGCCGAACTGGGCGACCTGGCCGTTACGCCTGAAGCCAACATCATCAAGCTGCCGAACATCAGTGCTTCGGTGCCTCAGCTGCAAGCAGCGATCAAAGAACTGCAAGCCCAGGGTTACAACCTGCCGGACTACCCGGAAACCGTGACCAACGACGCCGAAAAAGAAGCCAAGGCGCGTTACGACAAGGTCAAGGGCAGCGCCGTGAACCCGGTTCTGCGTGAAGGCAACTCCGACCGCCGCGCTCCGCTGTCGGTCAAGAACTACGCGCGCAAGCACCCGCACAAAATGGGCGCCTGGGCCAAAGACTCCAAGTCCCACGTGGCTCACATGAGCACCGGCGATTTCTACGGCAGCGAAAAAGCCGCCCTGATCGACGCCGCTGACGCTGTGAAAATCGAGCTGATCGCCAAAGACGGCACCGCCACTGTCCTGAAAGAAAAAACCAGCGTTCAGGCCGGCGAGATCCTCGACTGCGCCGTGATGAGCAAAAACGCCCTGCGCGCGTTCATCGCTGCTGAAATCGACAGCGCCAAAGCGCAAGGCGTGCTGCTCTCGGTGCACCTGAAAGCAACCATGATGAAGGTCTCCGACCCGATCATGTTCGGCCAGATCGTTGCCGAGTTCTATAAAGACGCCCTGACCAAGCACGCTGACGTGCTGGCCCAGATCGGCTTCAACCTGAACAACGGCATCGGCGACCTGTACGCGCGCATCAAGGCCCTGCCGGCCGAGCAGCAAGCACAGATCGAAGCTGACATCGCAGCGGTCTACGCCGCGCGTCCGTCGCTGGCGATGGTCAACTCCGACAAAGGCATCACCAACCTGCACGTGCCGAGCGACGTCATCGTCGACGCCTCGATGCCAGCAATGATCCGCGACTCCGGCAAGATGTGGGGCACCGACGGTCAGCTACACGACACCAAGGCTGTGATCCCGGATCGTTGCTACGCAACCATCTACCAGGCTGTGATCGAAGATTGCAAAGCCAATGGCGCGTTCGATCCGACCACCATGGGCAGCGTGCCAAACGTTGGCCTGATGGCGAAGAAAGCCGAAGAGTACGGCTCGCACGACAAGACCTTCCAGATCAAGGCTGACGGCGTGGTTCGCGTCACCGACAGCAAGGGCAACCTGCTGATGGAACAGGCTGTAGAAGCCGGCGACATCTTCCGCATGTGCCAGACCAAAGACGCGCCGATCCAGGACTGGGTCAAACTGGCCGTCAACCGTGCTCGCGCCAGCAGCACCCCGGCGATCTTCTGGCTGGACCCGATGCGCGCCCACGACGGCGTAGTGATCGAGAAGGTTCAGGCTTACCTGAAGGATCACGACACCAGCGGTCTGGACATCCAGATCATGGCGCCGGTCGATGCCATGAAGTACACCCTGCAGCGCACCCGCGAAGGCAAGGACACCATTTCGGTGACCGGCAACGTACTGCGCGACTACCTGACCGACCTGTTCCCGATCATGGAACTGGGCACCAGCGCCAAGATGCTGTCGATCGTGCCGCTGATGAACGGCGGTGGTCTGTTCGAAACCGGCGCCGGCGGTTCGGCGCCGAAGCACGTGCAGCAACTGGTTGAAGAGAACTTCCTGCGCTGGGATTCGCTGGGCGAATTCCTCGCGCTGGCAGCGTCCCTCGAGCATTTGGGTGTGAACTACAACAACCCGAAAGCGCTGGTTCTGTCGAAAACCCTGGATCAGGCCACCGGCCAGTTCCTCGACAACAACAAGTCGCCATCGCGCAAAGTCGGCAACATCGACAACCGCGGCAGCCACTTCTACCTGGCGCTGTACTGGGCTCAGGCCCTGGCCGCCCAGACCGAAGACGCGGCACTGCAAGCGCAGTTCGCGACCCTGGCCAAAACCCTGACCGAGAACGAGGCGACCATCGTTGCCGAACTCAACGCCGTGCAGGGCAAGCCAGTGGACATCGGCGGTTACTACCACGCCGACGCCGAGCTGATCAGCAAGGCCATGCGCCCAAGCGCAACCTTCAACGCGGCGATTGCTGCGCTGGTTTAAGCTTGTAAAGGGAACATCACAAACCCCGGCCGTGTGCCGGGGTTTGTGTTTTCAGGATCCCCCCCTTTGTGGGAGCGAGCTTGCTCGCGAATGCGGTTTATCATTCAACATCTTCATTGACTGACCCGCCGCTTTCGCGAGCAAGCTCGCTCCCACAGGGATTGGGGTTTAACCAATAGATTGAGGAAGATTTATGGAATGGCTCCCCCACATCACCGTCGCCACCATCGTCGAAGACAACGGCCGCTTCCTGATGGTCGAAGAGCACAAGGCCGGGCGTAATGTGCTCAATCAGCCGGCCGGCCATCTCGACCCGAACGAAACCCTGATCGACGCCGCCATCCGCGAAACCCTCGAGGAAACCGGCTGGGACGTCGAACCCACCGGCGTGATCGGCATTTATCTGTATACCGCGCCGAGCAACGGCGTGACGTATCAACGCGTGTGCTTCAGCGCCAAAGCGGTGAAACATCACCCGGACTATCAATTGGACGACGGCATCGTCGGCGCCAAGTGGTTGACCCGCAGCGAATTAATCGCTCAGCGCGACAACTGGCGCAGCGAGCTGATCATCCGCTGCATCGACGATTATCTGGCCGGCCATCACTTCAGTCTCGAACTGATCCGCCCTTCTCTTTAGCCTTGAGGCCGTGAGCCTGCTAGAATCGCGTCCTTTTTCAAGACACTCATTGAATCCCTATGCGTGATCCAGCCCCTTCTGACACATCCAAGAAGCGCGTCATTGTCGGCATGTCCGGCGGCGTGGACTCTTCCGTTTCCGCTCTCCTGCTGATCGAGCAGGGTTACGAGGTGGAAGGCCTGTTCATGAAGAACTGGGAAGAAGACGACGGAACGGAATACTGCACCGCCATGGACGACCTGGCGGATGCCCAGGCCGTGTGCGACAAGATCGGCATCAAGCTGCACACCGCCAACTTCGCCGCCGAGTACTGGGACAACGTGTTCGAGCACTTCCTCGCCGAATACAAGGCCGGGCGCACGCCGAACCCGGACATCCTGTGCAACCGCGAGATCAAGTTCAAGGCGTTCCTCGACTACGCCATGATGCTGGGCGCCGACCTGATCGCCACCGGCCACTACGTGCGCCGTCGTGACATCGATGGCCGCACCGAACTGCTCAAGGGCCTCGACCCGAACAAGGACCAGAGCTACTTCCTGCACGCCGTCGGCGGCGAACAGATCGCCAAGACCCTGTTCCCGGTCGGTGAACTGGAAAAGCCCGAAGTGCGCGCCATTGCCGAGAAATACGAGCTGGCGACCGCCAAGAAGAAGGATTCCACCGGGATCTGCTTTATCGGCGAGCGTCGTTTCAGCGATTTCCTCAAGCAATACCTGCCGGCGCAACCGGGTGAGATCAAGACCACCGAAGGCGAAGTCATCGGCCGTCACCACGGCTTGATGTACCACACCATCGGTCAGCGTCAGGGCCTGGGCATTGGCGGCCTGAAAGACGCCGGCGACGAGCCGTGGTACGTGCTGCGCAAGGATCTGGACACCAACGAGCTGATCGTCGGCCAGGGCAACAACCATCCGTGGCTGTTTTCCAGCGCCCTGCTCGCTTCGGAAATCTATTGGGTCAACCCGATCGACCTGAGCCAGCCGCTGCGCCTGACCGCCAAAGTGCGTTATCGCCAGAGCGATCAGGCCTGCACCCTGGAAAAAACCGCCACTGGCTACCGCGCCGTGTTCGACGAACCGCAGCGTGCGGTGACCCCGGGCCAGTCCGTGGTGTTCTACGACGGTGAAATCTGCCTCGGTGGCGGCGTGATCGAAGTCGCCGAGCCGTGGAGCGGCCAGGCATGAGCCCGACTCAGGAGCAACTGACGGCGCTGGGCGGGGTGTTTCTCGCCGCCGTGCTGGTCGACCGCATCGCCAAGACCGGCCAGACCAGCGAGGCCGGCCTGAGCTGCATGCTCGGCAGCCTGCTGGTACGCGACCCGAAGGACACTCTGGATGTGTACGGCGGCGACGACCTCAATCTGCGCGAAGGTTATCGGGCATTGATCGGCGCTCTGGAGCGCGACCCGAGCACCCTGCAGCGCGAGCCGCTGCGCTATGCCCTGTCGATGCTCGGCCTCGAACGTCAATTGGCCAAGCGTGACGACATGCTCGACACCATAGGCAAGCGCCTGCCGCAGATCCAGTCGCAGGTCGAACACTTCGGCCCGGCTCACGAAAACGTGATTGCTGCTTGCGGCGCGCTGTATCAGGACACCCTGAGCACCCTGCGCCAGCGGATTCAGGTGCATGGCGACATGCGCAACCTGCAGCAACCGAGCAACGCCTCGAAAATCCGCGCCCTGCTGCTGGCCGGCATCCGTTCGGCACGCCTGTGGCGACAGCTCGGCGGCCACCGCTGGCAGTTGGTGATCAGCCGGCGCAAGCTGCTCAAAGAGCTGTATCCGTTGATGCGTAGCGAGTAAATCGTCGCGCCATAAAAGCTTTGTAGTCTGTAGCGCGTAATACGCCGGTCAGTTGGCAACGGACCGGCGGATTTTTTCATGTATGATACGCGCCCCATTTCGTTGCCCGACTGTCCGAGAACACCCCATGCAGCTCTCTTCGCTCACTGCGGTTTCCCCTGTTGACGGCCGCTACGCCGGCAAAACCCAGGCCCTGCGCCCGATTTTCAGCGAGTACGGCCTGATCCGTGCCCGCGTCCTGGTTGAAGTGCGCTGGCTCCAGCGCCTGGCCGCCCACGCCGGTATCCCGGAAGTGCCAGCCTTCTCCGCCGAGGCCAACGCCGTTCTCAATGAACTGGCTGAAAACTTCTCGCTGGAACACGCCGAGCGCGTCAAAGAGATCGAGCGCACCACCAACCACGACGTCAAGGCGATCGAATACCTGCTCAAGGAGCAGGCGGCCAAACTGCCGGAGCTGGCCAAGGTCAGCGAGTTCATCCACTTTGCCTGCACCAGCGAAGACATCAACAACCTGTCCCACGCCCTGATGCTGCGCGAAGGCCGTGACGACGTGATGCTGCCGCTGATGCGCCAGACCGCCAACGCGATCCGTGAACTGGCGATCCGTTTCGCCGACGTGCCGATGCTGTCGCGCACCCACGGTCAACCGGCCTCCCCGACTACCTTGGGTAAAGAGCTGGCGAACGTGGTTTACCGTCTCGAGCGTCAGATCGCTCAAATCGCTGCCGTGCCGCTGCTGGGCAAGATCAACGGCGCCGTAGGCAACTACAATGCGCACCTGTCGGCTTACCCGCAGATCGACTGGGAAGCCAACGCCCGCGCCTTCATCGAAGACGAACTGGGCCTGGGTTTCAACCCATACACCACGCAGATCGAACCGCACGACTACATCGCCGAGCTGTTCGACGCGATCGCGCGCTTCAACACCATCCTGATCGACTTCGACCGTGACATCTGGGGCTACATCTCCCTGGGTTACTTCAAGCAGCGCACCATCGCCGGCGAAATCGGTTCCTCGACCATGCCGCACAAGGTCAACCCGATCGACTTCGAAAACTCCGAAGGCAACCTGGGCATCGCCAACGCACTGTTCCAGCACCTGGCGAGCAAACTGCCGATCTCCCGCTGGCAGCGCGACCTGACCGACTCCACCGTATTGCGCAACCTCGGCGTGGGCTTCGCTCACAGCGTGATCGCCTACGAAGCCAGCCTCAAAGGCATCAGCAAACTGGAGCTCAACGAGCAGAAGATTGCCGCTGACCTCGACGCTTGCTGGGAAGTATTGGCTGAGCCGATCCAGACCGTGATGCGCCGCTACAACATCGAAAACCCGTACGAGAAGCTGAAAGAACTGACCCGCGGCAAGGGCATCAGCCCTGAAGCGCTGCAGACTTTCATCGACGGCCTGGACATGCCAGCCGAAGCGAAAGCCGAGCTGAAACAGCTGACCCCGGCCAACTACATCGGCAACGCTGTAGCGCAAGCAAAACGGATCTGATTCACCGCTTGACCCGTTTGAGACGCCCGGCCGCGCCGGGCGTTTTTATTCCCGTCTGAAAAATGATTTTTTTCAATAGGTTACACATGAATCCTGATACTCCTCTTCAACTTCTGGGCGGTCTTACGGCGCGCGAATTCATGCGCGATTACTGGCAGAAAAAGCCACTGCTGATCCGTCAGGCCATCCCTGACTTCGAAAGCCCGATCGACGCCGACGAACTGGCCGGCCTGGCCCTGGAAGAAGAGGTCGAGTCGCGCCTGGTGATCGAGCACGGCGAGCGTCCTTGGGAGCTGCGTCGCGGCCCGTTCGCCGAAGACGAATTCAGCAAACTGCCGGAAAAAGAGTGGACTCTGCTCGTTCAGGCCGTTGATCAATTCGTTCCGGAAGTCAGCGAACTGCTGGAAAACTTCCGCTTCCTGCCGAGCTGGCGCGTCGACGACGTGATGATCAGCTTCGCCGCCCCGGGTGGCAGCGTCGGTCCGCACTTCGACAACTACGACGTGTTCCTGCTGCAAGGCCACGGCCAGCGCAACTGGAAGATCGGCCAGATGTGCGACTCCGAGAGCCCGCTGCTGCAACACGCGGACCTGCGCATCCTCGCCGAATTCCACGAGACCGAAGAGTGGGTGTTGGAGCCGGGCGACATGCTCTACCTGCCGCCGCGTCTGGCCCATTGCGGTGTCGCCGTCGACAACTGCATGACCTACTCGGTCGGCTTCCGTGCCCCGAGCGCCTCGGAAGTGCTGACTCACTTCACCGATTTCCTCAGCCAGTTCCTGACTGACGAAGAGCGCTACACCGATGCCGATGCAAAACCGGTCAGCGATGATCCGCATCAGATCCATCACGACGCACTCGGCCGCCTGAAAAGCCTGCTCGCCGAGCACATGAGCGACGAGCGCCTGCTGCTGACCTGGTTCGGCCAGTACATGACCGAGCCGCGCTACCCGGAACTGGTGGTTGGCCCGGAAGACGTTGAAGAAGACGACTTCCTCAACGCTCTGCAGGACGGCGCGGTGCTGATCCGCAACCCGAGTGCACGCCTGGCCTGGTCGGAAGTCGATGACGATCTGCTGCTGTTCGCCAGCGGCCAGAGCCGTTACTTGCCGGGCAAGCTGCGCGAGCTGCTGAAGATGATCTGCGCCGCCGATGCGCTGCACGTCGACAACCTCGGCGAATGGCTGAACGACGAAGACGGTCGCGGCCTGCTGTGCGAGCTGGTCAAACAGGGCAGCCTGGGATTTGCCGATGAATAAGATTCGCGTACGTGTCGCAGACTGGCAAAAGGACAACGCCGAGATCCGGCGCATTCGTGAAACGGTGTTCATCGCCGAACAATCGGTGCCACCCGAGCTTGAATGGGACGCCGATGACGCGACCGCCGTGCATTTTCTGGCGTTCGAAGGCGACTTTCCGATCGGCACCGCCCGCCTGCTGCCCGACGGGCACATTGGCCGGGTGTCGGTACTGAAGGACTGGCGCGGGATGAAGGTGGGCGATGCGCTGATGCAAGCGGTGATCGCCGAAGCCGAAGCCCGTGGCCTGAAAGAGCAGATGCTCAGCGCGCAAGTGCAGGCCACGGCGTTCTATGAGCGCCTGGGCTTCAGCCTGGTCAGCGAGGAATTCCTCGAAGCCGGGATTCCGCATGTCGATATGGTTCGGCATTCGGCCTGATCGGCAAAGATCTTGTGATCTTTGGAGACCCTGTGGTGAGGGGATTTATCCCCGATGGACTGCGAAGCAGGCCCAAGGTTTTTTGGGGCCGCTCCGCGCCCCATCGGGGATGAGTCCCCTCACCACAAAGGCCCTTGAGCACATCACAAAACGCCCCGCCATCTTCGGATGCCGGGGCGTTTTGCTGTCTACGATTCAACTTGCCCCACCCCGGGCCGACAAACTGGCAATATCAAGTCTTTCGAAAGCGGAGATAACGGACATGTCCCTACGCACCCTGCTCACCACCCTGCTGCTCGGCTGCAGCCTGTCGGTGATGGCAGCCACAGAAATCGTACCTCTCAAGTACCGCACCAGCACCGACATGTTGCCGATGGCGCAAGACTTTATCGGCAAGGACGGCCAGGTCAGCGCCTATGGCAACCAACTGATCATCAAGGCCGAGCCGGACAAGATTCAGGAAGTCAAAGCACTGATCACCCAGCTCGACACTGCGCCCAAGCGCCTGCTGATCACCGTCGACACCAACGAAAACAACCAGCAGAACACCGGCGACCAACAAACCCGGATCATCAATTACAGCACCGCCAGCCGTGACGGAGGCATCCAGCAGATTCAGGCCAGCGAGGGCGCGCCGGCGCTGATCCAGGTCGGCCAGAGCGTGCCGATCACCAGCAGCCAGAGCAACTCTTACGGCGATTACAGCAGCCAGACCCAATACCGCAACGTCACCCAGGGTTTCTATGTCACGGCTAGCGTCACCGGCGACATCGTTCACCTGGCAATCAGTACCAACCGTGACCGCATGAGCCAGGAACGTCCCGATGTAGTGAACGTGCAAAGTACCGACACAACGGTCAGCGGACGCTTGGGCGAATGGATCACCCTCGCCGGCATAAACCGTGAGACCCAGGCCGACAAACAGAGCCAAAGCCGCAGCTACTCGACTCAAGGCCGGGATGACATGACGTTACGGGTGAAAGTCGACGCCCTGGACTAAAGCACCGAAAACTGACTGATTAGTCGTATTAGACGAAAGATGTAGTGCTTGAAAAAAAGCACTACAAAACGTTTGACGAGCCAAAAAAGCGAAGGCATGATGGCCTCGCTCCCGCTAATCAGAGGCCCTGGCAAGGGCCTTCGAAGCGATGTTCGCACCTACCCCGCGAACCGCTTCGTGTCTGTACCGCCCACAAGGTGTGTTTGACGAGGTTGCCGACTGGAACGAAGTTGTCCCGAGGGACGGAAGCGTAATTAGGTAACCCGGCTTCACGCTGCAGACCGTATAAAGGCCCACGACGCCCGCATGCGCCCCGCAGTCCGCCACTACCTGCTCACTTCCCCTCGAGCCCATCGTTCATCCCGTCGCCTACCCCGCCGAACCCGACTTGACCACCTAAGCTTCTGGTCAGCGAGCGCAGGAATTTTCCACCGCAGAACAACTTTTCATAAAGACGCGACGAGGTTTATCTCCATGGCACTGACACGCGAACAGCAAATTGCAGCCCTTGAAAAAGACTGGGCTGAAAACCCGCGCTGGAAAGGCGTGACTCGCACTTACTCCGCTGCTGACGTCGTCCGTCTGCGTGGCTCGGTTCAACCTGAGCACACCTTTGCGAAAATGGGCGCCGAGAAGCTGTGGAACCTGGTGACCCAGGGTGCCAAGCCGTCCTTCCGCCCAGAGAAAGATTTCGTCAACTGCATGGGCGCCCTGACCGGTGGCCAGGCTGTTCAGCAGGTCAAGGCCGGTATCCAGGCGATCTACCTGTCGGGCTGGCAGGTGGCTGCGGACAACAACTCCGCAGAATCGATGTACCCGGACCAGTCGCTGTACCCGGTGGACTCGGTGCCAACCGTGGTCAAGCGCATCAACAACTCGTTCCGTCGTGCCGACCAGATCCAGTGGAAAGCCGGCAAGAACCCGGGCGACGAAGGCTACATCGACTACTTCGCGCCAATCGTGGCTGACGCCGAAGCCGGTTTCGGCGGCGTACTGAACGCCTACGAGCTGATGAAGAGCATGATCGAAGCAGGCGCCGCCGGCGTGCACTTCGAAGACCAACTGGCTTCCGTTAAGAAATGCGGCCACATGGGCGGCAAGGTACTGGTTCCGACTCAGGAAGCGGTACAGAAGCTGACCGCTGCTCGCTTGGCTGCAGACGTTGCCGGTACGCCGACCATCATCCTGGCCCGCACCGACGCCAACGCCGCTGACCTGCTGACTTCGGACTGCGACCCGTACGACCAGCCGTTCGTGACTGGCGAACGTACTCAGGAAGGCTTCTACAAGGTACGTGCCGGTCTGGACCAGGCAATCGCCCGTGGCCTGGCTTACGCGCCTTACGCTGACCTGATCTGGTGCGAAACCGCCAAGCCGGATCTGGAAGAAGCCCGTCGCTTCGCTGAAGCGATCAAGAAGGAATACCCGGACCAACTGCTGTCGTACAACTGCTCGCCTTCCTTCAACTGGAAGAAAAACCTGGACGACGCGACCATCGCCAAGTTCCAGCGCGAACTGTCCGCCATGGGCTACAAGCACCAGTTCATCACCCTGGCCGGCATTCACAACATGTGGCACAGCATGTTCAACCTGGCGCACGACTACGCCCGCAACGACATGACCGCTTACGTGAAGCTGCAGGAGCAGGAATTCGCTGACGCCGCCAAGGGTTACACCTTCGTGGCTCACCAGCAGGAAGTGGGCACCGGCTACTTTGACGACATGACCACCGTGATCCAGGGCGGCTCGTCCTCGGTAACCGCGCTGACCGGTTCGACCGAAGAAGAACAGTTCCACTGATTCGGCTTCGCTGAGCAAACGGCCTTTGCGGATCGTATAGAAAGCTAACCGCAAAGCCGCAAGACTGACGCCCCGACTGGTTCGGGGCGTTTTTTTTACCCACCTATTCCCCAAACACCACACCCCCCCCTGTAGGAGTGAGCCTGCTCGCGATAGCGGTGGGTCAGTCAATGCATGTGCTAGCTGACAAACCGCTATCGCGAGCAGGCTCACTCCTACAGGGATCGACGTCGCCCGGACAAAAACATTGATCCAGAGCGGTACACACGTCAGAAAAATCAGCTAAAACTGGCGCCACCGCTACTTGCAGTAACGGGCATATAAGACAACTTCCTGATTACTGCACCGCTAGACAGTTACAAAACCACTCCAAACGATATTAATTATCATTTAGCAGCAACTATGTTCGTTACATTTCCTACAAAACATAATTCATCGAAACCCGGCTAATGCCCGCCACGCACGGGCTACAGGGCAGTGGAGGTGCGCTATGTCCTTATTCCAATAAATAATTTCGCTATAGGAATTTTACTTGCCGGGTGTTTAGCCATAAAATCAGCGCGATTGATTGCTGCGACATATCGTCACTGCCTATTTCTTTATCAAGCTCAGAGACCTTTGCTCTCTGTTAAGGATTACCAGCATGCCCGAAGCGACAGGACTCATGGCCCACAACTGGGGCTTTGCCATTTTCCTTCTGGGTGTCGTCGGCCTGTGTGCCTTCATGCTTGGCGTCTCCAGCCTCCTCGGGTCAAAAGCCTGGGGCCGCAGCAAAAACGAACCGTTCGAGTCCGGCATGCTACCTACAGGTGGCGCCCGCTTGCGGCTCTCAGCCAAATTCTATCTGGTCGCGATGCTGTTCGTGATCTTCGATATCGAAGCCCTCTTTCTCTTTGCATGGTCTGTGTCCGTCCGCGAAAGCGGCTGGACCGGATTCGTCGAAGCTCTCGTTTTCATAGCAATTCTGTTGGCAGGTCTTGTCTACCTGTTCCGAGTGGGCGCCCTTGACTGGGCTCCGGAAGCTCGTCGCAAGCGGCAGGCGAAGCTGAAACAATGAGGCTTTGGCAATGCAATACAATCTCACCAGAATCGACCCCGATGCTCCTAACGAGCAATATCCGATCGGCGAACGGGAAACCGTTTCCGATCCGTTAGAGGATCAAGTCCACAAAAACATTTTCATGGGCAAGCTCGAAGACGTGCTGAGTGGCGCGGTCAACTGGGGGCGTAAAAACTCCCTGTGGCCGTACAACTTCGGCCTTTCGTGCTGCTACGTGGAAATGACCACCGCCTTCACGGCGCCCCACGACATCGCGCGCTTTGGCGCCGAAGTAATCCGGGCATCACCGCGTCAGGCCGACTTCATGGTTATCGCCGGTACCTGCTTCATCAAGATGGCGCCGATCATTCAGCGTCTCTACGAGCAGATGCTCGAGCCTAAGTGGGTTATCTCCATGGGTTCGTGCGCCAACTCCGGTGGCATGTACGACATCTACTCCGTGGTTCAAGGGGTGGACAAGTTCCTGCCCGTGGACGTCTACGTACCTGGCTGCCCGCCTCGTCCAGAAGCATTCCTTCAAGGCTTGATGCTGTTGCAGGAATCGATTGGACAGGAGCGTCGTCCGCTTTCCTGGGTCGTTGGCGACCAAGGCGTTTATCGCGCCGACATGCCTTCGCAAAAGGAACAGCGCCGCGAACAGCGAATCGCAGTCACCAATCTGCGCAGCCCTGACGAAGTCTGATCCAGTCTGTTTCAAAGAAACGAGAAGCTGGCTTCATTCTTTACGTTGACCGAAAGCGAAAAAATAACCATGACTACAGGCAGCGCTCTGTACATCCCGCCTTATAAGGCAGACGACCAGGATGTGGTCGTCGAATTGAACAACCGTTTTGGCGCCGAAGCGTTCACCGCTCAGTCGACCCGCACCGGCATGCCGGTGCTGTGGGTGGCGCGCGCCAGACTCGTCGAAGTCCTGACCTTCCTGCGCAACCTGCCCAAGCCGTACGTCATGCTCTATGACCTGCACGGCGTGGACGAGCGTCTGCGCACCAAGCGTCAAGGGCTGCCATCGGGCGCCGATTTCACCGTGTTCTATCACCTCATGTCGCTTGAGCGTAATAGTGACGTGATGATCAAAGTCGCCTTGTCCGAAAGCGACCTGAGCTTGCCGACCGTCACCAGCATCTGGCCGAACGCCAACTGGTACGAGCGTGAAGTCTGGGACATGTACGGCATCGACTTCAAAGGCCACCCGCACCTGTCGCGCATCATGATGCCGCCGACCTGGGAAGGTCACCCGCTGCGCAAGGACTTCCCGGCGCGCGCCACCGAATTCGATCCGTTCAGCCTCAACCTCGCCAAGCAGCAGCTTGAGGAAGAGGCCGCGCGCTTCCGTCCTGAAGACTGGGGCATGAAGCGTTCCGGGGCCAACGAGGACTACATGTTCCTCAACCTCGGCCCGAACCACCCTTCGGCCCACGGTGCGTTCCGCATCATTCTGCAACTCGATGGTGAAGAGATCGTCGACTGCGTGCCGGACATCGGTTACCACCACCGTGGCGCCGAGAAGATGGCCGAGCGTCAGTCCTGGCACAGCTTCATCCCGTACACCGACCGTATCGATTACCTCGGCGGCGTGATGAACAACCTGCCGTACGTGCTCTCGGTCGAGAAGCTGGCCGGCATTAAAGTGCCAGAGAAGGTCGACGTCATCCGCATCATGATGGCCGAGTTCTTCCGGATCACCAGCCACCTGCTGTTCCTGGGTACCTACATCCAGGACGTCGGCGCCATGACCCCGGTGTTCTTCACCTTCACCGACCGCCAGAAGGCGTACACGGTGATCGAAGCCATCACCGGTTTCCGCCTGCACCCGGCCTGGTACCGCATCGGTGGCGTTGCCCACGACCTGCCGCGCGGCTGGGACAAACTGGTGAAAGACTTCGTTGAATGGCTGCCAAAACGCCTCGACGAATACACCAAGGCTGCCCTGCAGAACAGCATCCTCAAGGGCCGTACCATCGGCGTCGCGCAGTACAACACCAAAGAGGCTCTGGAATGGGGCGTCACCGGTGCCGGCCTGCGTTCGACCGGTTGCGACTTCGACCTGCGTAAAGCGCGTCCATACTCCGGCTACGAGAACTTCGAATTCGAAGTACCGCTGGCCGCCAACGGCGATGCCTACGATCGCTGCATGGTCCGCGTCGAGGAGATGCGCCAGAGCATCAAGATCATCGACCAGTGCCTGCGCAACATGCCGGAAGGCCCGTACAAGGCGGATCACCCGCTGACCACGCCGCCGCCGAAAGAGCGCACGCTGCAGCACATCGAAACCCTGATCACGCACTTCCTGCAAGTTTCGTGGGGCCCGGTCATGCCGGCCAACGAATCCTTCCAGATGATCGAAGCGACCAAGGGCATCAACAGTTATTACCTGACGAGCGACGGCGGCACCATGAGCTACCGTACCCGGATCCGTACTCCGAGCTTCCCGCACCTGCAACAGATCCCTTCGGTGATCAAAGGCAGCATGGTCGCGGACTTGATTGCGTACCTGGGTAGTATCGACTTCGTTATGGCCGACGTGGACCGCTAAGCATGAACAGCACGCTTATCCAGACAGACCGTTTCACCTTGAGTGAAACCGAGCGCTCGGCCATCGAGCACGAGCTGCATCACTACGAAGACCCGCGTGCGGCGTCGATCGAAGCCCTGAAAATCGTTCAGAAAGAACGCGGCTGGGTGCCGGATGGCGCCCTGTACGCGATCGGCGAAATCCTCGGCATCCCGGCCAGCGACGTTGAAGGCGTGGCGACGTTCTACAGCCAGATCTTCCGCCAGCCGGTCGGCCGCCACATCATCCGCGTCTGCGACAGCATGGTCTGCTACATCGGCGGCCACGAGTCGGTGGTCAGCGAGATCCAGAACAATCTGGGCATCGGCCTGGGTCAGACCACCGCCGACGGTCGTTTCACCCTGCTGCCTGTCTGCTGCCTCGGCAACTGCGACAAGGCACCGGCGCTGATGATCGACGACGACACCTTTGGCGACGTGCAGCCTGCCGGCGTGGCCAAACTGCTCGAGGGCTACGTATGACCCTGACATCTTTCGGTCCCGCCAACCGCATCAAGCGTTCGGCCGAGACTCACCCGCTGACCTGGCGTCTGCGTGACGACGGCGAAGCCGTGTGGCTCGACGAATACCAGGCCAAGAACGGTTACGCTGCTGCGCGCAAAGCCTTCGCCGACATGGCTCAGGACGACATCGTCCAGACCGTGAAAGACGCCGGCCTCAAAGGTCGTGGCGGTGCAGGCTTCCCCACTGGTGTGAAGTGGGGCCTGATGCCCAAGGACGAATCCATCAACATCCGCTACCTGCTGTGCAACGCAGATGAAATGGAGCCGAACACCTGGAAAGACCGCATGCTGATGGAGCAACTGCCCCATCTGCTGATCGAAGGCATGCTGATCAGTGCCCGCGCGCTGAAAACCTACCGTGGCTACATCTTCCTGCGTGGCGAGTACACCACCGCCGCCAAGCACTTGAATCGTGCCGTGGAAGAAGCCAAGGCTGCGGGCCTGCTGGGTAAAAACATTCTGGGCAGCGGTTTCGACTTCGAACTGTTCGTCCACACCGGCGCCGGGCGTTACATCTGCGGTGAAGAAACCGCACTGATCAACTCCCTCGAAGGCCGCCGCGCCAACCCGCGCTCCAAGCCGCCCTTCCCTGCCGCCGTCGGCGTGTGGGGCAAGCCGACCTGCGTGAACAACGTTGAAACCCTGTGCAACGTGCCGGCGATCATTGCCGACGGCGTTGACTGGTACAAATCGTTGGCCCGCGAAGGCAGCGAAGACATGGGCACCAAGCTCATGGGCTTCTCCGGCAAGGTCAAGAATCCGGGCCTGTGGGAACTGCCATTCGGCGTCACCGGTCGCGAATTGTTCGAAGACTACGCCGGCGGCATGCGCGACGGTTACAAGCTCAAGGCCTGGCAGCCAGGTGGCGCCGGTACCGGTTTCCTGTTGCCGGAACACCTCGACGCGCAAATGTATGCCGGCGGCATCGCCAAAGTGGGCACCCGGATGGGTACCGGCCTGGCGATGGCGGTGGACGACAGCGTCAACATGGTTTCCTTGCTGCGCAACATGGAGCAGTTCTTCGCCCGCGAGTCCTGTGGCTTCTGCACCCCGTGCCGTGATGGCTTGCCATGGAGCGTCAAGCTCTTGATGGCCATCGAAGAAGGCCGCGGTCAGCCAGGCGACATCGAGACCCTGCTGGGTCTGGTCGGCTTCCTCGGCCCAGGCAAGACCTTCTGTGCTCACGCACCGGGTGCCGTGGAGCCGTTGGGCAGTGCCATCAAATACTTCCGTCCAGAGTTCGAAGCCGGTATCGCGCCTGTAAGCGCCGCCGTCCCGCCTCTGGCAAGGCCGATCGTAATCGGCGCGTAAACGCTTAAAAAGGCGAAGGGTCCGTGCCCTTCGCCTTTCGTCCGATGACGCCTTTCGGGGCTGACTGGATTCGGACGGATAACAAGATTCCATTAGCCACGCCCGCTGACACCGGGCCAACGAAGACCTTTGAACCATGGCCACTATCCACGTAGACGGCAAAGCGCTCGAAGTCGACGGGGCAGACAACCTGTTACAGGCATGTCTGTCGCTGGGCCTCGACATCCCTTATTTCTGCTGGCACCCCGCGCTTGGTAGCGTCGGGGCCTGCCGCCAGTGCGCGGTCAAGCAGTACACCGACGAGAACGACACCCGTGGTCGCATCGTCATGTCCTGCATGACCCCTGCCACCGACAACACCTGGATCTCCATCGACGATGAAGAATCCAAGGCGTTCCGCGCCAGTGTTGTCGAATGGCTGATGACCAACCACCCGCACGACTGCCCTGTGTGCGAAGAAGGCGGTCACTGCCACCTGCAAGACATGACGGTGATGACCGGCCACAACGAGCGCCGTTATCGCTTCACCAAACGCACCCACCAGAACCAGCAACTCGGCCCGTTCATTTCCCACGAAATGAACCGCTGCATCGCCTGCTACCGCTGCGTGCGTTTCTACAAGGACTACGCCGGCGGCACCGACCTCGGTGTGTTCGGCGCCCACGACAACGTGTACTTCGGTCGCGTTGAAGACGGCACCCTCGAAAGCGAGTTCTCCGGCAACCTCACCGAGGTCTGCCCGACCGGTGTGTTCACCGACAAGACTCACTCCGAGCGCTACAACCGTAAATGGGACATGCAGTTCTCGCCGAGCATCTGCCATGGCTGCTCCAGCGGTTGCAACATCTCCCCGGGCGAGCGTTATGGCGAACTGCGTCGCATCGAAAACCGTTTCAACGGTTCGGTGAACCAGTACTTCCTGTGCGACCGTGGCCGTTTCGGTTATGGCTACGTCAACCGCACCGACCGTCCACGTCAGCCAATGCTGGCCGACGGCACCAAGCTGGGCCTGGATCAGGCGCTGGACAAGGCGGCCGATCTGCTGCGCGGGCGCAACATCGTCGGTATTGGTTCGCCACGCGCCAGCCTCGAAAGCAACTACGCGTTGCGCGAACTGGTCGGCGCCGAGCACTTCTACTCCGGTATCGAAGCCTCTGAGCTGGAGCGCATCCGTCTGGTTCTGCAAGTGCTCAAAGACAGCCCGCTGCCCGTGCCGAACATGCGCGACATCGAAGACCACGACGCCGTGTTCGTCCTCGGTGAAGACCTGACCCAGACTGCCGCCCGTATGGCCCTGGCCCTGCGTCAGTCGGTAAAAGGCAAGGCCGAAGACATGGCCGAAGCCATGCGCGTGCAGCCGTGGCTCGACGCCGCAGTGAAGAACATCGGTCAGCACGAACTGAACCCGCTGTTCATCGCCAGCCTGGCCGAAACCAAGCTCGACGACATTGCTGAAGAATGCGTTCACGCAGCTCCGGACGATCTGGCGCGCCTTGGTTTCGCCGTGGCTCACGCCCTGGACGCCAGCGCCCCTGCCGTCGAAGGTCTGGACGCCGAAGCACTGGAACTGGCTCAGCGTATCGCTGACGCCCTGCTCGCGGCCAAACGTCCGCTGATCATCGCCGGTACTTCGCTGGGTTCCAAAGCCTTGATCGAAGCGGCGGCGAACATCGCCAAAGCCCTGAAGCTGCGCGAGAAGAACGGTTCGATCAGCCTGATCGTGCCGGAAGCCAACAGCCTTGGCCTGGCCATGCTCGGTGGCGAATCGGTCGACGCGGCGCTGCAAGCCGTGATCGATGGCAAGGCCGACGCCATCGTCGTGCTGGAAAACGATCTGTACACCCGCACCTCGAAAGCCAAGGTCGATGCCGCGCTGAACGCTGCGAAAGTAGTAATCGTTGCCGACCACCAGAAAACCGCCACCACCGACCGCGCGCAACTGGTGCTGCCAGCGGCGAGCTTCGCTGAAGGCGACGGTACGCTGGTCAGCCAGGAAGGCCGCGCCCAGCGTTTCTTCCAGGTTTTCGATCCGCAATACATGGACGCAAGCATCCTGGTTCACGAAGGCTGGCGCTGGCTGCACGCCCTGCGCTCGACCCTGCTGAATCAGCCGATCGACTGGACGCAACTCGACCACGTCACCGCTGCCGTGGCGTCGAGCACCGAGCAACTGGCGCGCATCGTCGATGCCGCTCCATCCGCCGCGTTCCGCATCAAGGGTCTGAAACTGGCGCGTGAGCCGCTGCGTTATTCCGGTCGCACCGCGATGCGCGCCGACATCAGCGTTCACGAACCGCGCACCCCGCAGGACAAAGACACCGCGTTCGCCTTCTCCATGGAAGGTTACTCGGGCTCGACCGAACCGCGTCAGCAAGTGCCATTCGCCTGGTCGCCGGGCTGGAACTCGCCACAAGCGTGGAACAAGTTCCAGGACGAAGTCGGTGGTCACCTGCGTGCTGGCGACCCGGGCACCCGCCTGATCGAAAGCACCGGTGATTCGCTGAACTGGTTCGCAGCCGCTCCGCGCGCATTCAACCCGGCGCCGGGCACCTGGCAGGCCGTGCCGTTCTATCACCTGTTCGGCAGCGACGAAAACTCGTCGAAAGCCGCGCCGGTGCAGGAACGCATCCCGGCTCCATACGTGGCTTTGGCCAAATCCGAAGCGGATCGCCTGGGCGTCAACGACGGTGCCCTGCTGAGCCTGAACGTGGCCGGCCAGACCCTGCGTCTGCCGCTGCGCATCAATGAAGAACTGGGCGCTGGTCTGGTGGCCTTGCCTGCGGGCATCGCCGGCATTCCACCGGCATTCGCCGGCGTGTCCGTCGACGGTCTGCAGGAGGCAGCGCAATGACCTGGTTCACCCCTGAAGTGATCGATGTGATCCTGACGGTCATCAAAGCCATCGTGATTCTGCTGGCCGTTGTGGTCGCAGGCGCGTTGCTCAGCTTTGTCGAACGTCGCCTGCTGGGCTGGTGGCAGGACCGTTACGGTCCGAACCGCGTTGGCCCGTTCGGCATGTTCCAGATCGCCGCCGACATGCTGAAGATGTTCTTCAAGGAAGACTGGACCCCGCCGTTTGCCGACAAGGTGATCTTCACCCTGGCACCGGTGGTGGCCATGTCCGCCCTACTGATCGCGTTTGCGATCATCCCGATCACCCCGACCTGGGGCGTCGCGGATCTGAACATCGGCCTGCTGTTCTTCTTCGCCATGGCCGGTCTGTCGGTCTACGCGGTGCTGTTCGCCGGCTGGTCGAGTAACAACAAGTTCGCCCTGCTCGGCAGCTTGCGGGCCTCGGCGCAGACCGTGTCCTACGAAGTGTTCATGGGCCTGGCCCTGATGGGCATCGTGGTGCAGGTCGGCTCGTTCAACATGCGCGACATCGTCGAGTACCAGGCGCAGAACCTGTGGTTCATCATTCCGCAGTTCTTCGGCTTCTGTACCTTCTTCATCGCTGGCGTCGCCGTGACTCACCGTCACCCGTTCGACCAGCCGGAAGCGGAACAGGAACTGGCCGACGGTTACCACATTGAATACGCCGGTATGAAATGGGGCATGTTCTTCGTCGGTGAATACATCGGCATCATCCTGATCTCGGCGCTGCTGGTCACCCTGTTCTTCGGTGGCTGGCACGGTCCGTTCGGCATCCTGCCGCAACTGTCCTTCGTCTGGTTCGCACTGAAGACCGCGTTCTTCATCATGCTGTTCATCCTGCTGCGCGCATCCATCCCGCGTCCGCGTTATGACCAGGTGATGGATTTCAGCTGGAAATTCTGCCTGCCACTGACCCTGATCAATTTGCTGATAACCGCTGCGGTTGTGTTGTGGAACACACCTGCGGTTGCGGTTCAGTGAGGATTTGACCCATGTTCAAATATATTGGCGACATCGTTAAGGGTACCGGTACCCAGTTGCGCAGCCTGGTCATGGTCTTCGGCCATGGCTTTCGCAAGCGCGACACCCTGCAATACCCGGAAGAGCCGGTCTACCTGCCGCCACGCTACCGTGGTCGCATCGTCCTGACCCGTGACCCCGATGGCGAAGAGCGTTGCGTAGCCTGCAACCTGTGCGCCGTGGCGTGCCCAGTAGGTTGCATCTCGCTGCAGAAAGCTGAAACCGAAGACGGTCGCTGGTACCCGGACTTCTTCCGTATCAACTTCTCGCGCTGCATTTTCTGCGGTCTCTGCGAGGAAGCCTGTCCGACCACCGCAATCCAGCTGACCCCGGATTTCGAGATGGCCGAGTTCAAACGTCAGGACCTGGTGTACGAGAAAGAAGATCTTTTGATCTCCGGCCCCGGCAAAAACCCTGATTACAACTTCTATCGTGTTGCAGGTATGGCAATCGCTGGCAAGCCGAAAGGCTCCGCACAGAACGAAGCCGAACCGATCAACGTGAAGAGCTTGCTGCCTTAAGGAAGAACGATGGAATTCGCTTTCTATTTCGCATCGGGTATCGCGGTGGTGTCCACGCTACGTGTGGTCACCAACACCAACCCTGTGCACGCCCTGCTCTACCTGATCATCTCGTTGATCGCCGTGGCCATGACCTTCTTCGCCCTCGGCGCACCGTTCGCCGGCGTGCTGGAAGTGATCGCCTACGCCGGCGCCATCATGGTGCTGTTCGTGTTCGTGGTGATGATGCTGAACCTGGGTCCCGCCTCGGTTCAGCAGGAACGCACCTGGCTCAAGCCCGGTATCTGGGCAGGGCCGGTGATTCTCGCCGCCCTGCTGCTGGCCGAACTGCTGTATGTGCTGTTCGCTCACCAGAGCGGTCAGGCCATCGGCCACACCACCGTCGATGCAAAAGCCGTGGGCGTCAGCCTGTTCGGTCCGTATCTGCTGGTGGTCGAACTCGCCTCGATGCTGCTGCTCGCCGCAGCCGTCACGGCGTTCCATTTGGGCCGTAACGAGGCGAAGGAGTAAGACATGCCTGCTATCCCTCTCGAACATGGATTGGCCGTTGCCGGCATCCTGTTCTGCCTTGGTCTGGTCGGCCTGATGGTCCGCCGCAACATTTTGTTCGTGTTGATGAGTCTGGAAGTGATGATGAACGCCTCTGCCCTGGCCTTCATCGTTGCGGGCGCCCGCTGGGCGCAACCGGATGGACAGATCATGTTCATCCTGGTGATCAGCCTGGCAGCCGCCGAGGCCAGTATTGGCCTGGCGATCCTGCTGCAACTGTATCGCCGCTTCCACACGCTCGATATCGACGCTGCCAGTGAGATGCGCGGATGAACCTAATCTTTCTGACTTTCGTATTCCCTCTGATCGGTTTCCTGCTGCTGTCGTTCTCCCGTGGACGCTGGTCGGAAAACCTCTCGGCGCTGATCGGCGTGGGTTCCATCGGCCTGTCGGCGATTGTCGCCGCCTACGTCATCTGGCAATTCAACGTCGCGCCTCCCGAGGGCGGTCACTACACCCTGGTGCTGTGGAAGTGGATGGCGGTCGAAGGCTTCAAGCCTGACTTCGCCCTCTACATCGACGGCCTGTCGATCACCATGCTCGGCGTGGTGGTGGGTGTCGGTTTCCTGATCCACCTGTTCGCGTCCTGGTACATGCGCGGCGAAGCGGGTTACTCGCGCTTCTTCTCGTACACCAACCTGTTTATCGCCAGCATGCTGTTCCTGGTCCTCGGCGATAACCTGTTGTTCCTGTACTTCGGCTGGGAAGGCGTGGGCCTGTGCTCGTACCTGTTGATCGGTTTCTACTACAGCAACCGCAACAACGGTAACGCCGCACTCAAGGCCTTCATCGTGACCCGGATCGGCGACGTGTTCATGGCCATCGGCCTGTTCATCCTGTTCCAGCAAGTGGGCACGCTGAACATCCAGGAACTGCTGGTGCTGGCACCGCAGAAATTCCAGGTCGGCGACTTCTGGATCACCCTGGCGACCCTGATGCTGCTGGGTGGTGCGGTCGGTAAATCGGCGCAACTGCCACTGCAGACCTGGCTCGCGGACGCGATGGCAGGTCCGACCCCGGTGTCGGCACTGATCCACGCCGCGACCATGGTGACCGCCGGTGTCTACCTGATCGCCCGTACCCACGGTCTGTTCACCCTGGCGCCGGAAATCCTGCACCTGGTCGGCATCGTCGGTGGTGTGACGCTGGTTCTCGCAGGTTTCGCCGCTCTGGTACAGACCGACATCAAACGTATCCTCGCCTACTCGACCATGAGCCAGATCGGCTACATGTTCCTGGCGCTGGGCGTTGGCGCCTGGGATGGCGCGATTTTCCACCTGATGACCCACGCCTTCTTCAAGGCCCTGCTGTTCCTTGCTTCCGGTGCGGTGATCGTTGCCTGCCACCACGAGCAGAACATCTTCAAGATGGGCGGTCTGTGGAAAAAACTGCCACTGGCCTACGCCAGCTTCATCGTCGGTGGTGCTGCACTGGCCGCCCTGCCTCTGGTCACCGCCGGTTTCTACTCCAAGGACGAAATCCTCTGGGAAGCGTTCGCCAGCGGCAACCACGGTCTGCTCTACGCCGGTCTGGTCGGCGCGTTCATGACCTCGCTGTACACCTTCCGCCTGATCTTCATCACGTTCCACGGTGAAGCCAAGACCGAAGCCCACGCCGGTCACGGCATCTCGCACTGGCTGCCACTGTCGGTGCTGATCGTGCTGTCGACCTTCGTCGGCGCCATGATCGTTCCGCCGCTGCACGGCGTACTGCCTGAAAGCGTTGGCCATGCCGGTGGCGAAGCCAAGCACAGTCTGGAAATCGCCTCGGGCGCCATTGCTCTGGCCGGTATCCTGCTGGCGGCCCTGCTGTTCCTCGGCAAGCGTCGCTTCGTGACCGCGATCGCCAACAGCGGCATCGGCCGTTTCCTTTCGGCCTGGTGGTTCGCTGCCTGGGGCTTCGACTGGATCTACGACAAACTGTTCGTCAAGCCGTACCTTGCGATCAGCCATGTACTGCGCAGAGACCCGCTCGACCAGACCATCGGTCTGATCCCGCGTATGGCCAAGGGTGGTCACACCGCCCTGAGCCGCACCGAGACCGGTCAACTGCGTTGGTATGCCGCCTCGATGGCTGCTGGTGCCGTGCTGGTAATCGGCGCCATCGTGCTGGTAGCGGTCTGATATGAACCTTGCGAATTTGCGAAAGGAAACGAGCCCGTCATGATTCTGCCTTGGCTAATCCTGATCCCCTTCATCGGCGGCCTGCTGTGCTGGATGGGTGAGCGCTTCGGCGCTACCCTCCCCCGCTGGATTGCGCTGTTGACCATGACCCTGGAACTCGCCCTCGGCCTCTGGCTGTGGGCCCACGGTGACTATTCATTTGCTCCGGCGCCTGGCGCCGATCCAACCTGGGCGCTTGAGTTCAAGCACGTCTGGATCCAGCGCTTCGGCATCAACGTGCACCTGGCCCTCGACGGCCTGTCGCTGTTGATGATCCTGCTGACCGGTCTGCTGGGTATCCTCTCGGTACTCTGCTCGTGGAAAGAGATCCAGCGTCACGTTGGCTTCTTCCACCTGAACCTGATGTGGATCCTGGGCGGTGTTGTTGGCGTGTTCCTCGCCCTCGACCTGTTCATGTTCTTCTTCTTCTGGGAAATGATGCTGGTGCCGATGTACTTCCTCATCGCGCTCTGGGGTCACAGTTCTTCGGACGGCAAGAAAACCCGGATCTACGCAGCGACCAAGTTCTTCATCTTCACTCAGGCTTCCGGCCTGATCATGCTGGTGGCGATCCTCGGTCTGGTGCTGGTCAACTTCAACAACACCGGCGTGATTACCTTCAACTACGCCGACCTGTTGAAGACCAAGATGTCGATGACCACCGAGTACATCCTGATGCTCGGCTTCTTCATCGCCTTCGCGGTCAAGCTGCCAGTCGTACCGTTCCACTCGTGGCTGCCTGATGCCCACGCCCAGGCGCCGACTGCCGGTTCCGTCGACCTCGCCGGTATCCTGCTGAAAACCGCCGCCTACGGTCTGCTGCGTTTCGCCCTGCCGCTGTTCCCGAACGCCTCGGCCGAATTCGCGCCGATCGCCATGACCCTCGGTCTGATCGGGATCTTCTACGGTGCGTTCCTCGCTTTCGCGCAAACCGACATCAAGCGTCTGATCGCCTTCTCGTCCGTTTCCCACATGGGCTTCGTGTTGATCGGCATCTACTCCGGCAGCCAACTGGCGCTGCAGGGTGCCGTGATCCAGATGCTCGCGCACGGTCTGTCGGCCGCGGCCCTGTTTATCCTCAGCGGTCAGCTGTACGAGCGTCTGCACACTCGGGACATGCGTGAGATGGGCGGTCTGTGGTCGCGTATCGCTTACCTGCCGGCGATCAGCCTGTTCTTTGCAGCCGCCTCGCTGGGGCTGCCGGGTACCGGTAACTTCGTCGGCGAGTTCCTGATCCTGATCGGCACCTTCGCCAGTGCGCCATGGATCACCGCGATTGCCACCTCCGGTCTGGTGTTCGGTTCGGTCTACTCGCTGATCATGATTCACCGTGCCTACTTCGGTCCGTCGAAATCGGATTCGATCCTGCATGGCATGGACGGTCGCGAACTGATCATGGTGCTGGGCCTTGCGGTGCTGCTGGTTTACCTCGGCGTCTACCCGCAACCGTTCCTCGACACTTCCGCCGCCACGATGCATGGCGTGCAGCAGTGGCTCGGCACCGCCTTCACTCAACTCGCTTCGGCCCGGTAAGAGCGCTATGGAATTCACGATTCAACACTTTATTGCGCTTGCGCCACTGTTGATCACCAGCCTCACCATTATCGTGGTGATGCTGGCAATCGCCTGGCGCCGCAACCACTCGCAGACCTTCCTGATCTCGGTCGCCGGTCTGAACCTGGCCTTGCTGTCGATCCTGCCAGCCCTGAAAGTCGCGCCTCTGGCCGTGACCCCATTGCTGCAGATCGACACCTTCGCCTGCCTGTACATGGCGCTGATCCTGGTCGCCACCCTCGCCTGTGTGACCCTCGCCCACGCCTACCTCGGCGATGGCGGTTCGGGTTACCCGGGCAACCGTGAAGAACTGTACCTGCTGATCCTGATGGCCGCCGCCGGTGGTCTGGTTCTGGTCAGCGCGCAGCACCTGGCCGGTTTGTTCATCGGTCTGGAGCTGCTGTCGGTGCCGGTCTACGGTCTGGTGGCTTACGCCTTCTTCAACAAGCGTTCGCTGGAAGCCGGCATCAAGTACATGGTGCTGTCGGCCGCCGGTTCCGCGTTCCTGTTGTTCGGTATGGCGCTGCTCTACGCTGACGCCGGCACCCTGAGCTTCAACGGTATCGGTCAGGCACTGGCCACCACCAACCTGCCGAGCTCGCTGGCTCAGCTGGGCCTGGGCATGATGCTGATCGGTCTGGCGTTCAAACTGTCGCTGGTTCCGTTTCACCTGTGGACGCCGGACGTGTACGAAGGTGCTCCGGCGCCGGTCGCCGCGTTCCTCGCCACGGCGTCTAAGGTTGCCGTGTTCGCGGTGATGGTGCGTCTGTTCCAGATCTCCCCTGCCGCGAGCAGTGGCGTGCTGAGCGACGTGCTGAGCGTGATCGCCGTCGCCTCGATCCTGTTCGGTAACCTGCTGGCCCTGACCCAGAGCAACCTCAAGCGTCTGCTCGGTTACTCGTCCATCGCGCACTTCGGCTACCTGCTGATCGCTTTGGTGGCGAGCAAGGGTCTGGCGGTGGAAGCCATCGGCGTGTACCTGGTCACCTACGTGATCACCAGCCTTGGCGCGTTCGGCGTGATCACCCTGATGTCCTCGCCATACAACGGTCGCGACGCCGATGCGCTGTACGAGTACCGCGGCCTGTTCTGGCGCCGTCCGTACCTGACCGCCGTACTGACCGTGATGATGCTGTCGCTGGCCGGTATCCCGCTGACCGCTGGCTTCATCGGCAAGTTCTACATCATCGCCACCGGTGTCGAGTCGCACCAATGGTGGCTGGTCGGTTCCTTAGTACTGGGCAGCGCCATCGGCGTGTTCTACTACCTGCGCGTGATGGTCACCCTGTACCTGATCGAACCGAACCTGCGCCGCCACGACGCCCAGCTGCACTGGGAACAGAAGGCAGGCGGCGTAATGCTGCTGGCCATCGCTCTGGTTGCGTTCTTCCTCGGTGTGTACCCGCAGCCATTGCTGACTCTGGTTCAGCAGGCGGGTCTGGCGGGCTGATTGCTCGGCTGGCTGGAAACGGAAACGGCACCTTCGGGTGCCGTTTTTGTTTTATGGATTCCATGTAGCAACAAATAACCTGTGGCGAGGGAGCTTGCTCCCGCTGGGACGCGAAGCGGCCCCGCTGTTCAGCTGAGAAGCGGGGCCTGCTCCGCAGCCCAGCGGGAGCAAGCTCCCTCGCCACAATGGCATCACAGTTTCTTCACCATCGGCACGCAGGCCAGTTGCAGACCCGAAGGTGATTGATAAACCGCACTCTCCTCCCCGACATAACCGCAGCGACGATAAAAGTCGACCGCATTCAATGTTGCGTCCAGGCACACCTCGGTCAGTCCGAGATCCCGCGCCAAATCTTCGAGAAAGAACAGAACACGCTTGCCCAGCCCACGCTGCATGAAATCCGGGCGAATGAAGATCGCGCCGATTTCACGGTGCTCCAGATCGAGCATGCCGGTTGCCACGGGTTCACCCTCAATGCAGCCCAGATAGAAATGCTTTTGCATCAGCGTGTCGTAACCGTCCTCAGCGCAACCCTTGGTCCACTCGAGCATCTGTCGCTCGCTATAGGCACCGATACATTGATGTCGAATGGCCTGTCGCCGAATGTCGAACGCTATCCGGGCATCGTCCGGGGTCGCTCTTCTGATGTCGAACATTTCTCTCTCCATGAGCCATGTGCGGACGGGCAATGAAAAAGCCCCGTCCATTGCTGGCGGGGCTTTGGGTACACGTCAAATGACAAAAACGTATGACCTCATGGCCCGCCGGAAGCGGTCATGGAGGAGCACATCATGGTCATTCGAGGTTGGACAGTCATGGGGTGATAGTGCTGCGGATTGTTCTTACACGTCAATTGCTAAGCCTCCTCGCTACTCAATCGAACGTTCTCACCACACTCGTCGATTCGTCCTACAGGTGTTTTTACGACCGGAGTCTACCTTTGAAAAAGGGACGAAAAGCAAGGCCAGGAAGCCTTGACCGATTCGATTATCGAGACAACACTATACGTAGGTAACGTACAGAACATGGATGCTCTATTTATCGAATTGCCTGTATTTCAGAAGCACCGAGACGACTATCTGGATGACGATCTGTTTCGCAGCTTTCAACTGGAGTTGCTGAAAAATCCGGAAGCGGGCGATCTCATCGAGGACACAGGCGGGCTTCGTAAAATTCGCTTTAGCGACCAACGAAGAGGGAAAGGCAAGCGCAGCGGATTACGAGTGATTTATTACTGGTGGTCAGGCTTCGATCAGTTCTGGCTCTTTACCGTCTACAACAAAAACGAGCAGGACGATTTGACGCCTGCCCAGAAAAAACTTTTCAGAAAAACGCTGGATAGAGAACTCAACGCGAGAAGCCACTATGAAACGTGACATTTTTTCCGAACTGATGGATGGACTGGAAGCACTGGCCGATGAACGCCAAGGCAAAATCACCTTGCGTACCCACAAGGTTCAGCTGCCAAAACTGATGCCGATCACTGCTGAGGAAGTGGTAGCCATCCGTCAGCAACTTAATCTCTCCCGGTCAGTATTCGCAATGTATCTACGCACCAACACGCGAACGCTCGAAAACTGGGAGCAAGGACGAGCAACGCCCAATGCTCAGGCCACAACGCTGATCCGTCTGGTCGAGCGTTTTCCACAGACAATCGAACAACTCGCAGCCCTGACCTGATACAGGGTTTTCATTCCAGCCACATGACGAAATTGTAATTCCCCCATCACCTTGGCGTTATCCGCAGCTTGCAACGATGTGACCCGGCGACCAATGCCGGCGGGCCCTGCCCCGCCGAACAATAAAACCACGCCGACGCACGTTCCCGTTCTGCCGAACCCAAGGAGTGTTTGATGGTTAACCCTACAAAAATATCGATGGCCGCTTTAGCGGTGGTGGTCGGCTCAGGGCCGTCCATGGTGTTTGCAGAAGACAAGCCTGAGGGCTTTGTCGAAGGCAGCAGCCTGACCGTGCTCAACCGCAACTTCTACTTCAATCGTGATCATCGCAATGGCCAGTCCAGCCCCACTGGCAACGGTTACTCCGAAGCCTGGGCGCATGCAGTGATCAGCAAGTTCGAATCCGGTTTCACTCAAGGCACCGTCGGGGTCGGTGTCGATGCGTTTGCCCTGCTTGGCTTGAAACTCGACACCGGTGACGGGCGCAACGGTGGGCGCAGTTCGTTCGATGTACTGCCGGTCAACCGTGACGGCCAGGCGCGGGATGAATACACCAAGGTCGGTGGCGCCGCCAAAGTGCGGGCCTTCGACACGGTGATCAAGGTCGGTGATGTGTTCCCGGCCAACCCGGTGGTGGCCGCCGGTGACTCGCGACTGCTGCCGGAGAGCTTTCGCGGCGTGACGGCGAGCAGCACCAGCATCGACGGTCTGTCGATTCAGGGCGGACGCCTGCATGCGATGAGCCAGCCAGTGTCCAGCGACATGCGCGAAAACTTCGCCACGTTCTACGCAGGTCCAGTCAATTCGCCGTGGATCGCTTACGGCGGCGGCGATTATGTGCTGAACAAGAACCTCAGTTTCAGCCTGTACTCCAGCCGACTCAAGGACGCCTGGAACCAGTATTACGCGGGCACCGCCTGGACCTATCCATTGTCGGACGAGCTGTCGCTGTTCGGCGGCCTGAACTATTACAAAGCGGTCGACGAAGGCAAACAACTGCTCGGCCAGTTCGACAACAACATCTGGAGCGGCCGCGTCGGCGTGAAACTCGGCGCGCACTCCGTCGCCCTCTCCCACCAGCGCAACAACGGCAACGACGACTTCGATTACCTGCGCCAGTCGGACTCGATCTTCCTCGACAACTCGATCCAGTACAGCGACTTCAACTCGCCGAAAGAGCGTTCGTGGATGGTGCGTTACGACCTCGATATGAGCCCTTACGGCGTACCCGGTCTGTCGTTCATGACCCGTTACGCGCGCGGCACCGACGCCGACTATTCCAACGCCAACGCCGTGTACATGCGCCGCGATGCCGAAGGCAATCCGCTGAGCGACCAGAAACGCTGGGAGCGCGACGTCGAAGTCAAATACGTGGTGCAGAGCGGTTCGATGAAAGACCTGTCGCTGCGCTTGCGCCAGGCCACCACCCGTGCCACGGCGTTCGAGTCGGACCTGGATGAGGTGCGGGTGATCGTCGAATACCCGCTGGCAATTCTCTGAGTTTCCCGAGCAATACCATTCACCTTTAGAAGCTCCTTGCTCCTTTGGTCAGAGGTGAATTTTTTGGCGTCCTTCGGGACGCCTTTTTTATGTCTGCCGATTTCACGCCGCTGCCACAGGTTTGATCAGCGATTGCAGAACGCCGGGCACAAAAAAACCGGAGCCAAGGCTCCGGTTTTTCAGATCAGTGGGTCCTCATTCCCGCTGCATACATCGCCAGTTTCAGCACACTCGCCACCACCGCGAGCGATACCACACTGCCGAGCCAGATCAGCAACAACCAGCCCAGACGCTTGTACCAGCGGGAGGATCTGACCTCACGCGAATCAATGGTAGCCATCGCCAATCCTCACTTTGCCGCGGAATACGTAGTAGCTCCAGAAGGTGTACATCAGGATCACCGGCAGGATGAACAGAGCGCCGATCAAGGCGAACAACTGGCTCGACGGCGGTGATGCCGCTGCCCACAGGCTCACCGATGGCGGGATGATGTTCGGCCAGATGCTCAGCGCCAGACCGATGTAACCGAGCAGCATCAGCACCAGAGTGAACACGAACGGCCAGTGGGTGTGACGCTGACGCAAGGTGCGCAACAACCCGAACAACGCCAGCAGCGCCAGCGCCACCAACCCGGCGAATACCATCAGGTGTCCGCTGGTCGACCAGCGAGTGGCCAGCTCCGGGTGCAACTTCAGCGTCCACGCACCAATCACCACCACCATCGCCGTCAGCAACCACGCCAGCGGACGGGTGAACAGACGCATCCGCGACTCGAGCATGCCTTCGGTCTTGACCAGCAGCCAAGTGCTGCCCAGCATCGCATACGCCACCACCAGACCGACGCCACACACCAGCGGGAACGGCGCCAGCCAGTCCAGGCCGCCACCGGCAAACTGCCGATTCACCACGGGAATGCCCGATACGTACGCGCCGATCGCCACACCTTGGGAGAACGTCGCCAGCAGCGAACCACCGATAAACGCCTTGTCCCACCAGTGACGCTTTTGCGGCGACGACTTGAAGCGAAACTCGAACGCCACGCCTCGGAAAATCAGCCCGCAGAGCATCAGGATCAGCGGCAGGTACAGCGCCTCCAGAATCACCCCGTAGGCCAGTGGAAACGCGCCATACAGCGCCGCGCCACCGAGCACCAGCCAGGTTTCGTTGCCGTCCCACACCGGGGCGACGGTGTTCATCATCACGTCGCGTTCCTGCTCATCGGGGATCAGCGGAAACAGGATCCCCAGGCCCAGATCGAAGCCGTCCATGATCACGTACATCATCACCCCGAAGGCAATGATCACCCCCCAGATCAACGAGAGATCGATACCTTGAATACCCATGACTCAATGCTCCTTCAGAGGGGCGGTAGCCGCCGAAATGGGCCGGCGCGGAGTCTGCAATTCTTCGCCCGCCGGCGGATGTTCGTGGTGCGGCTGCGGGCCCTTGCGCACCAGTTTCATCATGTAGCCGATGCCCACGGTGAACACCGAGCAGTAGATCACCACGAACAGCAGCAGCGAGGTGCTCATCTGCGCCACCGAGTGGTGCGACGCGGCGTCATGGGTGCGCATCAGGCCGTAAACCACCCACGGCTGGCGCCCGACTTCGGTGGTGATCCAGCCAGCCAGCAACGCGATCAACCCGCTCGGCCCCATCAGCAACACCAGACGCTGGAAGCCGCGATGCTGATAGAGCCTGCCGCCACGGCGCAGCGCCAGACCGAGCACACCGACGAGGATCATCAACATGCCCAGCCCGGCCATCACGCGGAAGCTCCAGAAGATGATGGTCGAGTTCGGCCGGTCTTCTTTCGGGAAGCTCTTGAGCGCCGGGATCTGCTTGTCGAGGCTGTGGGTCAGGATCACGCTGCCGAGGTACGGGATTTCCAGCGCGTACTTGGTCTTCTCCGCCTGCATGTCGGGGATGCCGAACAGCACCAGCGGCGTCGGGCCGCTGTCGGCGTTTTCCCAGTGGCCTTCGATTGCAGCGATTTTTGCCGGTTGATGCTCCAGGGTGTTCAAGCCATGGGCGTCACCGACCACCGCCTGAATCGGCGCCACGATCAGCGCCATCCACAACGCCATGGAAAACATCCGGCGCACCGGCGCGGTGTTGTTGCCGCGCAGCAAATGCCAGGCCGCCGACGAGCCCACGAAGAAGGCCGTGGCGACGAACGCGGCAATCGCCATGTGCGCCAGCCGGAACGGGAACGACGGGTTGAACACGATCGCCAGCCAGTCCAGCGGCATCACCCGCCCGTCGACGATTTCGAAGCCCTGCGGGGTCTGCATCCAGCTGTTGGAGGCGAGAATCCAGAAGGTTGAAATCAGCGTGCCGATAGCGACCATCACCGTGGCAAAGAAGTGCAAGCCACGGCCGACACGGTTCCAGCCGAACAGCATGACCCCGAGAAAACCGGCCTCAAGGAAAAATGCGGTCAGTACCTCATAGGTCAGCAACGGCCCGGTGATGCTCCCGGCAAAGTCGGAAAAGCCGCTCCAGTTGGTGCCGAACTGGTACGCCATGACCAGCCCCGAGACCACGCCCATGCCGAAGTTGACGGCGAATATTTTTGACCAGAAGTGGTAAAGATCGCGGTAAGTGTCGTCACGGGTTTTCAGCCACAGACCTTCGAGTACCGCGAGGAAACTCGCCAGGCCGATGGTGATCGCCGGGAAGATAATGTGGAACGAAACCGTGAACGCGAATTGAATTCGCGCCAGGTCCAGTGCCTCCAGGTTGAGCATGATGATGTCCTCATCCAGGCTGAAAAGCGGCAGCACGTCGCCGGGCCACCGCCAGGCGCGAACGCCTGCAGCCAGTCAAATTGCCAGTATTTTTATAAGTAGCGGGTCAGGCCAGCGACGACGGGATCAGGTTGCTGACCTTGGCCGCTTCGAGGCGAATCGCGACGAATTTCGAGGTCGGCGTGTAGGTCCGGTCGCCGTAGCTTTCCAGCGGTACCAGCGGGTTGGTTTCCGGGTAATACGCCGCCGCCTGACCGGGCGGAATGTCGTAGGCGATCAGGGTGAAACCGCTGACCCGCCGCTCGCGCTCGTCATCCCACAGCGCCACCAGATCGACCTTCTGCCCCGGTTCGAAACCGAGTCGCTGGATGTCCTGTTCGTTGGCGAAGATCACGTCGCGCATGCCGTAGACCCCGCGATAACGGTCATCGAGGCCGTACAGCGTGGTGTTGTACTGATCGTGGGAACGCATGGTCTGCAGGATCAGATCCGGCTTGACCGACAGCTTGCGCACGCCCTCGCTGATCAGGTGTTCCGGCAGCACGCACGGGGTGAACTGGGCCTTGCCGGACTCGGTGTTCCAGACCCGGTCCGAGGCATCGTTGCCGAGGTGGAAGCCACCCGGGATCAACAGCTTCTCGTTGAAGTTCTCGAAGCCCGGAATCACGTCGCCGATCAGGTTGCGGATGCGCCCGTAGTCGCCCACCGCCCACTCCCAATCGATCGGGTGTTTGCCCAACGTGGCGGCGGCGATTCCGGCAATGATCGCCGGCTCGGATTTCAAATGCGCCGACTTCGGTTTCAGTTGACCGAACGACAAATGCACCATGCTGAAGGTGTCTTCCACGGTCACGCCTTGCGGGCCTTCGGCCTGGATGTCGATGTCGGTGCGACCGAGGCACGGCAGGATCAACGCGTCGCGACCGGTGACCAGATGGCTGCGGTTGAGCTTGGTCGAAATGTGCACGGTCAGGTCGAGTTTGCGCATCGCCTCGTGAGTGCGCGGGGTGTCCGGCGTGGCTTGAGCGAAGTTGCCGCCCAGACCGATAAACACCTTGGCCTCGCCCCGCTCCATCGCACCGATCGCCATGACGGTGTTGTGGCCGTGCATGCGCGGCACTTTGAAGTTGAAGCGTTTTTCCAGGGCGTCCATCAGCTCCTTCGGCGCCAGTTCGTTGATGCCCATGGTGCGGTCGCCCTGCACGTTGCTGTGACCGCGCACCGGCGACAGCCCCGCGCCCGGCCGGCCAACGTTGCCGCGCAGCAGTTGCAGGTTGATGACTTCCTGCAGGGTCGGCACCGAGTGCACGTGTTGGGTCAGGCCCATGGCCCAGCACATGATCACGCTTTTGGCGCGGCCATACATGCGCGCGGCCAGTTCGATGTCGTGCAACGGCACGCCGGACTGCTCGAGAATGTGCTCCCAAGTCGTGGCGTCAACCTCCGCCAGATAACTGTCCAGACCCGAGGTGTGCTCGGCGATAAATGCATGGTCGAACACCGGTTCGCCGCCGCTGGCCTGGGCTTCACGCTCCCACTGCAGAAGGAATTTGACCATGCCGCGAATCATTGCCATGTCGCCACCCAGCGCCGGGCGGAAGTACGCGGTGTTGGTCGCTTCCCAGCCGTTGCTGAGCATCTCGAGCGGGTTCTGCGGGTTCTGGAAACGTTCCAGGCCACGCTCTTTCAGCGGGTTGATGCACACCACTTGCGCGCCGCGTTTCACCGCTTCACGCAGCGGTTCGAGCATCCGTGGGTGGTTGGTGCCGGGGTTCTGGCCGATGACGAAAATCGCGTCGGCGTGGTGCAGATCCTCGTAGACCACGGTGCCTTTACCGACGCCGAGCGTCTCGCCCATGCTCACCGCACTGGCTTCGTGGCACATGTTCGAACAGTCCGGGAAGTTGTTGGTGCCGTAGGCGCGGACGAACAACTGATAGAGAAACGCCGCTTCGTTGCTGGCCCGGCCCGAGGTATAGAACTCGGCCTCGTGCGGCGATTTCAGACCCTTGAGGTGTTCGGCGATCAACGCGAACGCATCTTCCCAGGTGGTTTCCACATAGCGGTCGACCCGCGCGTCGTAACGCATCGGATGGGTCAGACGGCCCTGATATTCCAGCCAGTAGTCGCTCTGCTCGGCCAGGCTCGATACCGTGTACTTGTTGAAGAACGCCGGATCGACCAAGCGCCCGGTGGCCTCCCAGTTCACCGCTTTGGCGCCGTTCTCGCAAAACTTGAGCATGCTCGCACCGGGCGCTTCACCCCACGCACAGCCCGGGCAGTCGAAACCGCCGTTCTGGTTGGTCTTGAGCATGGCGCGGATGTTTTTCAGGGCGTTTTCACTGCCCAGCCAGCTTTTGGTCAGGCTGATCACAGCCCCCCAACCGGCAGCGGCACCCTTGTAAGGTTTGTAACGGTCGACTTGTGACATGGGACATCTCCATGACGATGCACACAGGCATGAACCTGATCTTGGTTAAACAGCGACGGCCGACTTTGCACAGCAATAAAGTGGTCGTTTCAGTTGCCGGAGCAAGGATATGAACCGTTACAAAACATTGTCTAATCGCTATTTATGACCACATTATCGAAACCCTCTATCACGAGGAAAAACCCTTTGTTTACGGGGCCTTGCAAAACTAAAGCGGCAACTTTCGAGAAAAAATAATTGATCATCGACGCGCTCAATCAAGCGTTCATAAACAGTGATTGGACGTGCTCTTAACTTGCCCATAACCTGCGGCAACCTGGTCCGTAAATGCGGACTTATCACTCTTGCGAGGCTGTCATGTCAGAGCGTGTCTTGATCGATGGTTACAACCGCCGCGTCGACTATCTGCGCATGTCGGTCACCGACCGCTGCGACTTCCGCTGCGTCTATTGCATGGCCGAGGACATGCAGTTTCTGCCGCGCCAGCAAGTGCTGACCCTGGAGGAGATCTATCAACTGGCGCAGAGCTTCGTGGCGCTGGGCACGCGCAAGATTCGCCTGACCGGTGGCGAGCCGCTGATCCGTCCGGGCGTGGTCAAGTTGTGCGAGCAGATCGCCGCCCTGCCCGGCCTGCGTGAGCTGTGCATGACCACCAATGGCTCGCAGTTGGGCAAACTCGCCGCGCCGCTGTTCGACGCCGGGGTCAAGCGCCTGAACATCAGCCTCGACAGCCTCGACCCGGAGCGCTTCCGGCAAATGACCCGCACCGGTGATCTGGCGCAGGTGATCAACGGCATCGATGCCGCGCGCAAGGCCGGTTTCACCCGAACAAAACTCAACGTGGTGGTGATGCAGGGGCGCAACGACCAGGAGATCAACGATCTGGTGAGCTTCGCCATCGACCGCCAGCTCGACGTCTCCTTCATCGAGGAAATGCCGCTGGGAATCATCAGTGAACACAGCCGCGCCGAGTCGTTTTTCTCCAGCGCCCAGGTGCGCGAAAAAATCGCCGAACGCTACACCCTGATCGACTCCGCCGAGTCGACCCAAGGCCCGTCGCGCTACTGGCGGCTGGCCGAGGCGCCGGACATTCGTCTGGGCTTTATCTCGCCGCACAGCCACAATTTCTGCGGTACTTGCAACCGGGTGCGGCTGACTGTCGAGGGGCGCCTGCTACTGTGTCTGGGTAACGAGCATTCGGTGGATCTCAAAGCCGTGCTGCGCGCTCATCCGGGGCAACCGGAACGTCTGGAGAAAGCCATTATCCAAGCCATGAAGCTCAAGCCGTATCGACACAACTTTGAAGTGAACGACGATGTGCAAGTGGTTCGTTTCATGAACATGACCGGCGGTTGATCCGCCAATTTCCATGCTTAACCGGGATCGCCCAGCATGATCGTCAGACCCAAGGTCAACCAGTTCGCCATCCTCTTCACCCTCAAGGGTTCGATCGCCAAACGCATCGCCCTGCGCACCCTGATGGTCACCCTGCTCGCCTCGGCCATCGTGCTGATGGAAATCCTTCACCCGAGCAACTTCACCAAGGTCAACGCCACGCCGTTCACCCTGCTCGGGCTGTCGCTGTCGATCTTCATGAATTTTCGCAACAACGCCTGCTACGACCGCTGGTATGAAGCACGCAAGGCCTGGGGCGAGGTGATCGTGCACATTCGTTCGGTGATTCGCGAAACCCATGTCATCCGTGAGTCGGTGCAACGCAAGCCGTTACTGCTCAACCTCTGCGGGTTTGCCCACTCACTGAATGCACGGTTGCGCCGGGAAAGCGAAGCGGCGGCCAGCAGCAAGTGGATCACCCCGCAACACGATGCGCGGGTGCCGGACTACAGCGGACGGATTCTGCAACAGGTCGGCCAGCAGTGCTCCGACCTGCATCAAAGCGGTGAACTGACTGAGTGGCGCTACATGCTACTGGCGAATCACCTGACCAGCCTGACTCAGGCGCAAGCGGTGTGCGAGCGGATCAAGAACACCCCGCTGCCCTTCCCCTACACCTTGCTGCTGCACCGCACGATCTACCTGTTCTGCATCCTGCTGCCGTTCGCCATGGCCGAACCGCTGGGCTGGCTGACCCCGCTGTTCACGGCGATTGTCAGCTACACGTTCTTTGGTCTGGATGCGATTGCCGATGAACTGGAAGACCCGTTCGGCCGCGACGAAAACGATTTGGCGACCGACTCGCTGGTGCGCACCATCGAGCGCGATATTCTCAGCGAACTGGGTGAGACCGATCTGCCACCGATGTTGTTGCCGGTGGACTATGTCCTGAGCTGATCCCACTCTCCTGACCACACAAATACCCTCTGTAGGAGTGAGCCTGCTCGCGATAGCGGCTGACCAGTCAGTGAAGATATTGACTGTGCCGCCGTCATCGCGAGCAGGCTCGCTCCCACAGTTCTGATTTGTGTCGGGGTCAGAAGAGTTCGCTGAAGGGTATGAAACGCAGCGGATCGCCAATGCCGTGGGTGCTGTTTTCCGGCACTTCCGCCAGCCCATCGGCCCAGGTCGCTCCGAGCAAAACGCCGGAACTCTGGTTCGGATACAACACCGCGCGCCCCGCCTCCAGCCGCACCCGCAGATACTCTCGACGACTGCCCGCCTTGTTCCAGGCGAACCCGGCGTTCACCGTAAAGCTCAACGGCATGACCTCTTCCACGCCCTGAATGCGCAGCAGATACGGCCGTGCCAGCAAACCGAAGGTCACCAGCGCCGAAGTCGGATTGCCCGGCAGGCCAATCACCGGCACCGTGCCGAAATGGCCCACGGTCAACGGTTTGCCTGGCTTGATCGCCAGTTTCCACAGCAATGGTTTGCCGTCCTCGCGCAGCACCTGCCCGAGGCAATCGGCATCGCCGGCAGACACCCCGCCGGTGGTCAGGATCAGGTCAGCCGCCACTTGCAGTTGCTCAAGCTTGAGCCGCGTCTGCGCCGGACGATCCGGGAGGATCCCGGCGTCGATCACCTCGCAGCCCAGTTCCTTCAGCCAGTGGCCAAGCAGCACACGATTGCTGTTGTAGATGCTGCCGGGACGCAGCGGCAGACCCGGTTCGACCAGTTCGTCACCGGTCGACAACAGCGCCACACGCGGGCGACGCACCACGTGCAACTGTGCCAGCCCCTGCCCGGCGGCGACCGCCAGTTCGAACGGCCCAAGGCGTTTGCCGGCACGCAGCAGGATGTCGCCGACGCGGTTTTCCTGACCCTGCGCACGAATGTTCTGCCCAGCTTTCAGCGGCTGCAAAAAACGCACGCGACCGTCCTCCAGCACTTCGACGTTCTCCTGCATCTCGACGCAGGTGGCGCCCGGCGGCAGTGGCGCGCCGGTAAAGATCCGCGCGCAGGTACCGGGCAATAGCGCGTCCGGCGCCTGGCCGGCGTAGACCTTCTGCGACACCTTCAACGGCTGGCGATGCAGATCGGCCAGGTTCAAGGCATAACCGTCCATGGCACTGTTCGGCCATGGCGGCAGGTCGAGCGTCGCCACCAGATCACTGGCCAGCACCCGCCCACGTGCCTCGTCGAGCGGCAGTAATTCGCTGTCGGCCAGACGTTGCTCATGGGCCATGCCGAGCAACTGATCGAGGGCGTCCTCGACCGGCATCAATCCTGCCTTGCTCATCCGCGCGGCCCGCAGGCGGCGACTGATTTGAGGTGCGGCACGAAGTTGCACGGGCGATGACGGTTATCCAGTTGCTCGGCGAGGATGCCTTCCCACGCGGTGCGGCAGGCGCCGGTCGAGCCCGGCAGGCAGCACACCAGCGTGCCGTTGGACAGCCCGGCCAGCGCGCGGCTTTGCACGGTCGAGGTGCCGATGTCGAGAATCGAAATGGCGCGGAACAACTCACCAAACCCATCGATCTGCTTGTCGAGCAGACAAGCCACCGCTTCCGGCGTGCTGTCGCGTCCGGTGAAGCCGGTGCCGCCGGTGATCAGCACCACCTGAATGCTGTCGTCGGCAATCCACTGCGCGACCTGGGCGCGGATCTTGTACAGGTCATCCTTGAGCAGGTTGCGTTCGCTCAGGGTATGACCGGCCTCCAGCAATCGGCTGACCAGCAATTGGCCGGACGTGTCGCTCGCATAATCGCGAGTATCGCTGACGGTCAGTACGGCAATGTTCAGGGGGACAAACAGGGCATCCGCTTTCGCACTCATGGAAATCTCCGACAATAGTTGATCTCATTGCCGGGCAGCCTAAGTGCCACTTATGAGTACTGTCTAATCACTCTGGCCAACCACATTATCGAGCTGCTCTATCGGTGCCGTTGACCTCGGCCGAAGCCTTTGAAACCATGGGCGATAGAGCTGATCGATAGGCTTTTCAATTCTTCCGATTGGACGCAGATACAGGCAGGTGAGATCGTCGCACCTCGCGTTTTTCGTGCGCTGCGCGCATCTGCGTCAATACTCAATCCAATTTCTCAACCAGCAGGTGCCTTCGTGGACATCAAACAACTCAAGTTCCTGATCGCACTGGACGAAACCCGACACTTCGGCCAGGCCGCCGCCCGCTGCCACATCACCCAGCCGACCCTGTCGATGCGCCTGCGCAACCTGGAAGATGAGCTGGATCTGGTGCTGGTCAATCGCGGTCAGCGCTTTGAAGGTTTCACTCAGGCCGGCGAACGGGTACTGGCCTGGGCGCGCACCCTGCTGGCAGCGCATGACGGTCTGTTCGCCGAAGCGGCGGCGTGCCGCGGGCAACTGGTCGGTAGCTTGCGCCTGGGTCTGGTGCCGCTGAGCAATTTCAATCCGGTCAATTACATTCAGGGTTTGTCCGGAACCTATCCCGAGCTGAAATTCAGTCTGTCGTCGGGGAGTTCCGACGAGATCATCGCCGGCCTTGGCAACAACCAACTGGACCTGGGCGTGTGCTACCTCGACCACGTCAACCCGAACTATTTCGATTTTTTCGAGATCGGCGAAACCCGCGTCGGGCTGCTTTATGACAACCGCCACTTCCATTTCGAAGGCTCGGAAATGAGCTGGGAAGACGCCGCCGAACTGCCGCTGGGGATGATCACCACCGGCATGCATTACCGCAAATCCATCGACCTGAGTTTCCGCAGTCGCGGGCTGAATCCGCAGCCGATCATGGAAAGCGATTCGACGTATCAGTTGCTGCAGGCGATTCACCAAGGCTTCTGCTGCTCGATCATGCCGCTGGACAGCGGGCTGGAAGAGCCGATCGAACACCTGTCGTTCATGCAACTGCCGGATGCCAGCGTGCTCGCGCCGCTGGGGCTGATCATGCGCAAGACCGAACCGCGTTCGGCGATTGCCGAAAAGTGTTTTGCCGAGGCGCGAAAGATGTTTGGGGTTGAGGCAATTTAAACCAGATACACACCCCTGTAGGAGCTGCCGAAGGCTGCGATCTTTTGATCTTGATTTTGGTTTTTAAGATCAAGATCAAAAGATCGCAGCCTTCGGCAGCTCCTACACGGGAGGCTGTGGTGATAGATCCGCCCGATCACCGCATCAGAACAAGCGATTGGACGCACTTTCACCACGCCCGTAGCCTGAACTCACTTCAGCGCTTCGGGACTTTTCAAGATGCTCTGCCACGTCGAAACTACCACCGAATCCAACACCGAACCCAACGCCCCCGCGCCGCAACCGTCACAGGTGGCGTTTCGCGAATACCTGCCGCAGGCCCCGCTCTCGCACGTCGCCCTGGCCGCGGAAATCGCTCTGGCGATCACCTTCAATGGCCTGAGCCAGGCGGTGATGATGGTCTCGCCCGGCAACCTCGAAGACTTCATCCGGGGCTTCGCCCTGAGCAACGCGATTATCGACAGCGTTGACGAGATCTACGACATCCGCCTGAGCCATTTCGATCAGGCCTGTCAGGCTGACGTGCAGATTTCCAGCCGCGCGTTCTGGGCGCTGAAAGATCATCGTCGGCAAATGGCTGGCACCAGCGGCTGCGGCATTTGTGGCGTCGAGGCGCTGGAGCAGGCGTTGCCGCAACTGCAGATTCTGCAACCCTGCGCCCTGCCGCCGGCCGCGCATTTCGACGGCATCCGCCAACGCATCGAACAGGCTCAGCAACTGGCTCGCAGCAGCGGCGCCCTGCACGCGGCGCTGTACTTCGATGCCAGCGGTGAAGCGCTGCTATGCCGCGAAGACATCGGCCGGCACAACGCCCTCGACAAGCTGATTGGCGCGATGCAAATCGCTGACGTCGATGCGCGCCAGGGCTTCGTGGTGGTCACCAGCCGTTGCAGCCTGGAGTTGATCCACAAAGCCGTGCGCGCCCGCCTCGGCACCCTTGTCAGCCTGTCCGCCCCCACCGCGTTGACCGTACGTTGGGCGCTCAAGCATCGGCTCAATCTGATCCACGTGCCGCACCGCAACGCCCCCCGAATCTACAGCCCGATCCAGGAGCCATCGCCATGAGCAACACCCTCACCCACCTCGACGATCAGGGCCGCGCCAACATGGTCGACGTCAGCGACAAAGCCGCGACCCGCCGCGAAGCCACGGCGCAGGCCTGGGTGCAGATGCGCCCGGAAACGCTGCAGATGATCCAGGCCAACGGTCACCCCAAGGGCGACGTTTTCGCCGTGGCACGCATCGCCGGGATTCAGGCGGCCAAGCGCACTCACGAGCTGATCCCGCTGTGCCATGCGCTGCTGCTCAGCTCGATTCACGTTGAACTCAAGGCCTGCGAACCGGACCGCGTGCAGATCACCAGCACCTGTCGCCTCACCGGCCAGACCGGCGTCGAACTCGAAGCCCTGACCGCCGCCAGTGTCGCGGCGCTGACGATCTATGACATGTGCAAAGCGGTGGACCGGGCCATGGTCATCAGCGACATCCGCCTGCTGAGCAAACAGGGCGGCCGCTCCGGACACTTTCAATGGGAGGATGCGCAATGCTCCTGATCAACTACTTCGCCAGCTACCGTGATCGCCTGAATCTGGGCGGGGAAAAAATCCCCCTGAGCGACAACCTGCGCAGCATCGAGGATGTGCGGCAGATGCTCATGGCGCGCGGTGAGGAATGGCGCGAAGTACTCGGCGCCGGCAACCTGATGTGTGCGTTGAATCAGGAGCTGTGCCAACTGAGCGTGGTCATCGAAGACTTCGACGAGATCGCGTTTTTTCCACCGGTCACCGGAGGCTGAACATGACGGTTCGAGTGCAGTACAAAAGCTTCGACGTCGGCCAGTTGACCGCCGAACTGCATGCGCGCAATCCACGGGTCGGCGCGGTGGTGAATTTCATCGGTTATGTGCGTGATCTGAATATTGGCCAGAGCGTGAACGAGCTGTTTCTCGAGCACTATCCGGGCATGACTGAAAAGGCCCTCGAACAGATCGCCGAAGAAGCGCGCCAGCGCTGGCCGCTGCTGGGGGTGGAGATTGTGCATCGGGTCGGTGCGTTGGCGGTCAGCGAGCCGATCGTGTTTGTCGGCGTCAGCAGCAAGCACCGGCACATGGCCTTTGAAGCCTGCGCGTTCATCATGGACGTGCTCAAGACCCGTGCGCCGTTCTGGAAGCGTGAGAGCACGGCGCAGGGTTCGCACTGGGTCGAGGCGCGGGAGAGTGACCAGAATGCGGCGCTGCGCTGGAGTCTGGCGCATGCCTGATCCTGCGAGGGAGCTTGGCAATCGTCGCACCGTCACGCTGGGGCGCCATGCGGCTTCAACAAAGCGGGACTGCTTCGCAGCCCGGCGGGAGCAAGCTCCCTCGCCACAGGGTCAGCTGACCGATAGCACTTTTTCACAAAAACCTGATTAGATAGCGGCTCCGACAGCCGCCACCGCAGGAGCCGCGTTTGAACACCTCACCTGAAGATTTGCCCAAACCGGCTCCCGTGACCCTGCGCCAGGCCTGGCGCTTCTGGCTGAAACTCGGCTGCATCGGTTTCGGTGGCCCGGCCGGGCAGATCGCGATCATGCATCAGGAACTGGTCGAGCGCCGACGCTGGATCTCCGAGCGACGCTTTCTGCATGCACTCAACTACTGCATGTTGCTGCCCGGCCCCGAGGCACAGCAACTGGCGACCTACATTGGCTGGCTGTTGCATCGCACCTGGGGCGGGGTGATTGCCGGAGCGCTGTTCGTGCTGCCGTCGCTGGTCATCCTGATTGCGCTGTCGTGGGTGTACATCGCATTTGGCGATGTGCCGGTGGTGGCCGGGATCTTCTACGGGATCAAACCAGCGGTGACCGCGATTGTCTTGCACGCGGCGCATCGCATCGGCTCGCGAGCGCTGAAAAACAGTTGGCTGTGGGCGATCGCCGGGGCGTCATTCGTGGCGATTTTTGCCTTCAATCTGCCGTTCCCGCTGATTGTGCTCGGCGCCGCGTTGATCGGCTATGCCGGCGGGCGACTGGCGCCGCAGCGCTTTAACAATAGCGGCCAGCGCAGTAGCGGCACATCCTTCGGCCCGGCGCTGATCGATGACGACACACCAACACCTGAACATGCGCGCTTCAGTCTGCCGAAGCTGTGGCGTCTGCTGCTGGTTGGCGCGGCACTGTGGTGTTTACCGATGGCGTTGCTGACCGCACTGTTCGGCTGGGACGGTACGTTGACGCAAATGGGCTGGTTCTTCACCAAGGCTGCGCTGCTGACCTTCGGTGGCGCTTACGCGGTGTTGCCGTATGTCTATCAGGGCGCGGTCGGGCATTACGGCTGGCTGACGCCGACGCAGATGATCGACGGCCTCGCCCTCGGCGAAACCACGCCCGGGCCGCTGATCATGGTGGTGGCGTTTGTCGGTTTCATCGGTGGCTACGTGCAACCGGCATTCGGCGCGGAACATGCGTTCGCCGCCGGCGCATTGGCGGCGACGCTGGTGACCTGGTTCACCTTCCTGCCCTCGTTCCTGTTCATCCTCGCCGGCGGGCCGCTGGTGGAATCAACGCACAACGAACTGAAGTTCAACGCACCGTTGACTGCGATCACCGCAGCGGTGGTCGGGGTGATTCTCAACCTGGCGTGTTTCTTCGCTTATCACGTGTTCTGGCCGAGCGGTTTTGCCGGGCACGCGGATCTTTTTTCGATCGGGCTGGCGCTGCTGGCGGCGTTGGCGCTGTTCATTTTCAAACGCGGCGTGATTGAAGTGTTGATCGTTTGCGCCCTCGGCGGGCTGGGCTTGCACCTGCTGCGCTGAACCCTGGCCTGCGAATCTCCCGTTTACACGCCCGCGAATTCCCCCTTACTATCCGGGCACACCGGTAGACGGGGCCAGCCCGCCACCGACGTTTTCCGCCAACGGAAACACGCGTTATGAGTACGTCACCACAACAACCAGAAAGGTTGAACGTCTCCGCTGTGTGCGCCCTCTGTCACAGGGGCCGCGCATGAATCGCATCGTCAATCTCCCCATGGCCCTGCGCCGTTCCAAGCTGCGTCACTCCGCACGCCCGCCGGATATCGATTGCTGATTTCTGTCAGCCAGAAAAGATCCATTGTGGTGAGGGGATTCATCCCCGATGGACTGCGCAGCAGTCCTATTTTTTGGGGCCGCTTCGCGTCCCATCGGGGATAAATCCCCTCACCACAGGTTTGTGTCACGTCTGACTGATCTCCATTTGATTCCTGCCGAGACGCTATAGCTGCGCCCGGCCCGATTCTGCGCGCCCATACGGCGCCATCGTGAGTGATTGACCATGAAATTCGCAGCCATCGAAGACGCACGCCTGTTCCTTGAACAGAACCCCGATATCGACATGATCGAGCTGTTCATCCTCGACGCCAACGGCGTGCCGCGTGGCAAGCTGTTGCACCGCGAGGAACTGCTCGCTGTATACGAAAGCGGTCGCCCGCTGCCCAGCACCATTCTCGGCCTGACCGTGCAGGGCGAAGACGTGGAAAACTCGGGGCTGGTGTGGGACGTCGGCGACATCGACTGCCGCGCCTACCCGCTCGAAGGCAGTCTGGTGCGTTTGCCGTGGCGGCAGATTCCGACCGCGGCGGTGCAGGTCAGCATGCACCCGACCGAGGGAATGCCGGCGAGCATCGCCGACCCGCGCCATCTGCTGATCAAGGTGATCGACGGCCTCAAAGCCGAGGGTTATCACCCGGTCATGGCCTGCGAGCTGGAGTTCTATCTGCTCGACGCCAGACGCGATCACAACGGCCGTCCGCAACCGGCGCTGGACGCCGATGGTGGCCGACCGCGACACACGCAGGTCTACGGTTTGCGTGAACTGGAGCAGATCGAACCGTTCCTCGCCGACCTCTACAGCGCCTGCAAACTGCACGGCATTCCGGCACGCACGGCGATCTCGGAATACGCCCCGGGCCAGGTGGAAATCACCCTCGAACACGGCGACGCGTTGCTCGCGATGGATCAGGCGGTGCGCTACAAACGTCTGGTCAAAGCCGTGGCACACAAGCACGGCATGCAGGCGACATTCATGGCCAAGCCGTTTGATGATCTGGCCGGCACCGGCATGCACATGCACGTCAGCCTTGCCGATGGCGAGGGGCGCAATCTGTTTGCCGCCGAGGAGCCGGCGGGCACCCCGCTGCTGCGTACGGCGATTGGCGGCATGCTCGCTTCACTGCTCGATACGCTGCTGCTGTTCTGCCCCAACGCCAACTCCTACCGGCGCTTCCAGGCCAACAGCTACGCGCCATTGGCGCCGACCTGGGGTGTCGACAACCGCACCGTCAGCCTGCGCGTACCGGGCGGCCCGGCCAATACCCGGCACATTGAACACCGGATCTGCGGCGCCGATGCCAACCCGTATCTGGCGGCGGCAGCGATCCTTGCCGGGATCCATCGTGGCATCCGCGAGGATCTGGATCCGGGCGCGCCGGTCGAGGGCAACGGCTATGCGCAGGCCAAGGAGTTGCTGCCGACCGATTGGCTGACCTCGCTGCAGGCGCTGGAAAACTCGGTGTGGGCGCGGGATGCCCTGGGCCAGGCATTTCTCGGGGTGTATCTGGCGGTGAAACGTGCCGAGTACCGGCAGTTCATGGCCGAGGTGGGTGAGCAGGATTGGCGTTGGTATCTGACCGAAGCCTGAAGCCTCACCCCCTAACCCCTGTAGGAGTGAGCCTGCTCGCGATCGCGGTGTGTCAGTCGGCAATAATGTGTCTGACATGGCCTCATCGCGAGCAGGCTCACTCCTACAGGGGACCGCGTACAACCGAAGAATTTGTGTGGACACCGACATGACTCAACGCTGCAATTCCTACTACACCGCCACCCTCAACCAGGACACCGACTACCCGACCCTGCAAGGCCGACATCAAGTCGATGTGGTGATCATCGGCGGCGGTTTCACCGGCGTTGCCACCGCCGTCGAACTCGCCGAAAAAGGCCTGAAAGTCGCCATCGTCGAGAGCAACAAGATCGGCTGGGGCGCCACTGGGCGCAATGGCGGACAAGTCACCGGCAGCCTTTCCGGCGACGGCGCAATGCGCAAACAGATGCGCCCGAAACTCGGTGATGAAGTCGACGATTTCATCTGGCACCTGCGCTGGCGCGGGCATCAAATCATCCAAGAACGCGTGGCGAAATATGGCATCCAGTGCGACCTCAAACATGGCCACCTGCACGCCGCCTACAAGCCGAGCCACATGGACGGTTTGCGCCAGGATTACGAGGAAGCCGTGCGCCGCGGCCTGGGTGATGAAGTCAGTCTGCTCGACCGCAGTCAGGTACGCGACCTGCTGCAAAGCGACCTCTACCACGGCGCGATCAAGAACACCCGCAACATGCACCTGCACCCACTCAACCTGTGCATCGGCGAAGCGCGGGCGGCGGAAAGTCTTGGTGCGCTGATCTTCGAAAACAGTGAAGTGCTGGAAATCATTCACGGCAAAACCCCAGGCGTGCGCACCGCCCACGGCCAGATCGACGCCAATCAGGTGATGCTCGCCGGCGACGTCTATCACAAGCTCGAACCGGGCCAGCTCAAGGGCAAGATTTTCCCGGCCATGGGCGGCATCGTCACTACCGCGCCGCTGGGTGATCTGGCGCGGCAGATCAACCCCGAAGACCTCGCGGTGTACGACTGCCGTTTCGTCCTCGACTACTACCGCCTCACGGCCGACGGACGTCTGCTGTTCGGCGGCGGTGCGAACTACAGCGGCAAAGATTCACGGGACATCGCCGCCGAACTGCGCCCGTGCATCGAGCAGACCTTCCCCGCGCTTAAAGGGGTGCAGATCGACTACCAGTGGAGCTGCGCGATGGGCATCGTGATCAACCGCATCCCGCAACTGGGCAAGCTTTCGGATAACGTCTGGTATTGCCAGGGCTACTCGGGACACGGCATCGCGACGACGCACATCATGGGCGAAATCATGAGCCGCGCGATCACCGGGCAGCTGGAACAGTTCGACACCTTTGCGCAGTGCCAGCACATTCGCGTGCCGATGGGGGATTTGCTGGGCAATCCGTTGCTGGCGGCGGGGATGTGGTATTACCAGATGCTTGAAAAGTTGCGTTGATCGCACCGGCCCTATCGCGAGCAGGCTCACTCCTACAAGGGAAACGCGGTCCAACTGTAGGAGTGAGCCTGCTCGCGATGAGGCCGTCAGCCGCAACGCAAAATCTCAATCAGGTAACTGCTCCACCACAATCCCCAACCGCCGATAATCCTCGACACTCCCCGACGCCAGATGCCGCTCGGTAATCAGCGTATGCAGGCGCGTGCACGCGGCCACCACAAACGGCTCCACCGCCCCCAGCTTGTCCGCCGTGGTCACCGCAATCACCCGCGTCGCGCTGTCGAGAAGCGCCTGTTTCACCGGCACTTCATCGAAATGCAACGAGGTGATACCCACTTCCGGGTGAATCGCACAGACACCGGTAAACGCCAGATCCGCCTTTATCCCGGCCAGCATGCGCACCGCCTCGTGCCCACCGGCCGACATCGTGCGCGGGTTCAGTTGCCCACCGGCCAGAATCACTTTCACGCCCTTGTACTCGGACAGAGCGATGGCCGTCATCGGCGCGGCGGTCACCGCAGTGATCTGGATGTCCGCCCGCAACGAGCGCGCCACCTGCAACGCGGTCGAACCGGAATCGAACAGCACAATCTGCCCGTCCTCGACCTCTCGCGCCGCCCGTTGCGCCAGCCGCACTTTCACCTCGTCAGTCTCTTCCAGCCGGGTGAAGTAATCCTTGCCACTGTCCTTGGGCCTTGGCAGCGCTCCGCCATGCACCCGCTGCACCAGGCCGGCGTGGTCCAGTTCGGCGAGATCACGGCGGATGGTGTCTTCGGACACGGCGAAGTGCTGGCTCAACTCGCAGGCCATGACCTTGCCGTCGCGTTCGAGGATCAGGAGGATTTTCTGCCGACGCAGGGACGGCAGTTCGGTGATCGAATGATCGTGCATGGTTTTGCCTGTTTATGCTTGTAGTTGCAGGTTTTGCCGAGACTAGCGAAAGCCTCGGGCAAACACAAACCGGCCGGTATCAATTGTTTCGATCATTGGAATCAACATGCCGAATTTTTTCTTTGCAGTGCGTCTGTTCAGAATGGCCTCACTTTAAAAAGGCTCAGGATGAACAGCTGATGAATCTCAATTTTGCGTTTGCTTGCATGATCGTGGTGTCTTTTGCGATTGCCTTGGGTCACGCCTGATAGGTCACACCGATGCCGCGAGATGCTCACGCAACCATTTGTGTGCCGGATCGCGATGCGCGCGCTCGCCCCAGAACATCGCCATTTCGTAGCCCGGCACCTGCAATGGCGCATCGACCACCTGCAACGCCGGGTTGCCGCGCACCAGCCGTGACGGCAGCATCGCCACCAGATCGGTACTGGCGAGTACCGACATCACCATCAGAAAGTGCGGCACCGACAGCACCACCTTGCGTGACAAGCCAACCTCGGCCAGCGCCTTGTCGGTCACCCCGAAAAAGCCCCCGCCCTCACGCGACACCATCACGTGTTCCAGCGCGCAGAATTGTTCGCGAGTCGGCTTACGCTTCAACCCCGGATGCCCGACGCGACCGGCCAACACGTAATGCTCGGTGAACAGCGCCCGCTGATGCAGATCCAGCGGCGCCTCTTCGGTGATGTGCAGCGCCAGGTCAAACACGCCCTGCTCCGCCTGCTTCACTAGCTGCGCCGGCATCAGGTCGAGCACCGCCAGCCGGGTGCCGGGTGCTTGAGTGCGCAAACCGCTGAGCGCGGGCAGCACCACCGTCGACTCGCCGTAATCGGTCGCCGCGACTTTCCAGATGTGGCGGGCCTGCACCGGATCGAAAGCACTGGCCGGCGCGACTGCCCGCTCCAGTGCTTCCAGCGCCTCGCGCAACGGTTCGCGCAGTTCATCGGCCCGCGCCGTCGGGCGCATGCCCCGTGGTCCGGGCAGCAACAGCGGGTCGCCGAAGATCTCACGCAGCTTGGCCAAGTGCACACTGACCGACGGCTGCGACAGGCTCAACCGCTCTGCGGCGCGGGTTACGTTGTGTTCTGCCAACAACACGTCTAGGGTCAACAGCAAGTTGATATCCAGACGTCGTAAATTATTCATGGCTATACCTGACATATCAGACATTCATTTCCAATATACCGATCAAGGATTGATCCTGCCTGCATTCAACCAAGGAGTTGCCACATGAATGTGCTACTGGTCTACGCCCACCCCGAACCCACTTCGCTCAACGGCTCGCTCAGGGACTTTACCGTCCAGCGTCTGCAAGCCGCCGGCCACACCGTGCAGGTTTCCGACCTGTATGCGATGAACTGGAAAACCACGATCGACGCCGATGACGCCCCCGGTCGCGATGAGAGCCGCCCCTTCCACGCCTCGATCGATTCAAAACTGGCTTACCAACAGGGCCGGCAGTCCGCCGACATCGCCCGCGAGCAGGATAAACTGCTGTGGGCCGACGCACTGATCCTGCAGTTTCCGCTGTGGTGGTTCACCATGCCGGCGATCCTCAAGGGCTGGGTCGAGCGCGTGTACGCCTACGGGTTTGCCTACGGTGTCGGCGAACATTCCGATGCGCGCTGGGGCGAGCGCTACGGCGAAGGCAAGATGAAAGGCAAACGCGCGATGCTGCTGGTCACCACCGGAGGCTGGGATTCTCACTACAGCCCACGCGGAATCAATGGGCCGATTGATGATTTGCTGTTTCCGATTCAGCACGGCGTGTTGTTCTACCCCGGTTTCGACGTGGTGCCGCCCTTCCTGGTGTACCGCGCCAGCCGCATGGATCAAGCGCGGTTTGCCGAGACCTGCGAGGCGCTCGGCACGCGTCTGGATGAGTTGTGGAGCACGCGGCCGATCGCGTATCGGCAGCAGAATGCCGGGGATTACGAGATTCCGGCGTTGACGCTCAAGGACGATGTCGCCCCCGGTGAGGAAGGCTTCGCCGCACACACTCGGTAAAGATCACTGAACCTTTGTGGCGAGGGAGCTTGCTCCCGCTCGGCGACGCAGTCGTCGCAAAACCTGCGATTTCGGTGCACCTGAAACACCGTGGCATCGGGGTTTTGGGCCGCTTCGCAGCCCGGCGGGAGCAAGCTCCCTCGCCACAGGGGGATGTGCTTAGACTTCCTCCCGCACCCGCCGCACCTGCACCAGCAACGCCGGCGCAAAATGCAACAGCACCATCCGCGCCAGATGGTGAGTCAGGATGAACACCACATTCAGCCCGCCGGCAAACGCGACAATCGCAATCGTCTCGATCGCCCCTGGCATGTACGCCAGCCACAGCGACAGCGGATCACTGTTCAGCCAGCGCGCCGCCACTTCGGCAAACGCCGCCGCGACCACAACCATCAGTCCCACCGACACCAGCGCCGTGCGGCCATGCCGGCCCAGCTCCGCAAGGCCGAGTCCCTGAAAGCGCGAGCCGATCCGCACGCCGAGAATCAGCGCCGCCAGGTTCAGGCTCCAGTCCGGCATGTGAAAGCCATGCAGCCATCCCGATTTCACAAACACCGCAGTCAGCAGAATCGCCGTCAACATGAACGGCGCCGGCACGCCGATCACCAACAGCAAGCGCCCGATGACGATGCTCAAGCCGATCAGCGCCAACACGGTCAGTGCCATGCCCGTGCTCAACGGAGCGCTTTCAACCACCGCCACCGAGGCCTGCCCGGGAATCAAAAAACTCACCAGCACCGTGATCAACAGCAAGCGCATCAGGTGCACGATGATGACTTTGCTTGAGGCCTTTTCCGACTCCAGCAAATCGAACACCGCCGCCAATGCACCGGGATACACCGCCAGCAGCGCATCGGTGCGATTCCAGCCTGCGCCGCGAGTCAGCCACCATCCGGCGAGGGCGATCTGCACCGTCAGACACAGCAGCAACACGCCAAGGCTTGGCAACATCGCCGAAGCCGTCGCACTGTCCCACGCTTCGAACATCAGCCCGGTGGCGATGCCCAGCGTGACCTGGATGTAGCCCAGGCCATGAGGGGTTGCCGGGGCAAAACCGCTGCGCGTGGTGACCAATGCGGTGACAAGAATCGCCCCCAGCAACAAGCCATGAGGGACACCGCTAACCTGCAACGCAGCGCCAACAGCGGCCGCGATCAACAAACACAGAATGGATTTCATATTCGCCTTCCTGGCTATTTCCCCGAGATATTCCACTCCCCTGTAGGAGCTGCCGCAGGCTGCGATCTTTTGATCTTGCCTTTAGAAAATCAAAGTCAAAAGATCGCAGCCTGCGGCAGCTCCTACAGGGGGGTATTCGTTTTTACGTGCGCAACCGCCCAATCGCCCGCCGATACTTCTCGACCCGTTCCAGATCCTCCCAACTTGGCGAGGTAATCCGCGACAGGTCGCTGTTCTCTTCCAGATCCGCCAGTTTCACCACCCGGCCAATCGGGTTCTGCGCCGCGCGCTCGACGAAATCCTCGTAGGATTCGCCCGGCATTTTGGTCACGGATTCGATAGCGCTCAGCACCTCTTCACTGAAACCTTCCTTGCGCAAATCATCGAGGCTGATGCCGCAATCCTCGACCACGTCGTGCAACACGGCGACGATGCGCTCTTCCAGCGAACTCATGCGCAACATGACTTTCAACGGATGCAGAATGTACGGCGCACCGCCCTTGTCGACCTGCCCGGCGTGGGCCGTGGCAGCGATGGCGATAGCGCGTTCGAGGGTCTGGGTCATGGAAGTCTCCGTGGTTTAAACGCCATAGCGGCCGCCAACGTGGATGTTGCGTTTGAGCCAGTTGCGGATCGCTTCAAGCCGTCCGGTTGGCTTCGCAGGCCCGGAATGACGTTGAAGAATCAGCGAGACTACGGTGAACTGATCGGCATTTGGATGGGCATCGATCAACTCGGCAACCCACGCGCAGTCAGCCTTCCTCAGGTGTTCACGCCACTTGCCCGGCCAAGCATCCAGCTCATTCAGCGCCAACCATCGCGCACCGCCGTGTTCCATGTGCCCGCCGGACATCGACTGCTCGAAACAGAAAGGCGTGTCTGGCTTTGCAGGGTCAATGTGAAACAGATAGATGTCGTGGAATGGGTGTTGCGAGGGGAGCGCGTTATTGCGGCTGCCGATTTCGATCATGGGCAATGTTCCAATCCTTGGGCGCTGAATGTTTCCGATTGTTTCGCAGTGTGTGCCACGGGAGCAAATCAAAAACCCGATGGAACCTCCCTCCTCCACGCCATCTCGAAACTATAAAGCGCCAAAAGCTTCGATCAGACCCGGCGCCCCTGAAGAGGAAACCCCGATGAACACTCGCTTCCTGCTTCTGATCGCCACCTTCGCCGTCATCCCCACCTGCGTCATGGCCGAGGGCTGCGACGTTCAGACCCAATCCTCCAGCGCCTCGGTGCCAGCGGTGGAAACCCACAGCTGCTACGAATACGAAGGCATGCCCGTCAGTTCCATCGACTGGTCGTGCAGCAATGAAAGCAAAGACATGCTCAGCAGTACGAAAACCAAGGTCGAGCACTGTGCCGACCACTATCAGGCCACGTGTATCGCCACGATCACCCAGGAATCCCTGGCCAACCCGCACTCCACCAGCAAAGACAAAAACGCCAAGGCGCTGAACATCCCCGATAACGCCCAAGTGACCACGTATTACTACGACGCGGAGCATCTGGCTCAAGCGCGAATTGATTGTGAGAATGGTGGCGGGCAATGGAAGGCAAAGTAAGCGTTTGATATCTGTGTTTGCGACAGGCAAAGAAAAGCCCGGCTCTAAAGACCGGGCTTTTAAGTGCGCGACATCCGTTAACCACCGCCGTTACCCCCACTGCTGCTACCGGTCGGTTGACCCGCAGGGCTGGGCTTGGAGGCAGAAGGCACCGGCCCATTGTCGGTCTTGCCACCATCACCACCCTTGGGCAGCGAATTGGCATCCGGGTCGGCATTGGTGGCTGGAGACGCCGGGTCGCGAGTCTGGCTGTTGCCGTCGTTCGCCGTCGGGGTCGGCGTCTCGCCGGCCGCGATCGCGTACAGCGAACTGCCGGACAGCAACGCTGCGAGGGTAAACACCGCGATTTTATGGTTCAGCATGGTGGCTCTTCCTTTGCGTGGTGAGTTACAGCATTGGAAGAAGGTGCGCGGCGAAGGTGCGGTGTGTCGGACGAATGGTTATCGCCTGAAACACCCGAGCAATATCGACATCCGAAAACTTCGTAGGAAAACACTTCATGTGGCGAGGGAGCTTGCTCCCGCTGGGCTGCGAAGCGGCCCCATAACCGGATAATCCGTTTCTCCTATATACCCCGGACGCCACGAATTACGCCGACTGCGTCGCCGAGCGGGAGCAAGCTCCCTCGCCACAGGGTCGGATTCATTTACAACGTACACCTAATCCAAACAGCGATCAGAAGTTCGCCGGCGTATTCGCACTAATAATCTCCGCCTCATCCGCCCCAATATTCCGGAACTTATGCGGCAGCGTCGTCGGAAAATAATACCCATCCCCGGCATTCAACACGCTCACCTGCCCGTCCACCGTCAACTCCACCGTGCCACGCGTCACCAACCCACACTCCTCGCCTTCCGCATGCACAATCGGCTCTTCCCCGGAGCTCGCACCCGGTGCGTATTGCTCGCGAAGCAAGCGCATCTGGCGACTGGGGACGGAGGCGCCAATGAGCAGCAGGCGCAGGCCGTGGCGGCCCAGATCGGGTTGTTCGTTGGCGCGGAACACGTATTGGTGTTCGCGCGGGGGCTGGTCGAAGGTGAAGAAGTCGGCCAGGGACATCGGGATGCCTTCGAGCAGCTTTTTCAGCGAGCTGACGGAAGGACTCACGCGATTCTGTTCGATCAGGGAGATGGTGGCATTGGTCACGCCGCTACGCCGGGCCAGCTCGCGCTGGGAGAGTTTGTAGCTTTCGCGTACTAGTTTGAGTCGAGAACCCGTATCCATGACAGCCTTATGTGAGAACGACTTAAGGGCGATGGGGGTGGGTGGCGGGTGACGCGCCGAGGGCGCGGATCACGTTGCTCCCGTGTCCCGGAACCGTGAAAGGCGGCTATTAAATCACGTTTGCAGATGTTGCTCAGCAGGTTCGATGGACGGTGGGTGAAATGAGCCTGCTGGGGGTAATTGCGGGTCAGGCACAAGGCCTGTGGGAGCGAGCTTGCTCGCGAATGGGCGGCACATTCAACGTCCCTTTTGCTGATAGGCCGCTTTCGCGAGCAAGCTCGCTCCCACAGGGTTTGTGGTGTTGCCGGTCATGTGAAAAAACCGGCGGCGCCTGTGCGGGACCGCCGCCGGGGAGGTAACTTAGATGCCGAAACGGTCGCGCAGCGAGTAGTAGACGGCGCCGAGGGCGGTCAATGGGGCGGAGAAGGTGCGGCCGCCGATCATTGGCATGTGTGGCAGCGAGGCGAAGGCGTCGAAGCGTTCGGCGTCGCCGCGGATCATTTCCGAGATCAGTTTGCCGGCCAGGTGCGAGCAGGTGACGCCGTGGCCGCTGTAGCCCTGCATGTAGTAGGCGTTTTTCTCGATGCGGCCGAATTGCGGCATGCGTGACATGGTCAGCAGGAAGTTGCCGGTCCAGCGGTAGTCGATTTTCACGTCCTTGAGCTGCGGAAAGGTCTTGAGGATCTTCGGCCGGATCAGTTGTTCGATGTCGTCCGGTTCCCGTGCACCGTAGACCACGCCGCCGCCGTACAGCAGACGGTTGTCGGCCGTCAGGCGGTAGTAATCCAGCAGATAGTTGCAGTCTTCGACGCAGTAGTTGTTGGTGATCAGGCTGCGCGCCTGCTTCTCGGTCAGTGGCTCGGTGACGACGATCTGCGAGCCGCACGGCATGCTTTTCGCGGTCACGCGGTTGTCCAGACCTTGCGGCAGGTAGGCGTTGCCGGCGATCAGCAGGTACTTGGCGCGCACCTGGCCTTTGGCGGTGCGCACCACGTTCGGCTCGCCGTATTTGATTTCCACCGCAGCCGATTGCTCGTAAATCTTGCCGCCCAGACGCACGATGGCCGCGGCTTCACCGAGGGCCAGGTTCAGCGGATGCACGTGACCGCCCTGCAGGTCCAGCAGGCCGCCAACATAGGCATCGGAGCCGACTTCGCGACGAATGTCAGCGGCGTCGAGCATCTTCAGGTTTTTGTTGCCGTAACGTTCCCAGCTGCGCTTCTGCTCAACCAGACCGTTGAGTTGTTTCTTGTTCATCGCTGCGAAGATGCCGCCCGGGCGGTAGTCGCATTTGATGTCGTATTCCTTGATGCGCGAACGGATGATGTCGGCGCCTTCGAAGATCATGCTGCCGAGGATTTCTGCCGTCTTGTCGCCGTAGCGTTCTTCGATCACATCGACGTCGCGACTGTAGGAGTTGACCAGTTGCCCGCCGTTGCGACCGCTGGCGCCGTAGCCGACTTTCGCCGCTTCCAGCACCGTGACTTTATAACCGGCCTCGCTCAGAAACAGCGCCGAGGACAGGCCGGTGTAGCCGGCGCCGATGATGCAGACGTCGCACTCGACCGACTCTTCAAGGGTCGGGAAGTCGATGACTTCGTTGCGGGTGGCGGCGTAGTAGCTGTTGACGTGTTGTTGCTTCATTTTATTGTTCTCCGAGGGTCGCTCATCAGGAGCGACCGCCGCTGTAGAAAATCAGAGCTTGATCCAGGTCGCTTTCAGCCCGGTGTACTTGTCGAACGCGTGCAGCGATTTGTCGCGACCGTTGCCCGACTGTTTGAAGCCGCCGAACGGTGCGGTCATGTCGCCGCCGTCGTACTGGTTGACCCACACGCTGCCGGCCCGCAGGCCACGGGCGAAGGTGTGCGCCTTGCTCAGGTTGCTGGTCCAGACACCCGCGGCGAGGCCGAAGATGCTGTCGTTGGCGATCTGCAGCGCCTCTTCAACGGTGTCGAAGGTGATCAGCGACAGCACCGGGCCGAAGATTTCTTCCTTGGCGATGGTCATGGCGTTGGTCACGCCGTCGAAAATCGTCGGCTCGATGTAAGTGCCGCCGGTTTCTTCGAGGGTGCGTCGGCCACCGGCAATCAGCTCGGCGCCCTGCTCGCGGCCGATGCTGATGTAGCGCAGCACATTGTCCAGTTGACGCTGATCGACCACCGCGCCGACGGTGGTCGCAGGATCAAGTGCATGCCCCGGTTTCCACGCTTGCAGCGCTTCCACCAGCAGCGGAATGAATTGCTCGCGGATCGAACGTTCGACCAGCAGGCGCGAACCGGCGGTGCACACTTCGCCCTGGTTGAAAGCGATGGCGCCGGCCGCAGCCTGGGCTGCCGCGCGCAAGTCCGGGGCGTCGGCAAACACCACGTTCGGGCTCTTGCCCCCCGCTTCGAGCCAGACGCGTTTCATGTTGCTTTGGCCGGCATAAATCATCAGTTGCTTGGCAATCGCCGTGGAGCCGGTGAAGGCCAGCACGTCGACGTCCATGTGCAGCGCCAGCGCCTTGCCGACGGTGTGGCCGAAGCCCGGCAGCACGTTGAACACGCCTTTCGGGATGCCCGCGTCCAGTCCAAGCTGCGCGATGCGGATCGCGGTCAGCGGCGATTTTTCCGAAGGCTTGAGGATGAACGAGTTGCCCGCTGCCAGCGCCGGAGCGAATTTCCAGCTGGCCATGATCAGCGGGAAGTTCCACGGCACGATCGCAGCGACTACGCCGGATGGCTCGCGGGTCACCAGACCGAGTTGGTCGTGCGGGGTGGCGGCGACTTCGTCGTAGATCTTGTCGATCGCTTCGGCACTCCAGCGGATCGCGTTGGCGGTCGCCGGGATGTCGATGCTCATCGAGTCGCTGATCGGTTTGCCCATGTCGAGGGTTTCCAGCAGCGCCAGTTCTTCCTGGTGTTGCAGGATCAGATCGGCGAAGCGGATCAGGATGCGTTTGCGCTCGGCCGGGGCTTTGTGCGCCCACACGCCGGAGTTGAACGACTGGCGTGCGGCTTCGACGGCAAGGTTGGCGTCGGCCTCATCGGTGCTGGCCACGGAGGCGAGGAAACGGCCATCGACAGGGCTCAGGCACTCGAAGGTATCGCCACTGATCGCAGGGCGGTATTCACCGTTGATGAACGCGCGGGATTCGATGGTCAGGGACTGGAAGCGTTGTTCCCAGTCGTTGCGGGTCATGGTCATGGGGGTGACTCACACAGGAAAATTAGTGACCGATATCCCTGTGGGAGCGAGCTTGCTCGCGAATACGGTGGGTCAGTCACCTTCAATGTTGAAGGTGATGGCCTCTTCGCGGGCAAGCCCGCTCCCACAGGTTTTGCGGTGTTAGCGAGATCGTGCTTGAGCGTCAGACGGTATGCAGATACCAGTTGTACTCAAGGTCGGAAATCGAGTTCTCGAACTCGGCCAACTCGCTTTCCTTGCACGCGACGAACACGTCGATGTACATCGGGTCGATGTACTTGGCCATGACTTCGCTGTCGTCCAGCTCGCGCAGTGCATCACGCAGGTTGTTCGGCAGGCTCTGTTCGTTCTGCTCGTAGCTGTTGCCTTCAACTGGCGCGCCTGGCTCGATGCGGTTGGTCAGGCCGTGGTGAATGCCGGCCAGCACCGAAGCCATCAGCAGGTACGGGTTGGCGTCGGCACCGGCCACGCGATGTTCGATGCGCACGGCGTCGGCCGAACCGGTCGGCACACGGACTGCAACGGTGCGGTTGTCGATGCCCCAGCTCGGCGAGTTCGGCACGTAGAACTGCGCGCCGAAGCGGCGGTACGAGTTGACGTTCGGGCAGAGGAACGCCATTTGCGCAGGCAGGGTCTCCAGCACACCGCCGATCGCGTGTCGCAGCGCGGCGTTCTGCTCGGGATCCTCGCTGGCGAAGATGTTGTTGCCTTCTTTGTCCAGGATCGAAATGTGTACGTGCAGACCGTTGCCCGCCTGGCCCGGATACGGCTTGGCCATGAAGGTGGTGTCCATCTCGTGGTCATAGGCGATGTTCTTCACCAGACGCTTGAGCAGAACGGCGTAGTCGCAGGCCTTGATCGGGTCGGAGACGTGATGCAGGTTGACTTCGAATTGCGCCGGGGCGCTTTCCTTGACGATCGCGTCAGCCGGGATGCCCTGCTCTTTCGCGCCTTCGAGAATGTCTTGCAGGCAGTCGACGTATTCGTCGAGATCGTCGATCAGGTACACCTGAGTCGACACCGGACGCTTGCCGGACACCGGCGAACGTGGCGACTGCGGACGGCCGTTCACGTTGTCCTGGTCGATCAGATAGAACTCAAGTTCGAACGCGGCGCAGATGGTCAGGCCCAGTTCGTCGAATTTGCGCACGACGTTGGCCAGCACTTCACGCGGGTCGGCGAAGAACGGCTCGCCTTCCAGTTCGTGCATGGTCATCAACAGTTGTGCGGTCGGGCGCTTCTGCCACGGCTCGATGCTCAGAGTCCCCGGGATCGGGTAGCAGATGCGGTCGGCGTCGCCGATGTCCAGACCCAGGCCGGTGCTTTCCACCGTGGAGCCATTGATGTCGAGAGCGAAGAGCGAGGCCGGCAGATTGATGCCTTTCTCGTAAACCTTGTGAAGACTGGTGCGCTCGATGCGCTTGCCGCGCACCACACCGTTCATGTCTGCAATCAGAAGGTCGACGTACAAAACCTCAGGATGTTTCTTAAGGAATGCGTTTGCTTCGTTGAGTTGAACGGCACGCAGAGGGACCGACATGATGCACCTATTTAGCTGTTAATTATTATGTTCACCGCTGTTTCGCCGAGCCAGTCAATCCGAAAGGCAAAGTGAAGTCAATAGCGAACACGTAGCCGCTCAGCGTTTATTTTTCAGGCTTTTTTTAACACTTGCGTGCCAATGCAGGCGCCACAAGGCCTGGAATCATGAAGATTTGATGAACGGCGTTTAGAATTTTTTACATGGCAGTTGTTAATTAAAATCAACGAGGCTAAGCTCCGGAAAAGCTCGTTCAAGTGTCAAACTTCGAGGTGAATAAAAATGGCATTCAAGCCATTGATCGGCGTTACTGCGTGCGTCAAACAGATTGGCCTGCACCCTTATCACATCAGCGGCGACAAGTACGTACGTGCTGTCAGCGTTGGCGCTCAGGGTCTTCCAGTGGTCATTCCTTCCCTTGGCAAACTGACTGAAATCGAAGACCTGCTCGGTCAACTCGACGGTCTGTTGCTGACCGGCTCACCCTCGAACGTGGAGCCCTTCCACTATCAAGGTCCGGCCAGCGAACCCGGTACGGATCACGATCCGGCGCGGGACGCCACTACCCTTCCTTTATTGCGTGCAGCCATTGCGGCGGGCGTTCCGGTACTCGGCATCTGCCGTGGCTTCCAGGAAATGAACGTGGCCTTCGGCGGCAGCCTGCACCAGAAGGTGCATGAGTTGCCGGGCATGCTCGATCACCGCGAAGCCGACAGCCCGGACGTAGCCGTGCAATACGCACCGGCGCATGCCGTCACGGTGCTGGCCGGTGGCGTGTTCGAAGCGCTGGCGTTGCCGGGCGAGTTCCAGGTCAACTCGATTCACAGTCAGGGCATCGACCGCCTCGCGCCCGGCCTGCGTGCCGAAGCCGTGGCGCCGGATGGCCTGATCGAGGCGATCTCGGTCGAGCACAGCCCGACCTTTGCCCTTGGCGTGCAATGGCACCCGGAATGGCAGGTGCTGGACAACCCGAACTACCTGAAGATTTTCCAGGCGTTCGGCGCGGCTTGCCGGCAACGGGCGGCGCGACGCAACCAGCGCTGACACCACCCAGGATTTCAAAACTGTTTACTGCCCCCACGGGGTCGGCGGCGGCGCGCGTGCGCATCCGTCATCCGTGAAAACAACAACCGTAATAACAACAAGTACGACCCAGGCAGCCAGGACGGCGGCGCCGACCAAGCCGGATGGCAGGAGCAAGACCGTCAGATCAATGCAAAACCCTGTGGGAGCGAGCTTGCTCGCGAAAGCGGTGTGTCAGGTAACAACGATGTCGGCTGACACGACGTCTTCGCGAGCAAGCTCGCTCCCACAGGGGGATGTGATCCAACCGGGAATGCACCTGCAGGCTTGCAATCCACTTAAGCCCGGCCACGTTGGCCGAGCGAACGAAACCTGTTGGGAGTTTCACATGGCAAACGCCTCCAGCACTTACCGGAAGGCACTTGAAGGCCACCAGCAACCGAAAAAGGTTCTGGTGAAAGTCGATCGTGTCACCAAGAAGTTCGACGAAACCACGGCTGTGGACGATGTGTCCCTGGAGATCCATCAGGGCGAAATCTTTGCCCTGCTCGGTGGCTCCGGTTCGGGCAAATCGACCCTGCTGCGCATGCTCGCCGGTTTCGAACGGCCGACTGAAGGGCGGATTCTGCTCGACGGTGTGGACATCACCGACATGCCGCCGTACGAGCGGCCGATCAACATGATGTTCCAGTCCTACGCGCTGTTCCCGCACATGACTGTGGCGCAGAACATTGCCTTCGGCCTCAAGCAGGACCGTTTGCCGGCCAGCGAAATCGACGCCCGCGTCGAAGAGATGCTGCGCCTGGTGCACATGACCCAATACGCCAAGCGCAAACCCCATCAGTTGTCCGGCGGTCAGCGCCAGCGCGTTGCCCTCGCCCGCTCCCTGGCGAAACGTCCGAAGCTGTTGCTGCTCGACGAACCGATGGGCGCACTGGATAAAAAACTGCGCTCACAGATGCAGCTGGAACTGGTGGAGATCATCGAGCGCGTTGGCGTGACCTGCGTGATGGTGACCCACGACCAGGAAGAAGCCATGACCATGGCTGAGCGCATCGCGATCATGCACCTCGGCTGGATCGCCCAGATCGGCAGCCCGGTGGACATCTATGAAGCGCCGGTCAGCCGCATGGTTTGCGAATTCATCGGCAACGTGAACGCTTTCGACGGCACCGTGGTGGAAGACCTTGAGGGTCACGCGATCATCCACAGCCCGGACCTGCAGCAGAAGATCTATGTCGGTCACGGCGTCAGCACTTCGGTGCAGGACAAGTCGATCACCTACGCGATCCGTCCGGAAAAAATGCTCGTCAGCACCATCAAACCCGAAGTCCGCTACAACTGGTCCGAAGGCAAGGTGCATGACATCGCCTACCTCGGCGGCCACTCGGTGTTCTACGTCGAGCTGCCCGGCGGCAAGATCGTCCAGTCGTTCATGGCCAACGCCGAACGCCGTGGCGCGCGTCCGACCTGGGACGACAAGGTCTACGTCTGGTGGGAAGACGACAGCGGCGTGGTACTGCGCTCATGAGAACCTTCAATCAGCAATTCCTGCGCCTGGTGCCCAGCGGGCGAAAGTTCGTCATCGGCATCCCGTTCATCTGGCTGTTCCTGTTCTTCATGCTGCCGTTCTTCCTGGTGATGAAGATCAGCTTCTCGGAAGCCGCGCTGTCGATCCCGCCGTACTCGGAGATCTACACCTACGCCGAACAGAAATTCCAGCTGATGCTCAACATCGGCAACTACACCATGCTCGGCGAAGACGAGCTGTACCTGTCGGCCTACCTCGGTTCGCTGAAGGTCGCGGCACTGAGCACGATGATGTGCCTGGTGATCGGTTTCCCGATGGCCTACGCGATCACCAAAGCGAGCAAGGAAGCGCAAAACGTCCTGCTGCTGTTGATCATGATGCCGACCTGGACCGCGATCCTGATCCGCGTTTACGCGTGGATGGGCATCCTCAGCAACAACGGTCTGCTCAATGCGTTTCTGATGTGGACGGGGCTGACCGATCACCCGATCGAGATCCTCAACACCAACACCGCGGTGTATATCGGCGTGGTGTATGCCTACCTGCCATTCATGGTGCTGCCGTTGTACGCCAACCTGGTGAAGCACGATGGCAGCCTGTTGGAAGCGGCGTCGGATCTGGGTTCGAGCAACTTCAACAACTTCTGGAAAATCACCGTGCCGCTGGCCAAGAACGGCATCATTGCCGGCTGCATGCTGGTGTTCATTCCGGTGGTCGGCGAGTTCGTGATTCCGGAACTGCTGGGTGGCCCGGAGACGCTGATGATCGGTCGCGTGCTGTGGCAAGAGTTCTTCAATAACCGCGACTGGCCGGTGGCGTCTGCCCTGGCGGTGGTGATGCTGTTGATCCTGATTGTGCCGATTCTGCTGTTCAACCGCAGCCAGGCCAAAGAGATGGAGGCACGGGGATGAAACGCTTCGGTTTTTCCAAGTTCATGTTGATCTTCGGCCTGATGTTCATTTATCTGCCGATGCTGATTCTGGTGATCTACTCGTTCAACGCCTCGAAACTGGTGACGGTGTGGGGCGGCTGGTCGGTGAAGTGGTACGTCGGCCTGCTCGACAACACGCAACTGATGGGCTCGGTGGTGCGCTCGCTGGAAATCGCCTGCTACACCGCGATTGCCGCGGTCGCGCTGGGCACCCTCGCCGCCTTCGTGCTGACCCGCGTGACACGCTTCAAGGGGCGTACGCTGTTCGGTGGTCTGGTGACGGCGCCGCTGGTAATGCCTGAGGTGATTACCGGTCTGTCGCTGTTGCTGCTGTTCGTGGCGATGGCGCAGTTGATCGGCTGGCCGCAGGAGCGTGGCATCGTCACCATCTGGATCGCTCACACCACGTTTTGTGCAGCCTATGTGGCGGTGGTAGTCTCCGCCCGCCTGCGTGAACTGGATCTGTCGATCGAAGAAGCCGCGATGGATCTGGGGGCCAAGCCGTTCAAGGTGTTTTTCCTGATCACCATTCCGATGATCGCGCCGTCGCTGGCAGCTGGCGGGATGATGTCGTTCGCCCTGTCGCTGGACGATCTGGTGCTGGCGAGCTTCGTCTCCGGCCCGGGTTCGACCACGCTGCCGATGGAGGTGTTCTCGGCGGTGCGTCTGGGCGTGAAGCCTGAGATCAACGCTGTTGCGAGCCTGATTCTGCTGGCGGTGTCGCTGGTGACTTTCCTCGTCTGGTACTTCGGCCGCAAGGCAGAAGCCAGCCGCAAGAAAGCGATTCAGGAAGCGATGGATCAGACGGCGAATGAGGCGTGGCAGCAGCCGCAACGCGCCGCCACCGCCTAAGCAACAACGATGAACACTGTGGTGAGGGGATTCATCCCCGATCGGCTGCGAAGCAGTCGCCAAACCATTGCATGCGGTGTCCCTGTTACACCGCAAGTGCCTGGCTTGGGGCCGCTTCGCGACCCATCGGGGATAAATACACTCACCACAGCAAGCTCCCTCGCCACAGGTTTTACGTACACCCGATGTGTGTTTTTGAATAAAAAGAATGGAGTTTCACCGATGAAAATGTTTGGCAGGACTCTGCTGACACTGTCCTTAATGGGCGCAATCGCCACGGGCGTCCAGGCCAACGACAAGGTGCTGCGTGTTTACAACTGGTCCGATTACATCGCGCCGGACACCGTCAAGAAGTTCGAAGACGAGACCGGCATCCGCGTGACCTACGACGTGTTCGACAGCAACGAGACCCTCGAGGCGCGTTTGCTGGCGGGTAAATCCGGCTACGACATCGTCGTGCCGTCCAACAGTTTCCTGGCCAAGCAGATCAAGGCCGGGGTCTATCAGCCGCTCGACAAATCCAAGCTGTCGAACTGGAAGAATCTCAACCCGGTGCTGTTGAAAAACGCCGCCGCCAGTGATCCGGACAACGCCCACGCGTTCCCGTACATGTGGGGCTCGATCGGCATCGGCTACAACCCGGACAAGGTCAAGGAAGTGCTCGGCGCCAACGCCCCGACCAACTCCTGGGACCTGCTGTTCAAACCGGAGAACGCCGAGAAGCTCAAAGCCTGCGGCATCAGCTTCCTCGATTCGCCGACCGAAATGATTCCGGCCGCCCTGCACTACCTGGGCTACCCGGTGAACGACAAGGACAAGGCGCACATCCTCGAAGCCGAAGCGCTGTTCATGAAGATCCGCCCGTACGTGGCGTACTTCCATTCCTCGAAGTACATCTCGGACCTGGCCAACGGCAATATCTGCGTGGCGGTCGGTTACTCCGGTGACGTGCTGCAGGCCAAGGCCCGCGCGGTGGAGGCCGGTAACAAGGTGCAGATCGACTACAGCATTCCGAAGGAAGGTGCCGGCAGCTTCTACGACATGGTCGCCATCCCGCGTGATGCGGCGAACGTCGACAACGCCTACCTGTTCATGAACTTCCTGATGCGCCCCGACATCATCGCCGAGATCACCAACAGCAACGGTTACAGCAACGCCAACGCGGCCGCCACGCCGCTGGTGGACGAAGCGATCCGCAACGATCCGGGTTCGTATCCGTCGCAGGCGGTAATGGCGACGTTGTATGCGGTGCCGGATCAGCCGATTGCCACCCAGCGGATCATGACCCGCGGCTGGACCCGGGTGAAGCTCGGTAAATAGGCCAAGCGCAGATCCAAATGTGGGAGCGAGCTTGCTCGCGAAAGCGGTGCGTCAAGCCACACAGATGTTGAATGAGCCGACGCCTTCGCGAGCAAGCTCGCTCCCACAGGGGCGGTGTTCACTCGCAGAATCATTGGTTTCCCGTTCACGCAGCGCCTTACCACCGCTGCACCCTGCAATGAACGGCCTCACCTGGCTCCCTCGGCTCAGGTGAATTTCAGGCGCCCTCGGGCGCCTTTTTTTGTGGCTCAGATCAGTGGCCAATCCTGCAGAATCCGGTAGCGGCCCTTGTGCGATTCGAACAGGGCGAAGCGCTCGGCACGCAGGAAGAATTCCGGCGGCGTGGTGGATTCCGGCTCTTCTGCCCGATAGTCCCGAGCCAAGGTCAGGTGCGGGCGAAACTCGCGTGGTGATTCTTCGAAACCGAACGGCAGCATTGCCTGCTCCAGCGCATACACCAGACGCAACAAGGCCGGCGGGGCCTGCTCCGGCGCCAAAGACAGAATCCCGGCGCGATGCCAGACCTGCAGCCGATCCAGCGCAATCCGCAACGGCTCACCCGGCGTACGCACCTTGCCGGCGGCCTCGCAGACCTCATGGATCCGCGCCAGCGGCACGGCGCCGAGGAACAACAGCGTCAGATGAAAGTTATCCGCCGGCACCGGTTTACCAGTGCGCAGGCCCAGATCGCCGCGCCATTGGGCTATGGCCTTGCGCTGCGGTGGCGCACAGTCGAGGGCGAAAAACAGTCGCTTGAACGGTTCATCCCTGCGCGCATCATCGGTCATGGCCCTGCTCCTTCGCTCATCGATCAGCCGATTCTACACAGCCTTCTCTGACGACTGGCGACACCCGGCTATAGTTCAAGGATTGCCATCGAACCGGAGACCGCCATGCGCGAGATCCTCAGCAAAGAACCGTGGTGGGCCAGGCCACCCAGCCCCGGGCAAGATGAAACCGAACTGGAATGGGGCTGGCTGGTGCATTACAGCGAGGGTGAACCGCGTTTCGAATTCGTCCGCGAACGGCCGACGGAAGAACAAATCCGCAACCGCAAAGGCTGCCGGATCACCCCCTCTGCAGAGTGACCACAATTTCCTGTAGGAGTGAGCCTGCTCGCGATGGCGGTGGGTCAGCCATGAAGATATTGGCTGTACCGACCTCTTCGCGGGCAAGCCCGCTCCCACAGGGTTTCGCAGGATGACGACAATCGTGCGCACACCACAGCTCCAGGGTGGGAGCGAGCTTGCTCGCGAAAGCGGTGGGTCAGCAATGGAGATATTGGCTGTGCTGACGCCATCGCGAGCAGGCTCACTCCCACACGGAATCGGGTGGGTTTCAGGATTGAAGAAGGTTCTTGAAGCCCCCAAAGATCATGCGCTGACCATCAAACCCCATCGGGTTGACGTCCGGTTGCATGCGCGGGTCTTCCATCATTTTCGCCATGCCGGCATCGCGGGTGGCCTTGTCGGGCCAGATCAGCCAGCCGGCCGAAACCGTCTCGCCCTCCTTGAGTTTTACCGCCATCGGAAATGACGTGACTTTGCCCTCCGGCACGTCATCGCCCCAGCACTGCACCACCTCCTTCGCTCCGTATTCCTTGAACAGTTTCTCTGCGATCTCACAATGTTTTTTGTACTGCTCGCGGTTGGCATTCGGCACAGGCGCGACAAAGATATCGATGTAAGACATGTTCATTCTCCTTGTACGTTGGGTTCGATCTGCCGGGTAGTCGATTGCGGCGGCTGCCATTCGACACGATTCACACCCAGCCCGACCGACGGTTGCTCTGTACCACCAAGGCTGCCCTCGACTTGCCCGGCAATATGCAACGTACCGGCCATGACCCCGGTGGTCGGGTTCTGCAGCAGTTTCGCCCAGGCCTTGTCGAAGGTGCTGCCCAGGCTGCTGCGAATCAGCGCTTCGCTGTCGGGCCGGTCGTTGGCCTGGATGATCGCGCGGATGCCCGCCACGCCGATCGAGATCACCCCGCCGACCAACTTGCCCGCTGCGGCCGCCACGGCACTGGCGGCACCGCGCGGGGCCATTTCCGCTTCCATCCGCTGGCTGGCGCGCTTGGCCACAGGCGCCATGCCGGCGTCGGTCGAGGCGATGCCCTTGCTGCCGCCCTCGGTGTGGATCTTGTCGATCAGCGCGGCATACGCCGGCAAGGTGTTCAGCGGCTCGGTGCTGATGACCTGATACAGCGAAGCATCACGCGCCGGCGGCGGCCCGAGGGCGATGGCCGGAACCTTCTGCAGCTGTCCGTTGAGTTGCGCAACCGGCACGCCATAGCGCTGGGCGATGAGCGGCATCTGCTGGGCCATCAGTTGCGCATAGAACGCCGTGGCCTGCCCGAGGATCGCGTCCGGATCGATCTCCACCGCCACCGGCGCCAGCACTCTTTCCTGATATTGCTCAAGCAGATAGCTCGCCAGGCGCTTGGCCGACGCATCCTGCTCGCCGCCGGCACTGATGGTGTACCAGCTGACCTTCATCGACAGCCATTCCTGGGTCCAGTAGCTGCTGAACCACGGAATGAAATTTTCTTCAGTTTGCTGATAGACGCGAGTACGCCAATGTTCCATCGAGCCACGGGCAAATACTTTGACTTGCTCGGTGGATTGCTGCGAGGCGCTGAGGATGTCGCGGTCGATCTGCTGCCAGGTGGCGGGTGACACCACCACGGCCGACGGCGCCACCGGGGCCTTGGCCGAGGTGGCGCAGCCAGCCAGCAGACACAGTGCGGCGACGACCAGCGCACGCAGGTTCACGGTGGTGAGGTCCTTGAATGGAGGAAAACAGATTTGAGTATAGGTGCGGGTATTGGGCCGCTTGTCGGTTGTGGCCGACTGGTCCCACTTTGAAATGCCATCCCCTTGTGGGAGCGAGCTTGCTCGCGAAAACGGTGTATCAGGCAACAACCATGTCGACTGAAACGACGCATTCGCGAGCAAGCCCGCTCCCACCGGGGGGAACATCAACCATCAACGCCATCGATATTCACCATCGCCACGTTTGCCTTCCGCCCGCCGCCCGGCGAAGGCACGATTCACCCATCCGAGACGCAACGAGGAGTAACCATCATGATTCGCACCATCACCCTCTCCGTGAGCTTCCCGGTGTTCGGCAGCAACTACTACGACCAGCAGGTCGTCTCGCGCAAGTCCCAAGTGCTGCTGTTCAACGAAGATTTCGACGATGTGCTGATGCCCGCCGCAAGCAATCACTTCAGCAATGAAGTGGTCGGCATCAACGATCAGTTCCGCTTTCTGAGCGACATACTCGCCACCCATTTGCTGGATCTCGAGGCCACCGCGCCTGCGCAAACCAGCGTCCGGGCGAGCGCTCATTTTTAATCACCGAGGGCGTTCCCGTTGCGGGAACGCCCTTTTGATTCCTACTCAGTCATCGTCGCGATCACGATAGTAACGACGCCCGTCGCGACGACCATCGTCGCGGTCATCCCAACGTCGGTCGTGGTCGTCATAGCGCCCATGATCACGGTCGTAATGTCGTCCGTGGCGATGATCATCATCAAAATCCGCCACACAGCCAGCCAGCAAAACAGCGGCGGATATCGTCAACAGCAAGGTTGTTGCACGCTTCATTCAAACTTCCCTAACACCAAGGTCTTGACCACGGAACGGCTGTCACTGCCCGCGCCTTCAGGACGCAGTGCGCGCAGCCGCTGATACGACCGGACAAACGGACTTTGATTCACTGCCCGGGCACGACCGTTGATCGGCCCGCCGCCTGCATCCGGGCAGCGGCGAAATGCCACCTATACTGCTGCTTAGCGACTCCCACGCAACGGATCTGCGCCTCGATAACAACAAGCAGAGGTGGACCATGGTCTGGCAGCAAATTTACGACCCGTTCGGCAACCCGTTGATCTCCACGCTCATGGCCGCGGTGCCGGTGGTGGTGATGCTCGCGGCGCTGGCGTTCTTTCACGTCAAGGCGCATCTGGCTGCGTTGCTCGCCCTTGCTTCAGCGTTGCTGATTTCGATCTTCGCCTTTGGCATGCCGGCGAGCATGGCCGGTTCGGCGGCGCTGTTCGGCGCCGCCAATGGTTTGCTGCCGATCGGCTGGATCGTGCTCAACATCATCTTTCTGCACCGCCTGACCACCGAGAACGGCTCGTTCAAAGTGCTGCAGGATTCTCTGGCGCGGATCACCGATGACCGGCGTTTGCAGTTGCTGTTGATCGCGTTCTGCTTCGGTGCATTTTTCGAAGGCGCGGCCGGGTTCGGTACGCCGGTGGCGGTGACCGGGGCGATTCTGATCGGCCTCGGTTTTTCGCCGTTGGCCGCCTCGGGTCTGGCGCTGATTGCCAACACCGCCCCGGTGGCGTTCGGCGCCCTCGGCACGCCAATCATCACCCTGGCCAAGGTCACCGGGCTGGACGAGATGGAGCTGTCGATGATGGTCGGTCGGCAGTTGCCGTTTTTCTCGGTGCTGGTGCCGTTCTGGCTGATCTGGGCGTTTGCCGGGTGGCGCAAGATGCTGGAGATCTGGCCGGCGATTCTGGTGGCCGGAGTCAGCTTCGCCGTGCCGCAATTCCTCGTGTCGAACTATCACGGGCCGATGCTGGTGGACGTGATCGCCGCGCTGATTTCCATGGCCTGCCTGACCCTGTTTCTGCGGGTCTGGAAACCGGCGACGGTGTACACCTCGGCCGCCCTGTCCGGGCGGGTCGACAACTCCAGGGTCGAGGAAGAAACAGTCACCGCCAGCGCCGCCTTCAGCGATCAGGCGCGCCCGGCGGTGATGCGTGCGTGGATGCCGTGGATCATCCTCACCGTGTTCGTGTTTGCCTGGGGCACCCAGGGCTTCAAGAACATCTTCGACGTGCGCCCGGCGCTGGACCCGGTGACGCATTCGGTGAAGCTCGATCCGCAAGGCAAGCCGTTGAGCGAGGCCAACCCGATTTTCTCGCCGGCGCTGACCTTCACCACCCTGCACCTGCAAGTGCAGAAAGTCCCACCGGTGGTGCCGGCGCCGAAAGCCGAGGAAGCGATCTACAAGTTCACCTGGTTCACTGCCACCGGCAGCGGCATCCTGCTGGCGGCGATTGTCGGTGGGCTGCTGATGGGCTATTCGATTCCGCAGTTGATCAAGCAATACCTGCGCACGCTTTGGGTGGTGCGGTTTTCGCTGATCACCATTGCCGCGATGCTGGCGCTGGGGTTTCTCACGCGTTATTCCGGACTGGACGCCACCATGGGTCTGGCGTTTGCCGCGACGGGAGTGTTTTACCCGATGTTTGGCACCCTGCTCGGCTGGCTCGGCGTGGCATTGACTGGCTCGGACACGGCCTCGAACGTACTGTTCGGCGGGCTGCAACGGGTGACCTCGGAACAGCTGGGCATCAGCCCGGTGCTGATGGCAGCGGCCAACAGCTCCGGCGGGGTCATGGGAAAAATGGTCGATGCGCAATCGATCGTGGTCGCCTCCACCGCCACTCGCTGGTATGGGCATGAGGGCGAGATTCTGCGCTACGTGTTCTTCCACTCGATCGTGCTGGCGGTGCTGGTGGGCGGGCTTGTCACCCTGCAGGCGTATGTGGCGCCGTTCACGCACATGGTGGTTGGCGGGCATTAAACACAATCCCTGTGGGAGCGGGCTTGCCCGCGATGGCGGTGTGTCATTCAGGCAATGCTGACTGACACGACCTCATCGCTGGCAAGCCAGCTCCCACAAGGTTAATCATCGCCAGCCAATTGATGAGCCATACGCATAACTCTATAGCGCAAATCCGCAAAAACCTTTTCCCCTCCTCGCAGGTCATTCCAAGAACGAGACCGGCAAACATGCCGGCGCGCCCCTATGGGCCCTTCAATCCCTGCCGTCCTGATTAAGCCAGAGAGGAATCGAAGCATGACGATTTCCCGACGAAGATTCCTGATCCTCGGCGCGGTGACCGCCGCCGCGTTTGCAATGCCCCCCTTCATCAGCCTCAAGGCCTACGCGGCCAGTCTGGAGCAACCCGCCATGGCCAAACTGACGATCAACGTCAACGGTAAACCCCAAGCCCTTGAGGTCGACAACCGCACCACCCTGCTCGATGCCCTGCGCGAACACTTGCACCTGACCGGCAGCAAAAAAGGCTGCGACCACGGCCAGTGCGGCGCCTGCACGGTGATCGCCGACGGCCGGCGGATCAATTCCTGCCTGACGCTGGCGGTCATGCACGAAGGCAGTGAAATCACCACCATCGAAGGCCTCGGCATGCCCGACACGCTGCACCCGATGCAGGCCGCATTCATCAAGCATGACGGCTACCAGTGCGGCTATTGCACGCCGGGGCAGATCTGTTCGGCAGTGGCAGTGCTCAAAGAAATTCGCGAGGGCATTCCCAGCCACGCCAGCCCGAGCCTGACCGAAGCGCCGCAACTGATTGCCAGCGAATTCCAGGAACGCATGAGCGGCAACATCTGCCGCTGCGGCGCCTACTCCAACATCATCGAAGCCATCACTGAAGTCGCGCAGGTGCCAGCATGAGAGCGTTCAATTACAGCCGCGCCGACTCCCCCGCCGCAGCCGCCACGCTGGCGGCGCAGGTCGAAGGCGCGAAGTTCATCGCCGGCGGCACCAACCTGCTGGACCTGATGAAACTCGACATCGAAACCCCGCTGCACCTGATCGACGTCAACCACCTGGGGCTTGATCAGATCGAAGCCACGCAGGAAGGCGGGTTGCGCATCGGCGCGCTGGTGCGCAACACCGATCTGGCCGCCGACAGCCGCGTGCGCAAGGATTACGCGTTGCTCTCCCGCGCCCTGCTCGCCGGCGCTTCCGGCCAGTTGCGCAACATGGCGAGCACCGCCGGCAACCTGCTGCAACGCACTCGTTGCCCGTATTTCTATGACCTCAATCAGGCCTGCAACAAACGCCAGCCCGGCAGTGGTTGCGCGGCGATTGGCGGAGTCAGTCGGCAACTGGGGCTGATCGGCGTCAGCGATGCGTGCATCGCCACCCATCCCAGCGACATGGCGATTGCGATGCGCGCCCTCGATGCGCAGATAGAAACGGTCAAACCCGATGGCAGCACGCGCAGCATTGCCATCGCCGATTTCCATCAATTGCCGGGCAACACACCCAATGTCGAAACCAGCCTGACTGCCGGCGAGTTCATTACGGCGGTGACCCTGCCCGCGCCAGTCGGTGGCACGCACATTTACCACAAGGTGCGCGATCGCTCGTCGTATGCCTTCGCGCTGGTGTCGGTCGGTCTGATCCTGCAAAAGGACGGCAGCGGCCGTGTGGCGGTCGGTGGCATTGCGCCGAAACCGTGGCGGGTCGAAGACGCCGACGCGTTGCTGCCCAAAGGCGCAGAAGCCGTCAGCGAACGCTTGCTCGACGGCGCCACGCCGACCCACGACAACCAATTCAAACTGACCCTGGTCGAGCGCACGCTCGGCTCGGTGTTGGCGCAAGCGAGGGATGAAGCATGAAGTTCGACACGCCCGCCACCACCAACCCGATTGACCAGCTCAAGGTCGTCGGCAAACCCACCGACCGCATCGAAGGCCCGCTGAAAACCAGCGGTCAGGCGCCATATGCCTACGAGCAGCACGAGGCCGTGGCGAATCAGGCTTACGGTTTCATGGTCGGCTCGGCCATCGCCAAGGGCCGCATCAGCCACATCGATCTGAACGCCGCCGAAGCCGCGCCCGGCGTGCTTGCAATCGTCACCGCCGCCAATGCCGGCAAGCTCGGCAAGGGCAAATACAACGCGGCACCGCTGCTGGCCGGGCCAGAGGTGCAGCACTATCACCAGGCCGTGGCGCTGGTGGTCGCCGAAACCTTCGAACAGGCCCGTGCCGCAGCGCAATTGGTCAAGGTCGATTACGTCGCGGCCAAAGGCGAGTTCGAGCTGGCCAACGTGCGCGACCAGGGTGTCGAAGACGACGAGTTGCCTGACGTCACCCACGGCGATTTCGACAAGGCCTTCGCCGCCGCGCCGGTGCAGTTCGACCAGACCTACACCACCCCGGACCAGTCCCACGCGATGATGGAGCCGCACGCGACCCTGGCCGCGTGGAAAGGTGATCATCTGACGTTGTGGACCTCCAACCAGATGATCGCCTGGAGCGTCGGCGACGTCGCCACCACCCTCGGCCTGCCCAAGGAAAACGTGCGCCTGATCTCGCCTTACATTGGCGGCGGCTTCGGCGGCAAACTGTTCATTCGCGCCGACGCGATCCTCGCCGCCCTCGGTGCGCGCCTGGCCAACCGCCCGGTGAAAGTCGCCCTCGCCCGCCCGCAAATGGCCAACAACACCACCCACCGCCCGGCCACGATCCAGCGCATTCGGATGGGCGCGACGGCGGACGGCAAGCTCAGCGCCATCGCTCACGAAGGCTGGTCGGGCAACCTCAAGGACGGCAAGGTCGAAGTCGCCGCGCAGCCGAGCCAGTTGCTTTATGCCGGGGAAAACCGCCGGGTGACCATGCGCCGGGCGCCACTGGATCTGCCCGAAGGCAACTCCATGCGCGCGCCGGGTGAAGCGCCGGGGTTGATGGCGCTGGAGATCGCCATGGACGAAATGGCCGAGCAGCTCAAGCTCGACCCGGTGCAGTTCCGCATCCTCAATGACACCCAGGTCGATCCGGTGAAAACCGAGCGTCCGTTCTCCCAGCGGCGCCTGATCGAGTGCTTGCAGACCGGTGCCGAGAAATTCGGCTGGAACCAGCGCAACGCCACACCCGGCAGTCGTCGTGAGGGTCGCTGGCTGATCGGTATGGGCGTCGCCGCCGCGTTTCGCAACAATTTGCTGCTGAAATCCGGCGCGCGGGTGCGGCTGGAGCGCGACGGCAAGGTCACGGTGGAAACCGACATGACCGACATCGGCACCGGCAGCTACACCATCATCGCCCAGACCGCGGCCGAGATGATGGGCGTACCTCTGGCGGATGTGGCGGTGCATCTGGGCGATTCGAACTTCCCGGTGTCGTCCGGCTCCGGCGGCCAGTTCGGCGGCAATTGCTCGACTGCCGGGGTGTATGCCGCGTGCATGAAACTGCGTGAAGCGGTGGCGACGAAGCTGGGCATGAGCGGTGGTGACGTCGAGTTCGCCGACGGTCAGGTGCGCGCTGGCGGCAAGGCCCTGCCGCTGCGTGATGCAGCAAAAGATGGCGTGGTCGAGGCCGAGGACAGCATCGAATTCGCCGACCTCGCCAAGCAGTATCAGCAGTCGACTTTCGGCGCGCATTTCGTTGAAGTTGCGGTGGATGCAGCGACCGGCGAAGTCCGCGTGCGGCGCATGCTGGCGGTGTGCGCGGCGGGACGGATTCTCAACCCGAAAGCCGCACGCAGCCAGGTGATCGGCGCGATGACCATGGGCGTCGGCGCCGCATTGATGGAAGAGCTGGCGGTGGACAAACGGCTGGGCTTCTTCGTCAATCACGACCTGGCCGGATACGAGGTGCCGGTACACGCCGACATCCCGCATCAGGAAGTGATTTTCCTCGATGAGACCGACCCGATTTCATCGCCGATGAAAGCCAAGGGTGTGGGTGAACTGGGAATTTGCGGCGTGAGTGCGGCGGTGGCGAATGCGATCTACAACGCCACCGGGGCGCGGGTGCGTGAGTATCCGATTACGCTGGACAAGATTCTCTCTTCCTTGCCGCCGATGATCTAGTCATCTGCACATTCAAGCCCTCTCCCCAATCGATATGGGGTGAGGGCTTCGGTAGCGCACTAGCATGGGGTGCTAGGTGTCGAGGATGCGGAAGTTACTCCGATCTTGGGTATTGTGCCGCACTCACCTGCTCCATCCACTCCACCACTTCACCCTCCAGCACCTCGGCAATCGCAATGTGCGTCATCGCCGTGGTCGGCGCGGCGCCATGCCAGTGCTTCACCTGCGGCGCAATCCACACCGTATCGCCAGGGCGGATCTGCCGAACCGGCTGACCCCACTCCTGCACAAAACCTGAACCGGCGGTGACGATCAGCGTCTGACCCAACGGATGGGTATGCCACGCCGTACGTGCGCCGGGCTCGAAGGTCACCGTTGCGCCGCTGACACGCGCGGCATCGCTGCCCTTGAACGGCGCGTCAACACGCACAGTGCCAGTGAACCAGTCTGCCGGGCCTTGGGCCGAGGGTTGCGAGCCGTTGGGAGTAACAATGACGCGCGGGGATTCGTTGGCCTGGGCCTCACCCGCAAGTAAGGACAGGGTCAGTGCAGAAGCGGCAATCGGATTCATGGCGATGGTCTCCGGTGATCAATAGCCGCACTTTACCGAGCCGAACTCTTCAGATAATCGACTAGAATTCAAAAAAACTTATGCAGGACACTCATTAATGCTTCGAGAAAACGCCAGTGACCTGCTCGCCTTCCTCGCGGTGGCCCGCGAGCGCAGTTTCACCAAAGCGGCAGCCAGACTCGGCGTCTCGCAATCGGCGCTCAGCCATACCATTCGCGCCCTTGAAGCGCGTCTGGGCCTGCGCCTGCTGACCCGCACCACCCGCAGCGTCTCCCCTACCGAGGCCGGCGAACATTTACTGCAAACCATCGGCCCGCGCTTCGAAGAGATCGAACAGGAACTGGCGGCCCTGAGCAACCTGCGCGAAACTCCGGCCGGCCGGATCCGCATCAGTGCCACCGATCATTCGCTGAACTGGCTGCTGCGCCCGGTGCTCAAGGAATTTCTGCCCCAATACCCGGACATCGCCGTCGAGGTGATCTGCGATTACGGTTTCGTCGACATCGCCGGACAAGGCTTCGACGCCGGCATACGCCTGGGCGAAGACGTGGCCCAAGGCATGATCGCCACGCGCATTGGTCCGGACATGCGCATGGCGGTGGTCGGCTCCCCGGCCTACTTCGCCAACCGCACTCGCCCGGTAACACCAAGAGATTTGACTGACCATGCCTGCAACAACCTGCGCCTGCCCACCAACGGCGGGCTCTACACCTGGGAATTCGAGAAGGGTGACGAAAACCTCAAGGTGCGGGTGGCCGGGCAAGTCACCCTGAACGGCGTCTACCCGCTGCTCGACGCCGCACTCGACGGTTTTGGTCTGAGTTACATCCCGGAAAACATCGTCGCGCCGTATCTCGCCGACGGGAGCCTGGTGCAAGTGCTGGCAGACTGGTGCCCGACGTTTGCCGGTTACCACCTGTACTACCCGAGCCGACGCCAAGCCGCGCCCGCGTTTGCGCTGTTGGTGGAGGCGTTGCGGTATCGCGGGTGAAAAACCTGACGGGACCTATCATTTTTATAGCAACCCGCCGCCCCCCACTGGGCTTTCGCCTTTTTGTTCGCGGCCTCCAGAGAGCTGGCGGTGACAGTAGTATTTTGCCCGCGCTGCATTCCAAGACAGATGTATTCGGCACTCGCGGCGTAAGCGCCCAATGACATCAACAGAAAGCATACCGCAACGCGACCGACGAGCCTGTTGGCTGAAGCGTTCATGATCTGCCTGCTTTATTCAAGCCAGTGAATCTGCATGATCATGTGCTGAGGTCGCCCTTCCAACTGTCAGACCTGACAGTCTTTCAGACGCGTTCGCGATAAAGCTGCGCGTTAAAGCCTTGATCTGTCACAGATGGATCAGCCCAACAGCGCAATCAACTGATGCCGCTGCGCATCGGTGAGCATCGGCCCGAATCCGGCCCCGGCGTTGTCGGCCATGTAACGCGGATTGCCGGTGCCGGGAATCACGCAGGTCACCGCTGGGTGCGACAGTAGAAACTTCAGCGCCAGTTGTGCCCAGCTGTTGACCTGCACGTCTGACACCCACGCCGGCAGCGGCTTGCCCTTGAGCCGCGCGAGCAACCCGCCTCCACCAAACGGCCGATTGCAGATCACCGCCACCCCGCGCTCGCGGCACAGCGGCAGAATGCGTTTTTCCACGCCACGGTCGTCGAGGGCGTAGTTGATCTGCAAAAAGTCGAGCTGTTCGGCCTTGAGTGCAGCTTCGACTTCATCGTAGGCCGACGGCGTGTAATGGGTGATGCCGATGTAGCGGATGCGGCCCTGGGCTTTCCACTCGCGCAGGGTTGGCAGATGGGTTTGCCAGTCCAGCAGGTTGTGGATCTGCATCAGGTCGATGCGTTCGGTGCGCAGCAGGCTGAAGGATTGCTCCATCTGCGCGATGCCCTCCTGGCGCCCGCGTGTCCACACCTTGGTCGCCAGAAAGGCCGGCGAGCGTGGTTCGTGGATCGACAACAACTCGCCAGTGGTTTGCTCGGCGCGGCCGTACATCGGTGAGCTGTCGATCAGCGTGCCGCCCTTTTTGAACAGCTCGTCGAGCACTGCCGGCAATTGCTTGTAGGCGGTGTCGCCGGGCGCGACGTCGAAGCCGCGATACGTGCCCAGGCCCACCATGGGCAGCCGCTCGGAGCTTGAAGGGATGGCGCGGGTCTGCATGGTCTGGTCTCCTGCCTGGCTCGGCGTAGTGGCAGTCGGCGGCGTGGCGGTGGCCAGCGCCCGGTCGAAGGTGAAGACCGCCGAAACCCCGGCAGCCAGCGTGAGCAATCGGCGACGGGAGCAACCCTCAGTGTGGCTCATGCTGGTTCCCCTGCTGCGTGAATCTGTTGCACGTTGTGTGCGACGCCTGCCCGTCCGCTGCGCTGGACTACACTGCGACAGCGAACACCCGCGCCCCGTTAAAGTTAGCCGAATGTCCAGAACGCTGATGTCACTCGTCGCCTTGCTCATCGCCCTCTACCTGTTGCTGTGCGCAGCGCTGTTCATTTTTCAGCGCTCGCTGATCTACTTTCCCCAATCCGGCAACGCCGTTACCGCGCCGGATTCCCGGATGAAACTGGCGATGCCGGATGCAGATGTCTGGGTGACCGTTCGCGAGCATGCCGGGCCGAAAGCGCTGATCTACTTCGGCGGCAATGCCGAGGACGTGTCGCGCAATCTGCCGTCGTTCAGTGAGGCCTTTCCCGATTACGCGGTGTTTTTGCTCAACTACCGGGGGTTCGGCGGCAGTGGTGGTTCACCCTCCGAAGAAGCGATTGCCGAAGATGCGCTGGCGTTGTTCGATCAGGTGTACGCCAGCCATCCGCAGATCGCCGTGATCGGACGCAGCCTGGGATCGGGGGTGGCGGTGCGATTGGCCAGTCAGCGCCCGGCGACACAGCTGATTCTGGTAACGCCGTACAACAGCCTCGAAGAACTCGCCGTCCGGCAATACCCGTGGGTGCCGGTGAAGTGGCTGCTCCGGGATCGTTTCGAATCGGGCCGCTACGCCGCGCACGTTCGCGTACCGACCTTGCTGCTGGCGGCCAGCGATGACGAGGTGATTCCACGGGCCAGCACACAGCGGCTGCTGGAGAGTTTCCCCAAAGGCGTGGCGACCCTGCGGGTGGTGCCGGATTCGGGGCACAACTCGATTTCCGAGCGGGTGCAGTATCTGCGGTGGATGCAGGAAGTGCTTCATCGCTGATGGCTGTTTATTGCATTGTCTGGACTGGCCCCTTCGCGAGCAGGCTCGCTCCCACAGACGAACGCATTGCAAAGGTGGAAGCGAGCCTGCTCGCGAAGACGCCAGTGCAGACAACCCCAATCCAGGATTGCCCTGCCCTCCTTTTTAAAATGCGATCCCCTGTGGGAGCGAGCTTGCTCGCGAAGGGGTCAGTGCAGACAGCACAAAATCCGGCTCGCCTGCCCCGCATCAGCCCCGCAAAAAAGCCAGGTGGCCAGCATGAACCAAGTCCGAAAAGCCCAGTCCTAGTGGCGCCGCAATTCGCGACTGCCCACTTCAGCACTGTCCTTTTCCCAGAGCCTGCCGTCCCATGCGCCATGCCGTTCGCTCATCACGCTTCGTTTCGCTGTGCCTGCTGATCCTTGCCCCACTGTTCACCGAGACCGCCCACGCCAGCGAAGACCGACAATTGGTGGCCGCGATCAACGACTACCGCGCCCACCCGCAACGCTGCGAACGCCGCCCGGTCCAGCGCCTGGCACCACTGGCGCTGAAATCGAATCTGGTGCTGCCGATCGGCTATGGCTACGGCGGTGGCTTGCGCGAGACCTTGAAGTCCTCGGGGTATTCGGCGGTGGCAGTGCGCAGTATCCGCATTATCGGTGCCGGGGACGCCGAGGAAGCCTTCGAACAGTTGCAAGACCGCCACTGCAGCGCGCTGCTCGACGCCCAGTACGCCGACATCGGCGTCAGCCATTCGCGCGGTGAATGGCAAGTGGTGTTGGCGCAACCGGTGCTCGACAGCCGTGTCGGCGACAACCGCAGCGTCGGCAAGGCGCTGCTCGCCGAGGTCAACGCTGCCCGTGCACGCCCACGGATGTGCGGACGCCAACGCTTCGCCGCCGCCCGTCCGCTGAGCTGGAACCCCGCGCTGGGCGCCGCCGCGCAAGGACACAGCAAGGCCATGGCCTACGGCAACTACTTCGCCCACCGCGACCCGGACGGCGACCTCCCGGCGGATCGCGCCCGGGCGGCGGGTTATCGGGGGCGGCAGATCGGCGAAAACATCGCCGCCGGCCAGAGTTCACCGGGCAAGGCGATGGCTGGATGGCTGGCCAGCCCCGGGCATTGCGCCAACCTGATGAACCCGATGTTCACTCAGGTCGGTGCCGGATTCGCCAGTGAGGCGCGCAGTGATGAAGGGGTTTACTGGACGATGGTGTTTGGTGCGCCTTGATTTTCGGGGTTGATGCGGCTGGCCCCTTCGCGAGCAAGCTCGCTCCCACATTGGTTCAGCGTAAACCGGACCCAATGTGGGAGCGAGCCTACTCGCGAAGGGGTCGGTACGGACAACATCAATCACTCGGGCCGCCGCACTATTTGTAATCGGAAAAGTATGAAATCGAGACCTTCGCCGGATCTCAAACAAGCAATCCGGCGCTCTTCAGCAGCTCATGCAATCCCTTTGGAACCAATGACCCGTGCTCGCTGAAACTTGCACTGTCATGCCAACGGATGATGAAGGGAGCCCCGTCGCTTTCATGGCCATGAATTTGCGCACGTTCATACGTGCGAGGATCGGCAAACGTCGCATCGTAGACCTGGACAATCTCATGCCCCGGTTTGCCGTTGTAGACGAACAGACTTTCAAGTGTGCCGAGCAGTCGTAAGTCGGACATGGACAGGCCCAGCTCCTCCTGGACTTCACGCACAATAGCCTCGGCACTGGTCTCGCCGAATTCGATACCACCGCCAACAGGCCGAAAACAGATTTGCTGGCTGACCGGGTCACGAAATTCGTTGACCAGAATTTTGCCGTTATGGTGAAAAACACAGATTGCGAGCGCGCGAATACGTCGTTCGTCCATGGGATGAGGTCCGTTTACAGATGTGAGGCGCAGAATTTAACCACGATTCGCGCTGCACATCTGTGGACGCCTAATGCAGCAGGTCACCTCAGACCGGAGAGATCGTCGCGAGCATTCCGATCAGAATGGTCAACGTCAGAAACCCACCCAGGAAAATCGCCATCTTGTTCATGCTGCTCTCCTCAATACCGAGCTTGCGGTGCACCGGGCGCTTCGGGATGAAGGACTGCCGCAGGTGACCGGACTGCAGGGCCATTTTGATCGCCTGACTGAACCGGAAACAGAGGCAGATCCAACAGAAATATACGGATCAGATGCCCATCTGATCCGCTCTGCCCATAGCCCGGTATTCAGATCGGCACACGAAGGTTCGTAATCCGCCGCTTTGAACTAGAGTGATTGCCGTCGCGTGAAGAACAAAAACAACCCAGGAGTGGTCAATGTCCGAACTGAACCTGCACCCCAACGCCGCCGAATCCCTGAAGCGCTGGCACGAGATGATCCGCACCGGCAATCTCAAGGCCTTGCCCGAACTGCTCGACCCGAACGCGGTATTCCGCTCGCCCATGGCCCACTCGCCTTACCCCGGCGCGTCAGTGGTGACGATGATCCTCAACACCGTGTTCAACGTATTTGAAGATTTCAGATACCACCGTGAACTGGTGACTGCCGATGGCTTGAATGTGGTGCTGGAGTTCAGTGCCAGGGTAGGGACGAAAGAGTTGAAAGGCATCGACATGATTCGCTTTGATGAGAGCGGGAAAATTGTCGAGTTCGAGGTGATGGTGCGGCCATTGAGCGGATTGCAGGCTCTCGGCGAAGAGATGGGGCGGCGGCTTGGCGCCTACCTGGCAAGCGCGAAACCACAGTAGGATCAGGCGCCCCAAAAAAAGCCCACTGACCATTACCGGTTCAGTGGGCTTTTGCGTATCTGGCGTCTAGTTACAGCGCCATGTCACGTGCAGCATTTTCCTTCGGTGCTTCAGCTTTTTCAGCTGCAGGTGCGGCCGGAGCAGCAGCCTGACCAATCACCGGAGGGGTTGGCAGTTCGAGGATCTTGGCGGTGTACGCCCACTCTTGTGCCACTTTGGCCGGATCGTTGTTCAGCTGGGTGCCGTAGCTTGGCACGATCTGGTGCAGCTTGGCTTGCCACTCAGGGGTGGCGACTTTGTCTTTGAAGACTTTCTGCAGCACGCTCAGCATGATCGGTGCAGCGGTCGACGCGCCTGGCGATGCGCCCAGCAGGCCGGCGATGGAGCCGTCTTGTGCAGCAACGATTTCGGTGCCCAGTTTCAGCACGCCGCCAGCGGCTTCATCACGCTTGATGATTTGCACGCGTTGGCCGGCCTGCCACAGGCGCCAGTCTTCGGCTTTGGCGTTCGGGAAGTATTCCTTCAGCGCGTTCAGACGGTCTTCATCCGACAGCATCAGTTGACCGGCCAGGTACTCGACCAGCGGGTATTCCTTGATGCCGACCTTGGTCATCGGCCAGATGTTGTGGGTGGTGGTGCTGGTCAGCAGGTCCAGGTACGAGCCTTCTTTGAGGAACTTGGTGCTGAAGGTCGCGAACGGGCCAAACAGGATGACGCGCTTGCCGTCCAGAACACGGGTGTCCAGGTGCGGAACCGACATCGGTGGTGCGCCAACCGAAGCCTTACCGTAGGCCTTGGCCAGGTGCTGCTCGGCGATGGCCGGGTTATCGGTCACCAGGAACGAGCCGCCAACGGGGAAGCCAGCGTATTCCTTGGCTTCAGGAATGCCCGACTTCTGCAGCAGGTGCAGAGCGCCGCCACCCGCGCCGATGAACACGAACTTGGCGTCGGTTTCGGTCTTGGTGCCGTCTTTCAGGTTTTTGTAGCTGACGCGCCAGGTGCCGTCGGCGTTCTTGGTGATGTCTTCGACTTCACTCGACAGCTTCAGGTCGAAGTTAGGCTTGGTCTGCAGGTAACCGGCGAACTGGCGGGTGATTTCGCCGAAGTTCATGTCGGTGCCCAGCGGGCTCCAGGTGGCCGCGATTTTCTGGTTCGGGTCACGCCCTTCCATCATCAGCGGGACCCACTTCTTGATCACAGCCGGGTCTTCGGAGTACTGCATGCCGGCGAACAGCGGGCTCGCTTGCAGGGCTTCGTAGCGCTTTTTCAGGAACTTGATGTTGTCATCACCCCACACGAAGCTCATGTGCGGCGTGGTGTTGATGAACGAGCGAGGGTTCTTCAGAACGCCTTGCTGAACCTGCCAGGCCCAGAACTGACGGGAGACCTGGAACGCTTCGTTGATCTCGACGGCTTTCGGGATCGTCACGTTGCCTTTGTCGTCTTCCGGGGTGTAGTTCAGCTCAGCCAGGGCGGAGTGACCAGTACCGGCGTTGTTCCAGCCGTTGGAGCTTTCCAGGGCGACGCCATCGAGACGTTCGACCATTTCCATCGACCAGCTCGGTTCCAGCTCATTGATCCACACACCCAGGGTGGTGCTCATGATGCCGCCGCCGATCAGCAGAACGTCGACTTTCTTTGCTTCTGCAGCATTGGCGGACGACATCCCCATCGCCAAAGCCAGCCCGAGCAAGGCTGTGTTCACTTTCTTAAACATCCGTTGCACCTATGATAAAACGCCTTCCGCCCGCCGCTGTTGTGGGTATGAGGGCCTTTTGTCGCGACACTCAGGCCAGGGTCGCGGACACCTTCACACTGCAATTTTGACGGGTGGGCACACAAGGCCGACGTACCGCATCGACCTCAGTTAATGTCCCTTCTGAACTGACTTTTTATCATTATTGGCTTCAGCTACTTGAGCGACAGGGATTCCGTCAGCCTGCCAAACGGCAAGCAAACTGAATAAGGTCAAACCAAGTTGGCGCGAAGAATATCACGTCAGGGCAAACCCGCGCGTCTGTTCCCGACTTGAGAGTCTTTTTCCGCTGTGGGCGTTATCGGCCGGTTTGGGCTGAACATGATCCGCAAACCTGTGGTTGCTGGACTGGCCCCATCGCGAGCAGGCTCAATCCTACAGGGAATGGGCAGCTCGCGATGGCGGCACTACAACCGAAACCGATCCACCGATTGCGCCAGCGCCCCCGCCAGGCTTGACAGCTCATCGGTAGTATTGGCCGTCTGCCCGATCACTTTGCTGTTGCCCTCGGACATCCCGGCGATCATTTCCACCTGATGGGCGATTTCGTTGCTGGCATGACTTTGCTCGCCAATGGTGCGGGTGATGTCGTTGACCAGTTGCGTGGTGCTGAGGGTGGCGTCGAGGATTTCGCGAATCGCCCGTTCGACTTCAGCGGTGACCGCCATGCCCTTGTCGACCTGGGCCACGCCGGCTTCCATGCTGCTGACCGCTTCGCGGGTACTGTGCTGGATGCGTGCGACCATCGCAGCGATTTCCTGGGTTGAGGCGCTGGTGCGTGCCGCCAGGCTGCGCACTTCGTCGGCAACCACGGCAAAGCCTCTGCCCTGCTCGCCGGCCCGCGCCGCTTCGATGGCCGCGTTGAGTGCCAGCAGGTTGGTCTGGTCGGCAATGCTCTTGATCACCTGAATGATGTTGAAGATGCCTTCGGATTCCTGATCCAGCGTACGGATCACCTGCGCCGACTGTTGCGCCGAGCGGGCGATGTCGTCCATGTCGCTGACCACCTGATGGATCACCTGCCCGCCGCTCTTGGCCAGCGATTCGGCCTGATTGGCCATGCCCAGCGCGCGTTCGGCATGACGAGTGATTTCCTCGATACTGGCGGTCATCTGGCTTGCGGCGGCGGCCATGGTGCCGGCGGCGGCGCTTTGCTGCTGACTGCTGTCGGCGACCTGATGGCAGCCGTGGCTCAGTTGCTCGCTCATGCCGCTGACCCCATGGGCATTGCGCCGAACGACGTCGATCATGTTGCGCAGGTCGCGCTGCATGGTCGCCAGACTGCGGATGAGCGTGCTGGCCTCATCCTTGCCGCGCGGTTCGCTGATCGGCTCGCTGAGATTGCCGTGGGCGATGCTTTGCGCAATATAGTTGGCGGATTTCAGCGGCCCCATGATGCTGCGGGTCACCCAGCGCCCTTGCGCCAATAACAGCAGCAGACTGGCGAGCAACACCACGCCGAGGGCGATGTTGGCGTTGCGAATGGCGCTTTCGGTCGCCTGGCTGGTATTACGGGTGTTGCTTTCGATCAGTTCGCTGAGGGCCGCCATCTGCTCTTCGAGCTGACTGAAGGCCGCATTGAACGTGCCCAGCTCCCGTTGCGCGCTGTCCGGGTTGTCCAATGCCAGGCCGACGATGCGTTCAGCCGCCGCGATGTAGGTATCCAGGCTGGGCTTGACGTGTTCCAGCGCAGACTTGATCGTCGGGTTGACCGGCAATTTGAGGTTTTCTTCCAGCACTTCGCGAAAATGCGTGGCGTGTTCGTTGATCGAATCACGCACTTCGGCTGCCGTGCCGGTACTTTTGCCCAGGCCCACCAGCATCGCCGAATACACGTCGGCTCGCAGTGCATCGTGCATCATGTCGGCTTCCATGTGATTGCGCAGCGCGGTCATGCTCACCGCGTTGTCGTTCACCGCTGCGGACATGCGCGTATTCCCCACATAGCTGACCAGACTCACGATCAGCGCCGTCAACAGACTGGTTGCAATCAGCAGCAGCAAACGCAATTTGATCGACACCGTGGGTTCCTCCCCTGAGGCGCGCCGAATGCGCCTTTCAGGATTTCAGTTAAGCTTATTTGTGCAGATGTGCCGCTTCAGAGCGTTTCAACAAGTATCCGCGTGTTCAAACGGAACTCCGGCAAAGGTCGCACCTCTGAGATTATGTAGTCCTTCCTTTTTGCTTCGCGCTTGTGGAGGAACATCGTCATGCGCAAGTTAGTGCTCATTTCTTCTCTCCTGCTCTGCCTCCCTGTCGGCTCGGCGCTGGCCCGCGTCGATGCTGGCGATGTCGCCACCTCGGCGGGCGTTTCCGCGTCGCTGTACTCGACCTTCAAGGATCACAAAATGGTGATCCCGGCGCGCGACGACCTGTCAGCGTTCGTCGCCAGCGGCGGGGCCATCCGTGGGGTTTATCTGGAGTCGGTGCTGCAACAGGTGCGACACGACAACCCCGGCCTCAATGCCAGCGATGAAGACCTCGCCAATGCGATTCTGGTGCATTACGAAGGCCTGAATCAGTAGTTGCCAGGGACGCAGCGGCCGATGGACGGCAGCTGAGGGCGCATAGGCAAAACCGTCTGACGGCCTCTATGATGGGGGCCATGACGACTCTTGCGCCTCCTGCGCCTTTGCGCTCACCCTGCCCGCCCGGCGCCTGCGATTGCGGGCGCGACGCGTTGCTGGAAGCGCCGGGCACGGATCTGCGCATTCTGCGCCTGACCCGCGAGCAGGAAAAAATCCTCCTCGCCCGTCTGGAACAACTCAAAGACCTCGCGGATTTGCGGCATCTGCAACAGCGCATGCACGAGCAATTGGGCCTGCGCGTGGAAATCGCTCCGGGGTTTCATGAGGTGCGCAGCATGCTCGGCATCGAGATTCAGATCGAAGACCTGCCGGGGCTGTGCCGCAAGACACGCAAGTCGATCCCGGCGGCCATTCGCCGGGGGCTGAACAACCATCCAGAAATCGCTTTCGAACTACTCAACGCCCACGACTTGCTGCGCGACACCTGATCATCTCTTCATGCCAACCCGCTTGCGCATCTCTGCGGTGATGCTCTGGCGGGTTTTCTTCAGGTCGGCCCACGGCTCGTCGCCGACCTCGTTCAGACGCTCATGGACATTGCTGATGTTCCACTGATTGCCGCCCTTGATCTCGGCCACCTCTTCACGAAACAGCGGTACTGACACTGGCAGTCCCTCACGGGTGCGCGCCGCATAGGCACAAATGGTGGTGGCGCCCAGACCGTTGCGCAGGTAATCGATAAAGATCCGCCCGACACGGTTTTTCGGCCCGGACACCGCGGAAAAGCGTTCCGGCAACAGCTTGGCCATATGGCTGACGATCGCATGGCTGAAGTCCTTGACCTCGTCCCAGCCATGCTTGCGGGTCAACGGCACCACCAGGTGAATACCCTTGCCGCCACTGGTCTTGAGAAAGGCTTTGAGCCCCAGTTCATCCAGCACTGTCAGCGTCAGCGCGGTGGCTTCGACCATGCTTTTCCACGGCAGCGCAGGGTCCGGGTCAAGGTCGAGGACGAAACGGTCAGGCTTGTCCAGATCGACCGTGGTGGCGTTCCAGGTGTGCAATTCGACCGTGCTCATCTGCACTGCGCCGATCAAGGCTTCAGCGTTGTTGATCAGCATCACCGGTTGGCCGGTGACGTCCTTGTCCAGCGTGGTGATGCCGGGAATCGCCAGGCGCTCGGCGTTTTTCTGGAAAAACAGTTCGCCGGCGATGCCATCCGGTGCCCGCACCAGTGCGACCGGGCGATCCTTGAGCTGCGGCAGAATCCACTCGGCGACGCTGGCGTAATACTCGGCCAATTGCATCTTGGTGGTGCCGCTGACCGCATCGATCACCCGGTCGGGGTGGGTGATGCGCACTTTGCCGCTGGCGAGACCCAGCTGGGACGGCGCCGCTTCGGCTTTCTTCGGCTCAGTGGCTTTCTTTGATTCTGCTGTTTTCTTCGACGAGGCAGCTTTTTTCGACGGGGTGGCTTTCGCTGAAGTCTTCACGGGTTTCGCGCGCTCCTCGGTAATCGACCTGGCCGGTTTGTCATTGCGCAGACCATGGAATACGGCGTGACGTACCGAGCCATCCTTGGTCATTTCGGCGAACGCCACTTCTGCCAACAGATTCGGTTTGAGCCAGTGCACGCCTTTGGCCTCGAAGCCGCTCGGCGGATTGACCACCGCCGCCTTCTTGACCTGCAACGGCTTGAGCTGGGCCAGGATGCTTTTCAGTGTGGTTTCGTTGAAACCGGTGCCGACCTTGCCGGCATAGCGCAACTCGCCACTGTCGCGATCGTGCAGACCCAACAACAACGCGCCGAAGGCACTGCGCGCGCCTTTCGGATCGGTATAGCCGACGACCACGAATTCCTGCCGATGCTTGCACTTGAGCTTGATCCAGTCGCTGCTGCGCCGCGACACGTAAGGTGAGCCGAGACGTTTGCCGATCAACCCTTCCATCTGCATCTGGCAGGCGCTGTTGAGCAGTGCGTCCGCGGTTTCATCGAAGGCTTCGGAGAAGCGCAGCGACGGCTGCTCATGCCCGCCGAGTACCGTGGACAACGCCGCGCGACGCTCCTCGACCGGCACTTCGCGCAGGTCGACGCCGTTGAGATACGGCATGTCGAACAGGTAGTACATGATGCTGGCGCTGCGCCCGGCTTCGAAAGCGTTTTGCAGCGCCTGAAAGTCCGGTACACCCTGCTCGTTGGTGACCACCACTTCGCCGTCCAGCCATGCCGATTCCAGTCCCAACTCGGCCAGGGCTTGCGCCTGTTGCGGCAGCTTGTGTGTCCAGTCGTGACCGTTGCGGGTGAACAGTTGCACCTGATCGTGATCGATGCGCGCCAGGATCCGGTAGCCATCGAACTTGATCTCGTAGCTCCACTGCCCTTCCGGTGCGCTGTCGACCAGCGTCGCCAGTTCCGGCTTGAGCTGCGCCGGCAGTTTGGCCTTGCGCGCACCGGTGAGCGTCCCGGACGCCGCTTTGCGCGGTTTGGCCGGGGCCTTTTTCACCGGCTTGACTTGCTCGGCGGCGAGCTTGGGTTTGCTGATCAGGGTGCGTTCGCTGAGCACGCTGTGCGGCTCCGCGCTGAGCACATCGTAGTCGTCTTGCGGGCGCGCGGCGCTGTCCTGATGTTTGATCAGAAACCAGTTTTCCTTCTTGCCCGGCATGTGCGTGCGCACCAGATTCCACATCCCGGAGAGCTTTTCGCCTTGCAGCTCGAACTTGAGTTTGCCCTTGGCGTAAGCCTTGGCCGGATCCTCTTGCGGAATCCACACGCCACGATCCCAGACGATCACATCGCCGGCGCCGTAGTGACCTTCAGGAATGCTGCCCTCGAACGTCGCGTAATCCAGCGGATGGTCTTCGACATGCACCGCCAGGCGTTTGACCTTGGGGTCGAGCGACGGCCCCTTGGGCACCGCCCAGCTTTTCAGCGCACCATCGAGTTCGAGGCGAAAGTCGTAATGCAGGTGCGAAGCGTCGTGCTTCTGGATGCAAAACTGCAGCGCATGCTCAGTGGCCTTGCTGCGGCCACGGCGCCTGACCGCGGCGGGTTCCGACGTCGCGGAAAAGTCACGCATGCGGTTGTAGTCGTCAAGGTTCCTGGTCATGGCGCACCTGCCTTGTGTCAGCCAATGCGGGTCACGGTCAGCGCGACCACGGCGATCCGGTCCACGCGCTGGTAACCGGGGTTCAACAACTCTTCACCGAACACGTCGGGATCCAGTTCGCGATAGGTCCAGCCGAATCGCGTCGAATCCAGGCGCGGCACCACGGTGTCGAAAAACGGATCGCGGCCATCGACCATCGCCACGCCGGTGTAGAGCAGCAACGAGCCACCGGGCGCCAGCCGATTGAGCGCCTGCTCGACGATGCGCAGCGACAGCCCGGCGCCGAGCGAGCCACCGCCATGCCGATAGGCACGCCCGGCCGGATCAGCCATATACGGCGGGTTAGCGACAATCAGGTCGAAGTTGCCTTCGGTGCCCTGCAGTACATCACTGGCCTGCACCTCGACATTGGCAACCTCGGCCAATGCCGCATTGATCGCGGTCAGGCGCAGCGCGGCGGGATTGATGTCCACCGCCAGCACCTGCGCTTCACGCCGTGCGCGGGCAATCAGAATCGCGCCAACGCCGGCACCGCAACCGATATCCACCGCGCGCTGAATCGGCGCAAAGCTTTGTTGCAGATGCGCGTGAATCAGTTGCGCAAAACGGTAGGTGTCCGGGCCGAAAAACACCGAATCGGCGGCATCGGTGGGAAAGCCGGAATGCACGAACAACAAGTCATCCAGGCTCGACCAGCGCACCCGGCTCTTCAAGCGGCCGTCGTAGACGTCAATCACTTGGGCCTCCTGCAATTGCCGCTGTTCATCGGCGGACAGTAACCCCGGTTCAAACGGGCGCGACCAGCCGAACACGTCGCGCAGGGTATCGGCCACCTGCCCTTCGTCACGCTGATTGACCCGCTGATGGGTCAGGGGCGTCGGCGTGATGAAACGGTAGCCGTCGGCCTGCAAGCGCCGGCCGAGCTGCAGCAGCGTCAGGTCATCGGCGGACAGTTGTTCTTCCTGATTCATGGAGATTTCCTTAGCGCAGACTGGATTTGAGTTCGATGAAGCGACGTGTCGCCAGCAGCCCCGCCGGGTGAGCATGGCGGGCCGGTGCCAGCCACGGGATCAACGTGGCCATTTGCGCGTGTCCGTCCTGACCTTGCAGCGCTGATGTCAGGCGCTGCACATCGGGATCGTGTTCGGGCACGGCGGCGTCCGGGGTGGCGACCTGACGGCTGCGACGTGGTGCTTTGCGTTGCTCGGCCGGTGTCCAGTCACCCGCGATCCAGTCGTGCAGCAGCTGCTTTTCATAGGGGCTGAACACGCCGAACATTGCCGCGCCGTCGCCGTCGATCAACTGCCAGAAACGGCTGGCCTGCGGATCTTCGTTGCGTTTGATCCAGCCCTTGTCTTGCATTGCCTGCAGGAAACCAGGCAATTGTTCGGGAGTGGCCAGCCACTGATTGACGGTTTTGCCTTCGAAGCGGCAGTAGTCGGAGTGCATGTGCTGACCGAACGGGCGCTTGCGTTCGAGCATCGCCAGCACTTCCTGCTCTAGGTTGAAACCTTCGATGATCGCGCGGCTGCCCTGCCCCAGGTCGTTGAGTCGATAGCCTAGCGATACCCGGCGCAGAAATTCGTCGCGATCAGCTTCCAGCGGCAGCAGGTCGAGCACCGACTGGACGGCTTTTTGCGCATGGCCGGTGCTGGCATTATCGATGGTCACATGCAAGGTGAAGTAGTACGGATCGATGCCCAACTCGCTGAGTTCATAGGCACTGATCAGCAAGTGCAGCGGCAATTGTTCGTAGCCGAGGTTGTAGCCAATCACCTCCGGCAACAAGCTTTCGCCACAGGCGCCGAGCGCCAGTTGCAGCGCGCCTTGCAGATAGCGCTCGTCAGCGATGGTGCTGGCGTCCTGCAGGCCGTGTTCGGCGAGCAATTTGCGGTAGATCACCACGTGGTTTTGCGCCGGATTACCGTCGCCCAGTTCTTCCAGATAAGTACACAGCAACCCATCGAAACGCGGGTCGCGCCATTGCGACAACAAGCCGTACAGCCACGCGCCATCGACCAGTTTGGTCGGTGCCACAGCCTGCAGAAAGTACAGCGCATGGGCTTTGTTGCTGAAGAACTGACGCGGTCCGCCGGCCTGACGCTGTTGCAGGTAATCGGCGTACTGGCGGGCAACTTCCGTGCAGTGCCCGGCGACCCAGTTTTGCCACGCCGACGGATCCTGCGGAAGTTCTTCGGGCAACAGCGCGGCACGTTGCAACTGCTCGGCGAGAAAATCCAGCGCGAGGGTTTCAGGCGCATCCTCAAGCAACAGTGCCTCATAAATACGCCGCAGGTCACCGTCGGCAGTGATGGGCTGTTGCCGCGCGCTCGGCGCATGCAGAGGGGTCAGGGCAGTCATGTCAGTGTTCTCGTTCGGTTGGCCGGTCAGGGCGTTGTTTCACGCCTCTACATCAGCAGAGCAACCGCTACGGAGAAAAATTCAATCGACATGAAAATTGCCCTGACGGACGGAGCATCGCGGTCCCGGCACGGGCTGCCCGAGACCGCGATTTTTGACGTTGCTTCAGGCCTGACCTTTGGCCTGAGCCTCCAGATGCACCTGCAACTGCGGGTCGATCTGCAGCGCGGCAGCCAGTTCATCCAGGTAGTTGCGTTCGGCGTCCTGCTGGTCGTCGACCAGGATCACGCTGACCAGGTACATTTCGGCGGCCATGGCCGGGTCGCCGTGGGCGGCTTGGGCGACTTCATCAGCGACCAGTGGTTTCGCAACTTCAGTGTCAAACCACTGCTGCAATTGCGGATCGTCGGTGTGTTTGCTGATTTCACCATTGATCATCTGCCGTTCCCGGTCATCGATCTCACCATCAGCCTTGGCCGCCGCGATCAGCGCCCGCAGCACAGCATGACTGTGTTCCTCGACTTCGGGCCCGGCGAGCAGATTGGCCGTTTGCGGGATCTGTTGTGGCGCCGCCGAGGCCTGACTACGTTGCCAGGCCTGATACGCCTGGAACGCCATCATTCCCAATGAGGCCAGCGCCGCATAATTGGTGCCGCCGGAACGACTTTGTGTTCCGCCGCCACCGAGTGCCCCACCCAGCGCGCCGCCCAAGCCACCACCGCTACTGCCGCCGAGCAGGCCACCGAGCAAACCGCCCAAACCGCCCAGCCCTCCGGACTGCACCGCACTGCCGCCGGGGCCTGCACCGCCACCCAACAGACCGCCTAGCAAACCGCCCAATCCACCCAGCCCAGCGCCGGCCGAACCAGCACCTTGTTGTCCCGCCGAGGCCTGACCCCGTAGCAGTTGTTCAAGCAAATCGCTGGTGTTCATGATCTCGTCCTCAGCCATTGGCAATAAATGCGTCAGGCAACAATAGACCGCCAACGCCGGCGCGCCAGCACCGTTTGGCTGACGCTGGCAGATTTCGCCGAGGTATTTTTTGTGCGGGCAGCTAAGATTCAAAGGTGGTGAACCTTAACCCGGCCAAACCGGTCGATAGCTGCAACCCCGACCCGGTTTGCCGGCGCCCTTTGCCCGAGGGTGATACCCGGCATGCTTCATTTTTCTGGAGAACGCCCCTGTGATATCGACCGTACACATCGCCAGGCTCAAAGCATGGGGCGCCCATGGTTTTACCGCGACCGGCGTGGTCACAGCCTTTCTGGCGACCCTCGCCCTGCTGGAGAACCAGCCGACCCACTGCCTGATGTGGCTGGGCGTGGCGCTAATCGTCGACGGTCTCGACGGCGCACTGGCGCGCAAGGTCAATGTGCAGTCGGTACTGCCGAGTTTCGACGGTTCGATCCTCGATCTGGTCATCGACTATCTGACCTACGTGTTCATCCCGGCGCTGTTCATCTATCGCTACATTCCCCTGCCCGACTACACCCTGCTGCTGAGCGTGTCGCTGATTCTGGTGTCGTCGCTGTTCTGTTTCTGCAACGTCAACATGAAGAGCAAGGACAACTACTTCGTCGGCTTCCCCGCCGCGTGGAACGTGGTTGCCCTGTGCCTGTACATCATCGATCCAGGGCCGTGGATCACCTTTTTGACCATTATCGGTCTGGCGCTGCTGACCGTGACCCGCATGAAGTTCCTGCACCCGTTCCGCGTACGCCGGTTCATGCCGATCAACATCGCGGTGACGGCAATCTGGCTGCTGTGCAGCCTGTCGCTGGTACTCAATCACCCGGTGATCAATCCGCTGGTGATGGGTTTGTGGTTGCTGGCGTCGGCGTACTTTCTGGGGATCTGCATCTGGCGTACGGCGCAGGAGTGGTTTGATCGGTCGCACCTGAAATAGCGCCAGACCTGCCAACCCCCCTTCCCCTGTAGGAGTGAGCCTGCTCGCGATAGTCCTGGTCAGTTCATAATGTGCTCGACTGTGAAACGACTATCGCCAGCAACGCCTCCAGAAATTCAATCACGCGTGATCCACACTTCCCTGCCCCTGTAACCTGTCAACTCTGACAGTTCACACCTTCTGATTTTGCGCGCAGCCTCATAACTCCTTGCCGGTTAACCTTGCGCAGGCGCACTACTCAAAGGAGTGAAAATCATGGATCAACCATTTCTCATGCCGATCGAAAATGTTTCTTCAATTACTGGCAGAGGAATTACGGTGACCGGTCGAATTGAACGAGGCCGTATCAAAGTTAATGAAGAGATAGAGATCGTAGGCTTAAGTGCAACTAAAAAAACTGTCTGTGTCGGGATCGAACTGTTCAGCAAATTGCTTGATGAAGGGAATGCCGGCGACAACGTAGGCATATTACTGCGTGGAATCAATCGTGAAGATGTTGTACGCGGCCAGGTCTTGGCCAAACCTGGAACGATTCAGGCGCACAAAACATTCAGCGCAAAAATTTATGTGCTGACCAAGGATGTGGGTGGTCGCGATACACCGTTCTATAGGGGTTATCGCCCTCGGTTCTATTTCCGTACGGCTGATGTAACCGGATCGATCGAATTGCCTGATGGCGTCGAAATGGTAATGCCGGGGGACAATGTGACACTCAACGTTGCACTGACCGAGCCAATCGCAATGGAGCAAGGTCTGCGTTTCGCGATCCATGAAGGCGGGCGAACAGTCGGCTCGGGCGTAGTGACCGAAATCATAGAGTGAAACGTTTTCTGCAGGCTTGCGCCTGTTCTCGATGGCGGTGTATCAGCAGAGCAATATTCGGCTGCCGCACCGCCTTCGCGAGCAAGCTCGCTCCCACAGGGTTTGGCGGTGTTCCGCCATTCAGCGTTTGCTGATGACCACCTCCAGATACTCGCTCGGCACCACCAGCGACTTCTCTCCCACGCGGTTCGAGCGGGTCAGCAGATCCGCCAGATCACTCTCCAGCGCCTGCGCGCTTTCCGGTGGCAATGCCGCAAAGGCCTTGTGCACCGGCCCGTACCAATGGCGGAAAATGTCGATGAAATGCGCCGCCGAGCGATAGCGAAAATTGAAGGTGCGGCGGGTGACCTGCAGCAGAAACTCGCGCTCATTGAAGTGGCTGTGCAACCACGCTTCAGTGCCCCAGTTCGACGGCGGCTGGGCCACGGCGGGGGGCGGGACGTGGCGTCCGAGAACCTTGAACATCTGGCCGACGAAGCCTTCCGGTGTCCAGTTCGCCAGACCGATGCGCCCGCCCCTTCGGCAGACCCGCGCCAGTTCTGCAGCTGCAGTGGCCTGATCCGGGGCGAACATCACGCCGAAGGTCGACAGCACCACATCGTAACTCTCATCGGCAAACGGCAATGCTTCGGCATCGGCGACCTGAAAAATCACCTCCAGATGCTCGGCCCGCGCCCGATCCTGTCCCCGCTCCAGCAGCGCCGCGACATAGTCGGTCGAGGTCACCTGACAACCACGTCGCGCCGCCGCCAGAGTCGCATTACCGTTACCAGCCGCGACATCCAGCACCTCCTCGTCGCAGTGCAGGTCGCAGGCCTCGGCGAGGTTTTCGCCGACGATCTGCAAGGTGGTACCGATCACCGCGTAATCGCCGCTGGCCCACGCGACTTTCTGGCGCTCTTTCAGACCCGTCAGATCAATGGGGGTACTCATCAATCGTGCTCCGCAGCAGGTTGGAGGGCTTCACTCGGCCGTGGTCGGGTCAATGACCGTCATCACCCGCGCCACACTGTTGGCCGGGAATCCACCCAGCCTGGCGTGCTCGCGCACCTGCTCTTCGTCAGGGGCGATGTAGACGCAATAGATTTTGTCGGCGGTGACGTAACTCTGCAGCCACTGCACCTGTGGCCCGAGTTCACGCAACACCTGGCAGGAGGTTTGCGATACGGCTTGAAGTTCTTGCGGCGACAGCTTTCCGGCCCCTGGAATCTCGCGTTCAATCACGAATTTCGGCATGGCAACCTCGCGTTCTTTTTATCAGTGACAGGGCCGGCAGTGGCCCTGCTCATCCACTATCGCGCCGAGGGTCGATGGCGTCCCTGCCAATCGTCCGAAGAGCCCGGAAAACCGCGGCCTGGCCGATGAGTGGCGATTTTTTGTAAAGGCCTCGAGACACTCCGAGATTGCCATTGCATGGGGCAATCGGCTTTTATGCCTTCCCGTGTTCCGTGAATGGATTCCATCATGTCCCTGCGTCTTGAATGGCTCGTCGATCACCCACAGCACAGCGACACTTACGCTGCGTGGATTCACCGCCAGTTCGCCTACGAATATGCCGAGCAACCCTTGGCCGAATGGCAACGCGAGTTCGCTGCCGGCCAGAGCAATGGCGACTGGTCATGCCTGATTGCGCTGGACGGCGAACGTCTGCTCGGCGGTGCGGCACTGGCCCGGGCGGACCTGGCCCTGCGTCCGGATCTCGGCCCGTGGCTGGCATGTGTGTTTGTCCGCCCGGAAGCTCGCGGCCAAGGGCTGGCAGAACGGTTGATCGACGGCATCAGCCAGGCGGCGAAACAGCGTGGCTTCGCACGTTTCTATCTGCACACCCAGAGCAAGCAGGACTATTACGCCAAACGCGGCTGGACAGTGCTGGAGCGCTTTCACGCGTGGGACAACGAGCAATGGCTCATGGTGCGCGACCTGTGAGCCATTGATGTGTGCGGCGGTGACTGTCGATGCATCTGAGCACTCAGTTCTGGTTGTTGCAGCCGTCGGCGAATTTGCGGTAATCCAGCACCTGGGTTTTTCCGGCCGAATCCAGGTACGTCATGCGCGCATCGACAACGCCGCAGGTCACCGCGTTGTCCTCGGTCATCGACAGCACTTTCTGAATGTCCAGGTGCGTGCCGTAGGTGTAGGTGTGCGGGCTGACATCGGCTTCGGCCCGGGCCGACAGGGTGCAGATGTTCAGGGCGGCGAACAGGCAGGCGGCGACAACGGTTTTGTGCGTCATGGTGGTTTCCTCAAGGCTTGTATGGGTTGAGCCGAGGCAAGCTGTGCAGGCCTCGATGGAGCCTATTTGAGGCGCGTGAGGTATCGCGTCTATGTCAGGAAACGCCCGTTATCAATCGCTGTGTATCCCCGCCGCCCGGAGATACACAGCGATACAAAACCCTGAAAAAATCGCGTTTTTGCATGTGTGTGTGTATCCGCCATTACGCCAGATACACTGCAATACAAACCCGGGCAGGCAAGCCGGCGCAGGCTCGATAGACTGCACGGCATTGCCCTTTGATAGAGGTTCTGCACCGATGGAACATGTCGATCACATTCTCATCGTCGACGACGACCGCGAGATCCGCGAGCTGGTCGGCAATTACCTGAAGAAGAACGGCCTGCGCACCACCGTGGTCGCCGATGGTCGGCAGATGCGCAGTTTTCTCGAAGCCAACACCGTCGACCTGATTGTGCTCGACATCATGATGCCCGGCGACGATGGCCTGCAGCTGTGCCGCGAATTGCGCGTGGGCAAACACAAGGCCACGCCGGTGCTGATGCTCACGGCGCGCAACGATGAAACCGACCGCATCATCGGCCTGGAAATGGGCGCCGACGATTACCTGACCAAGCCGTTCGCCGCCCGTGAATTGCTGGCGCGAATCAACGCCGTGCTGCGGCGCACACGGATGCTGCCGCCGAATCTGGTGGTCAGCGAAAGCGGCCGCTTGCTGGCCTTCGGCCGTTGGCAACTGGACACCTCGGCCCGGCATCTGCTGGACAAGGACGGCACGCTGGTCGCCCTCAGTGGCGCCGAATATCGTTTGCTGCGGGTGTTTCTCGATCATCCGCAGCGGGTGCTCAGCCGTGATCAATTGCTCAACCTGACCCAGGGCCGCGAGGCCGATCTGTTCGACCGTTCGATTGATCTGCTGGTCAGCCGTTTGCGCCAGCGCCTGCTCGATGATGCGCGTGAACCGGCCTACATCAAGACCGTGCGCAGCGAGGGTTATGTGTTCTCGCTGCCGGTGGAGATCCTCGGAGCCTCGGCATGAGTCTCAAGCTGCATTGGCCACGCACCCTGGCTTCGCGGTTGTCGCTGATCTTTCTGGTCGGACTGATCCTGGCCCAGGCCCTGTCGTTTGGCGCGCAGTATTACGAGCGTTTCCAAAGCGCCAGAAGCACCATGCTCAGCAATATGCAAAACGACGTTTCGACGTCGGTTGCGATCCTTGACCGCTTGCCCGCGCAGGAGCGCCCCGCCTGGCTGCCACGACTGGCTCGCACCAATTACGATTATCGGTTGGACAACGGCGACCCCGGCGACCCCCTCGACGCCGAGGAGGTCCCGGTGGCCGCGACCTCGATCAGCAGTGCGATCGGTGGCGCCCATCCGCTGTCCTTCAGCCGTTTTCCCGCGGAGAAAAAACACTTCCAGGCCCATTTGCGCCTCAGCGACGGCAGCCCGCTGACCATCGATGTGCGTCCGGCCATGCCGCCGCTGTCGCCGTGGCTGCCGGGGGTACTGCTCGGGCAACTGGCGCTGTTGATCGCCTGCACCTGGCTGGCGGTGCGCATCGCGATCCGCCCCCTCGCGCGGCTCGCCAACGCCGTGGAAAGCCTCGACCCCAACGCACACCCGGTAATGCTCGACGAACGCGGTCCGACCGAAGTGGCCTACGCCGCACGGGCCTTCAACGCGATGCAGGCGCGCATCGCTGCATACCTGAAGGAGCGCATGCAACTGCTGGCAGCGATTTCCCATGACCTGCAAACCCCGATCACCCGCATGAAGCTGCGCGCAGAGCTCATGGACGACTCGGTCGAGAAAGACAAACTGTGGAATGACCTCGGCGAGATGGAACATCTGGTGCGCGAGGGCGTAGCGTATGCCCGCAGCATCCACGGCTCGACCGAGGAAAGCCGGCGCATCGACCTCGACTCGTTCCTCGACAGCCTGGTGTTCGACTATCAGGACATGGGCCAGGACGTGCAACTGAGCGGCAAGAGCGTGGCGGTGATCGATACCCGTCCCCAGGCCCTGCGCCGGGTGCTGGTGAACCTGACCGACAACGCACTGAAATTCGCCGGTGCCGCGCAGTTGCAGGTCGATATCGACGACGGTCTTTGCATCAAAATCCTCGATCGCGGGCCAGGCATTGCCGAAGCCGAGTTGCAACAGGTCATGCAGCCGTTCTACCGGGTGGAAAACTCGCGCAACCGCAGCACCGGCGGCACCGGCCTGGGCCTGGCCATCGCCCAGCAACTGGCCATGGCCCTCGGTGGCTCGCTGACCCTGAGCAACCGCGAGGGCGGAGGCCTGTGTGCGGAGCTGAAACTGCCACTGCGCTGATCCCCACACTGGAATCTGCATGGGACAAACGCTGCATCTTGTCCCAGCCCGACTAGACTGATTCATTACCCGGTCGAGGGGGAATGCAGGACGACGTCAGCTGTGCCCTGCCCACTTTTGTGACCACCGCCCTGCGGCCCATGCCTCGACAACGTTTTGCCACCGGACGGTGATCCTGTATCAGGAGCACTCGTGATGGACGAAACACGACTCAACGCATTCATGGGCAAACTGGTCAACGACATGGGCGGCGCCGCGATGCTGGCGAACGTCATCGTTGGCGAAGAACTCGGGCTGTACCGGGCGATGGCCGACAGTCAGCCAATCACCCCGCAAGCCCTCGCCGAAAAAACCACCTGCAACCCGCGCCTGGTCCGCGAATGGCTCAGCGCGCATGTCGCGTCCGGCTACATGGAACATCACGATGGCCAGTTTCGTTTGCCGGAAGAACAGGCGCTGGCGCTGGCGGTCGAGGATTCGCCGGTGTACGTCGCCGGCGGGCTCGGCGTGGTGGCCTCGTTTTTCCATGACAAGGACAAACTGGTCAAAGCCATGCGCGGCAACGGCGCCCTGCCCTGGGGCGATCACCATCCGTGCATGTTCAGCGGTACCGAACGCTTCTTTCGTCCCGGCTATAAAGGTCACTTGATCGCGGAATGGCTGCCGGCGCTGGAAGGTGTGGTCGCCAAACTCGAAAAAGGCGCCAAAGTCGCCGACATCGGCTGCGGCCACGGTGCCTCGACGGTGATCATGGCTCAGGCGTTTCCCAACTCGCGCTTCGTCGGCTTCGATTACCACGCGCCGTCGATCACCGTCGCCACCCAGCGCGCCGAAGAAGGAGGCGTCAGCAGCCGGGCGAAATTCTTCCAGAGCAATGCCAAAAGCTACCCCGATGACGACTATGACCTGATCTGTTACTTCGACTGCCTGCACGACATGGGCGACCCGGTCGGCGCCGCCCGGCATGCATTCAAATCATTGAAGGACGACGGCACGGTGCTGCTGGTCGAGCCGTTTGCCAACGACGCGCTGGACGACAACATCACCCCGGTCGGACGCCTGTTTTACGCGGCCTCGACCTTTATCTGCACGCCGAATTCGCTGTCCCAGGAAGTTGGCCTGGGGCTGGGTGCGCAGGCCGGTGAAATGCGTTTGCGCAAGGTGTTTGCCGAGGCCGGGTTCAAGCACTTCCGCCGGGCGACGCAGACGCCGTTCAATCTGATTCTGGAGGCGCGCAAATAAACCACCGTTGGCACCTGTGGCGAGGGAGCTTGCTCCCGTCGGTTTGCGAAGCGACCCTGAAAACAGGCCTGCTGCGCAGTCCAGCGGGAGCAAGCTCCCTCGCCACAGGGTTAATGCTAACCTGCGGGCATCGTCCTCCCCGGAGTGCTGACCATGCTCGACAGCCCGATCCGCGAACACTTCGACACTCTGTACCAGGCCATGGCCGATGGCGGCTTTGTGGTGCTGACTGGCGCGGGCATCAGCACGCCGTCGGGCATCCCGGATTACCGCGACAGTGAGGGTGTACGCCGTGGCCGACAGCCGATGATGTATCAGGAATTTCTCGCCGCTCCGGAATCCCGTCGTCGCTATTGGGCACGGGCCATGCTTGGCTGGCCGCGGGTGCGTCAGGCGCGGCCCAATGCCGCGCATCAGGCACTGGCCGATTTGCAGCGCCGGGGTCTGATCAGCGCCTTGATCACGCAGAACGTCGACACCCTGCACGATCAGGCCGGGAGCCAGGACGTGATCGAATTGCACGGCAGCCTGCACCGGGTGGTGTGCCTGGACTGCGGCCAGCGCAGCGCGCGTGACGACATTCAGCAGCGGATGGTCGAGCAGAATCCCTATCTGGCCGGGGTCGATGCGGTGCAGGCGCCGGACGGCGATACCCTGCTCGATCCGGCCTTCGAAGCGCGTTTTCAGACTCCACAATGCCCCTACTGCGCCGGTGAGCGGATGAAACCGGACGTGGTGTTCTTCGGCGAGAACGTGGCCCAGCCGACAGCAGCGCGGGCCATGGCCGCAGCGGAAAGTGCCGAGGGCTTGCTGGTGGTGGGTTCGTCGCTGATGGCGTATTCGGCGTTTCGTCTGTGCCGGGTGATTGCCGATCGGGGCAAGCCGTTGCTGGCAATCAATCTGGGCAAGACCCGCGCCGATGATCTGCTGGATCTGAAGATCGAGGCGTCATGCGAACAACTGCTGCCGTTGCTGGTGCAACGCCTGACCACCTGAACCCAAAAATCCCCTGTAGGAGCTGCCGCAGGCTGCGATCTTTTGATCTTTGTTTTTTTAAAATCAAAGTCAAAAGATCGCAGCCTGCGGCAGCTCCTACAGGGATGGGGCCGCAGTTCAGGGTTCAGTGTTCGGCTTTGAGGATGTCGAACAGTGCCTGCGCCGCCGCCGACAGTTCATTGCCCGGCTCAGTCAGCACACCAATCGCCCGCTCAACCGAATCATTCAACGTCAGGCAATGCGCGCCCAGCTCCAGCATCTGTTCGGCACACAACGCTGGCACCGCACTCACCCCCAGCCCGCTGGCGACCATGCGCCCGACGGTTGCCAGTTGATGGCTTTCAAATTCCACCGGCAGTTTCATGCCCCGGGCCTGCAAGTGCTCTTCGAGCATCACCCGCACTGTCGACGGCCGTTGCAGGGTGATGAACGGTTCCTGCAGCAGGGTCTGCCAGTCGATCTCCGTGCGCCCGGCCAACGTGGAATCCTGCGGCACCACCGCGACAAAGCGATCGATGTACAGCGGGGTAAACGTCAGCGAGGTGTTTTGCATCGGTTCGAATGCCACACCCAATTCCACCTGGCGGTCGCGAACCATTTCCAGCACTTGCTCGTTGATCACGTCGTTTACCGTGACATTGACGTTCGGATAGCGCGCGCGAAAGGTCTTGAGGATCGGCGGCAGCAGGTTGCCGGCAAACGACGGCATCGCCGCCAGCGTCACCCGCCCGCGTTGCAGGCTGAAGCGCTGACGCATTTCGTCTTCAGCGTTGTCCCAGTCGGCGATCAGACGCCGGGCCAGCGGCAGCAACGATTCGCCCTCGGCAGTCAGTGCCACGTTGCGCGTGTTGCGACTGAACAGCCGCCCGCCGAGGCCCTCCTCCAGCGCCTTGATGGTCAGGCTCAGCGCCGATTGCGACAGGTGCAAGCGCTCACAGGCCACGGCGAAGCTCAGGCTCTGGGCCACAGCGAGGAAAGCACGGATCTGTTTGATGGTCATGAGCGCTATGCTTCCGTATCTGCAATCAGTCAATTGTTGAGCTTTATCAATCAATCAACCTTAAAAATCAACTTAACAAATATATCCTCCAGCGCGACACTCCAGTCATTCGGCTAGCCAGCCGCCCGACCAACAATAAAAGAGGTGCATATGGCAGGTTTCGACAAGCGCGTGAGTTCCTACGAGGAAGCTCTGGCCGGTCTCGAAGACGGCATGACCGTGATCGCCGGCGGCTTCGGCCTGTGCGGCATCCCGGAAAACCTGATCGCCGAGATCAAGCGCAAGGGCACCCGCGACCTCACCGTGGTTTCCAACAACTGCGGCGTCGACGGTTTCGGCCTCGGTGTGCTGCTGACCGACCGCCAGATCAGCAAGGTGATTGCCTCCTACGTCGGCGAAAACAAACTGTTCGAAGAGCAACTGCTCAAGGGCGACATTGAAGTCATCCTGACCCCGCAAGGCACCCTCGCCGAGAAAATGCGCGCAGGCGGTGCCGGCATCCCGGCCTTCTTCACCGCCACCGGCGTCGGCACCCCGGTCGCCGAAGGCAAGGAAGTGCGTGAATTCAATGGGCGCAAGTACCTGATGGAAGAGTCCATCACCGGCGACTTCGCCATCGTCAAAGGCTGGAAAGCCGACCATTTCGGCAACGTCATCTACCGTCACACCGCGCAGAACTTCAACCCGCTGGCCGCCACCGCCGGCAAGATCACCGTGGTGGAAGTCGAAGAAATCGTCGAGCCCGGCGAGCTGGATCCGTCGCAGATCCACACCCCTGGCATCTACGTCGACCGGGTCATTTGCGGCACGTTCGAAAAGCGCATCGAACAGCGCACCATCCGCAAATAATTCAGGCTGACGGAGAATAACAACATGGCACTTACCCGCGAACAAATGGCTCAGCGCGTCGCCCGCGAAATGCAGGACGGCTACTACGTGAACCTCGGCATCGGCATTCCGACCCTGGTCGCCAACTACATTCCCGAAGGCATGGAAGTCATGCTGCAATCGGAAAACGGCCTGCTCGGCATGGGCCCGTTTCCGACTGAGGACACGATCGATGCCGACATGATCAACGCCGGCAAACAGACCGTCACCGCGCGCATCGGCGCATCGATTTTCAACTCCGCCGAATCCTTCGCAATGATTCGCGGCGGGCATGTCGACCTGACCGTGCTCGGCGCGTTCGAAGTCGACGTCGAAGGCAACATCGCTTCGTGGATGATTCCCGGCAAACTGGTCAAGGGCATGGGCGGCGCGATGGATCTGGTGGCCGGCGCCGACAACATCATCGTGATCATGACCCACGCCTCCAAAGACGGTGAGTCCAAACTGTTGGCCAAGTGCAGCCTGCCTCTGACCGGCGCCGGTTGCATCAAGCGTGTGCTGACCGACCTCGCCTACCTGGAAATCGAAAATGGCGCTTTTGTCCTCAAGGAACGCGCACCTGGCGTCAGCGTCGAGGAAATCGTCGCCAAAACCGCTGGTAAACTGATCGTCCCGGATCACGTACCGGAAATGCAGTTCGCTGCCCAGTGAGGAATTCGAAAATGCAAGACGTCGTAATTGTTGCCGCCACCCGCACCGCGATCGGCAGTTTCCAGGGTTCGCTGGCCAGCGTGTCCGCAGTGGATCTGGGCGCTGCGGTGATTCGCCAGTTGCTCGAACAGACCGGTCTGGACGGTGCGCAGGTCGATGAAGTGATCATGGGCCAGGTGCTGACGGCCGGCGCCGGCCAGAACCCGGCGCGTCAGGCCGCGATCAAGGCCGGCCTGCCCCACGCCGTGCCGGCCATGACCCTGAACAAGGTCTGCGGCTCGGGCCTGAAAGCCCTGCACCTGGGCGCGCAAGCGATCCGTTGCGGCGATGCCGAGGTGATCATCGCCGGCGGTCAGGAGAACATGAGCCTGTCCAACTATGTGATGCCGGGCGCACGCACCGGTCTGCGCATGGGTCACGCGCAAATCGTCGACACCATGATCAGCGATGGCCTGTGGGATGCGTTCAACGATTACCACATGGGCATCACTGCCGAGAATCTGGTCGATAAATATGCGATCAGCCGCGAACAGCAGGACGCCTTCGCCGCCGCCTCGCAGCGCAAAGCCGCTGCGGCCATTGAGGCCGGACGCTTTGTCGATGAGATCACCCCGATTCTGATCCCGCAGCGCAAAGGTGACCCGGTCGCGTTCAAGGTCGACGAACAACCACGTGGCGACACCACCGCCGAATCGCTGGCGAAACTGCGTCCGGCGTTCAAGAAGGACGGCAGCGTCACCGCCGGCAATGCTTCGTCGCTGAACGATGGCGCCGCCGCCGTCATCCTGATGAGCGCCGAGAAAGCCAAGGCCCTGGGCCTGCCGGTGCTGGCAAAAATCGCCGCGTATGCCAACGCAGGCGTGGACCCGGCGATCATGGGCATTGGCCCGGTGTCGGCCACCCGTCGCTGCCTGGACAAGGCGGGCTGGAATATCGGTCAACTGGACCTGATCGAAGCCAACGAAGCGTTCGCCGCGCAATCGCTGGCCGTGGCCAAGGACCTGCAATGGGATCTGGACAAGGTCAACGTCAACGGCGGCGCCATCGCCCTAGGACACCCGATCGGTGCGTCGGGCTGCCGCGTGCTGGTGACGCTGCTGCACGAAATGATCAAGCGTGATGCGAAGAAAGGTCTGGCGACCCTGTGCATCGGCGGCGGTCAAGGTGTGGCGCTGGCGCTGGAACGCGCTTAACCCAAAGGAGCAATACAGGCGGCGGACGGATCCACGACATCCGCTCGCTGTCTGGTTTCATCGCTTTTGTGGCGAGGGGATTTATCCCCGATGGGATGCGCAGCAGCCCCAGTTTTTATTGCCTCGACACACATCTTTGCCAGCGCTTCGCACTGGATCGGGGATAAATCCCCTCGCCACAGGGTGCTTTGAAATCACACCACCATCTGCAGAATCAACCACGCATTCGCCCCACTGATCACCGCAAACAATCCCCACGCCAACAGCCGGGTCGGCAGCCGATTCACAAACGGTCCCATCAATTGCTTGTCACTGGTCATGCGGATCAGCGGGTACAACGCAAACGGCAGTTGCAGGCTCAACACCACCTGACTCAACACCAGCAACTTGCCCACCGCGTTGTCGCCCATCAGCCACACGCCGATGAACGCCGGGATCAGCGCCAGCCCACGGGTGATCAAACGCCGCTGCCAGCAGGGAATCCGCAGGTTCAGGTAACCCTCCATGATCACCTGCCCGGCGATGGTCCCGGTGAACGTCGAGCTCTGCCCCGACGCCAGCAACGCCACGCCGAACAGCACACTGGCCAGCGCGCCACCGACCAACGGGTCGAGCAGGTGATAGGCGTCCTGAATGTCGACCACGTCGGTATGCCCGGACTGGTGAAACGCAGCCGCCGCCAGAATCAGGATCGCCGCGTTGACCAGCAGCGCCAGCGCCAGCGAACCGATGGTGTCGATGCGCGCCAGATTCACCGCGTCCTGCTTGCTCGCCAGATCCGTGCCGATCATCCGCGTCTGCACGATCGAGGTATGCAGGTAGAGGTTGTGCGGCATCACCGTGGCGCCAAGGATGCCGATCGCCAGATACAGCGGCGCGGCATCGCTGATGGCCGAGAGTGATGGTTTGAATCCGGCGAACACGTCCGGCCAATAGGGTTTGATCAGCACCAGTTCGACGAAGAAACACACGCCGATGGTCGCCACCAGCACCAGCATGATCGCCTCCAGCCGGCGGAAGCCACGGTTCTGCAGGGCCAGCACCAGCAGCGTGTCGAAGGCGGTCAGGGCAATGCCGAAGGTCAGCGAGCAACCAAGCAACAAGTGAAACGCCAGTGCGCAGCCGAGCACTTCGGCCAGGTCGGTGGCGATGATCGAGATTTCCGCCAGCACCCATTGCAGGCGCGCGGTCGGGGTGCTGTAGCGGTCGCGGGACAATTGCGCCAGATCGCGGCCGGTGGCGATGCCCAGACGCGAACACAGGCACTGCACGACCATCCCCGCCAGACTTGCGAGCAACACCACAAACAGCAGGCTGTAACCAAAACGCGAACCGGCCTCGATCGCGGTCGCCCAGTTGCCCGGATCCATGTAGCCGATCGACACCAGCAAGCCAGGCCCGGCAAAACGCAGCACGCGTTTGAAGAACGAAGCGTTCGGATCCACCGCGACACTGCCGGCCACTTCCGGCGGGCAGAACGGCGCGGTGGCGATTTTGGGTAAGCTGAATTTCACGCACACATCCAGAAACAAGTTCGAAAGACGCAGCTTAGAGGTTTCAGTCAGCGCCTTGAAGAACAAAAACTCTATCGGCTCATGCCCAACAGTTGCTCACGCAGTTCGGGATTGCGCGTACGCGGATCCAGCCAGATATCGAAAAACGCCCGGGCAAATTGCGGATCATCGATTTCATGCTGCAACTGCTGACCGACAAAAAACCGCGCGCCCTGCCCCGGCAGATACACGCCCGTGATCCGCGTGCCGGCCTGCACATCGACGAACGATTGCTCCATTTGCCCTTGCCACGCGGCCAGTTGTGCCGGACTGACTCCCGAGCCTGCCAGCCGTTTGATTTCATCGACACTGGCCTGCACCAGATCATCGCGGGAGATCTTGCGCCGATAGATCAGCTCCAGAGCGAAGGGCTGTTCGGTGGACAACGGGCGTGCCGCGCTCCACAACCGGGCGTTGTAGACGTCGAAGCCGAACACACTGAAATCGCCGGTGCCGATGATTTGCGCGCCGGGCACGGCGTCCTGCCAATTGGCCCAGGTCGGCGTGAGTAACAACGCCCACAAGCCGATGCCACAGCACCCACGCAGCAACTTCGATGGTTTGCTCATTGCGGCATCGACTCCGGTAAACCCCTGATCTTCAGAGCATAGCGGATATCACTCGCACACTTTGTATACAAAAATTGTCGATCAATGCAGCAATCGGTTACCTTGGCCATTCCATCCCCGGAGGCCTCCCGCGTGCTGATCCTCAAATTACTGCTGATCCCCGGATTTCTGCTGCTGATTTCCCTCGCTGGCAAGCGCTGGGGGCCGAGCGTGGCCGGTTGGCTGTCGGGGCTGCCGGTGGTGGTCGGGCCGATCCTGTTTTTCCTCGCCATCGAACAGGGGCCGCAATTTGCAGCGGAATCGGCGGTCGCGGCGCTGTCGGCGATGTTTGCCATGATTGCGTTCTGCGTCACCTATGCGCAGGTGGCACAGCGGGCGAACTGGCCGTTGGCGCTGACGGCGTCACTGTCGGTGTGGGCGGGACTGGCGCTGGTGTTGTCGCTGCTTCCGTCGTCACTGACGTTCTCGGTCGCGGCGGCAGCCACTGCCCTGCTCGCCGCGCCGTACCTGTTCCCCAACGTGCAGCCGGTGCTGAACGGCCCGGCACCGAAGTCGGACAAACTGCTCTGGCGCATGATTGCCGGGGCGGCGCTGACGGTGCTGGTGACCCTGCTCGCCAGCACCGTCGGCGAGCGCTGGAGCGGTCTGCTCGCGGTGTTTCCGGTACTGGGCAGTGTGATGGCGGTGTTCTCTCAGCAGACTCGTGGCCCGGCGTTTACCGCGGCATTGCTGCGGGCGACGGCGATCGGCATGTACTCGTTCTCGGCATTTTGCCTGGTGTCGGCGCTGACCCTGCCAACCCTGGGCCTCAGCGGATTCATCGCCGGTGTCGCGGTGTCGGTGGCGATGCTCGGCGTTACCCGCAAACTGCTGGCCCGCCCAGCGCCAGCCAAAAGCCCACAACCCCAAGGCTGACGCAATTCACTGTGGCAAGGGAGCTTGCTCCCGCGGGCGTGCGCAGCGCCCCTATGATTTTTACGACTGCTGCGCAGCCGAGCGGGACGGTGCGGCGATCCGACAAGCTCCCTCGCCACAAATGTTCGACAAACCGCGCTGGAATGCCAGGCACGCTCCGTGGGATCATCGCCGCCCTGGCGCGACCAACCCCCCTCCGGAGATTTACATGTCATTGTTCAGCAAGAAAGCCGTCGTCCTGTTGCTGGCGGCGGTCGCCGGCCTCGGCGCCATCAATGCCCAGGCCGCCAAGGCCAAGGAAAAAGCGGCGACCAATAGCGTGTCGATGCTCGACGGCAAGTTCACCTTCGTCCTGCCCAAAGGTTTTACCGCCGACCCGCTGCCGGCCGGGCCGACTGGTGCCAAAGGCACGATGTATACCAATCAGGCGACCAAAACCGTGGTCATCGCCGCGGAAAACCAGATCGCCGGGGGCACCAGCGTCAAGGACAACGACAACGAATTTCTCGATGGCAGCCTGGCGAGTTTCATCGATGACCAGCGCAAGGCCCTGCCCGATTTCAACAAGCTCAGCGAAAAAAGCCTGACCCAGAAAAGCAGCGGCCTCGGTGTGCGTCAGGTCGACAGCACTGCCACCCAGGGCGGCGGCCAGACTCTGAACACCACCCTGCTCGCCGCGTCCGGCAAGCGCATGGCGCTGGTCCAGGTGATTTCCCGGGCCAGCGACAAGAGCGGTCACGATGCGCTGGTGAAAACCATCCTCAAGGACAAGTGATCGTCACGGGTTGAGCTGCTGCAGCCAGGCATTCAAGTCGCGCAGCTCGGCCGTGCTGATGCTGTGGCCGACGCCGGGATAGGCGTGAAACTCGGGGGTGTAGGCGAGTTTCTGCAGCAGCGCATCGGCCTCGGTGCCGTCGTGGTACGGCACTCGATCATCGGCGGTGCCATGGCCGATGAAGATGTGCAGGGGCAACGGTTGCTGCTGCGCCTTGAGTTCGGCTTTCAACACCGGCAACAGCCGTCCGCTCAACGCCGCAATGCCGCCGACCGTCACCGGCGGACGCAAGCCGACCTCGTAGGTCATCATCGCGCCCTGGCTGAAACCGATCAGGTACACCTTGTCCGGGCTGGTGTGATATTTCTGCGCCGCCTGCGCGACAAACGCCCGCAACTTCTGGCCGCTGGCCTGCAGATCATCGGTCTCGCCGTTGTAGGCACCTTCGCCTTTCTTGCGAAACCACTGGAAACGCCCTTCGCCCAGCGCCAGCGGTGCCTGCACCGACAGGTAGTTGTACTGCGCCGGCAACTGGAACTTCATACCGATCAGATCGGCTTCGTTACTGCCGTAACCGTGCAGGAAAATCACCAGCGGCCGGGTGTTCGCGTCCGGGTGAACCTGTTCGATGTAGTTCAGTGGCAAATCGCTTTGCAGCGTGGTTTGCGCGTGAACGGCGCTGGACGCCAGGAGGGTCAACAGAGCAAACGCCTTCAACATAAAGCCTTCCTTCGCGGAGTGTCGGGTTCGGAGACAGCCTAACATTGTCTGAAAGGTGTGGTGTCGCGGATGCCGCCATCGCTGGCAAGCCAGCTCCCACAGGTTTTGTGAGCACCACCGATCACTGTGGGAGCTGGCTTGCCAGCGATGAGGCCAGCAAAAACACCGAAGATCTGTCAGTCGTTGATCAGCTTGCCCACCCGAATCGGCTCACGCCCTGCCACCTTGGCCTGCCAGATCCCCGGTTGGGTGTAACGCCCACGATCAATCGCAAACAGCACGCCGCTGGTGCCGGCGCGCACGGTGGTGAGGCGGTCATTCAACGGATCCACCACCTCGAACAACGCATCGCCCTTCTCCACCCATTCCCCGGCATTGCGCAGGAAACTGACCACGCCATGGTGCGGGGCGAACAGATATTCGGTGCCTTCGAACGGCATGCCTTCACAGCATTCCTGCGGTGCCGCCGGCCATTCGCCGCTGATGAAACCCTGCTCGGCGAGAAAGCCGAGAATCGCTTCACAATTGGCCTGCGCCTGATCAACCCGGGTGTCGCCCATGCTGCCCAGTTCCAGGGTGGTGGCAAGATTCGCCGGAGGAATCGCCGCGTTCGGGAACGCCCGCGCCAGACGCAGCCACGGCGACGAGCACGATTCGTCGAACGAACTGCCGCCGGAGTCTTCACACAGCAAGGCCACGCCAGCCTTCAGGCGCGCCGCCAGTGATTGCCAGCGCGGCCAGTGTTGCGGCAATGCATAAATGTGAATCGCCGCGTCGAAATCGCAATGCAGATCAAGGGTGATGTCGGCGTCGCAGGCATGGCGCAGCAGCAAGCGGTGCAGCGCTTCCAGTTGCGAGGCCGGGGCCGGCAGTTCGTCGAGCACCTGACCCATGGTCTGGCGGATCAGCGCGATATTGGCTTCGGCATCACTGCCCAGCCGCTCGCCGATTCGCGCCGCCACTGGCGCGCTGAGTTCAACGAACGAGCGGTTGAAATTCTTCCCGCTGCCCAGCTCGAAGCGCCCCATGTGACTGCCTTGCAGATGCTGGTCGAGGCCGATCGGATTGGCCACCGGCACCAGCTCGATCACCCCTTGCAGGCGACCCTGCTGTTCCAGTTCGCTGAGGCGCTGCTTGAGTTCCCACGCGGTGCGCATGCCCGGCAGCTCGTCGGCGTGCAGACTGGCCTGGATGTACACCTTGCGACTGCCGGCGCCGTAACGGAAGACGCTGAGGGAACGTTCGCTGCCCAGATGGCTCCAGGGCAGGACATGGTCGATGCGTTGCATGGGAAAACTCCTGCAGTCTGGTAGATCTGGATCGATGAGATCCCTGTGGGAGCGAGCTTGCTCGCGAATGCAATCTGACAGTCAATAAAGATGTTGAATGTTAAACCGCATTCGCGAGCAAGCTCGCTCCCACAGTGAATCTCCATCAGTAGAAAGAGAGCACAAAAAAAGTGGCCACCGCGCAAACGGGACCACTTTTTTCTACAGCGTATTAATGGCCGTACACGTCAAAGTCGAAGTACTTGTCCTGGACTTTCTTGTACTCGCCATTGGCGCGGATTTCGGTGATGGCCTTGTTGAATTTCTCGGCCAGCTCGGTATCGCCCTTGCGCACGGCGATGCCGGCACCGCCACCGAAGTACTTGGCGTCTTCGTAGGTCGGGCCGACGAATTCGAAGCCTTTACCGGCGTCGGTCTTCAGGAAACCGTCGCTGAGGTTGACCGAGTCGGCCAGCATCGCGTCGAGACGACCGGATTTCATATCCAGGTTGGCTTCCTGTTGCGAGCCGTAGCGCACCACTTCAAACCCGGCGTCCTTGGCCATGTCGGTGGCATAACGGTCGTGGGTACTGGCGCGCAGCACGCCGACCTTCTTGCCCTTGAGCTGGGTCAGCGGATCAGTGATGCCCGAGCCTTCCTTCATCACGAAGCGCGCCGGGGTGTGGTAGTACTTGATGGTGAAATCGACGTTTTTCTTGCGGTCGTCGGTGATGGTCATCGAGGACAGGATCGCGTCGATCTTCTTCACTTTGAGTGCCGGGATCAGGCCATCGAATTCCTGCTCGACCCACACGCATTTGACGTCCATCTGTTTGCACAGGGCATCGCCGATATCGACGTCGAACCCGGTGAGTTTGCCGTCAGCGGTTTTCATCGAGAATGGCGGGTAAGCGGCTTCAATCCCCAGACGAATCGGTTTGGCGTCTTCGGCCACAGCGGTCAGGGACAACATCGACAGTGCCAGGGCACCGAACATCACTAGCTTCTTCATTTATTACTCCTGTGTGCGGAGGCTTTTATTGGCAGCTTTCGATTGGGCGTTCGGTCATGGCCAATTAGCGGCAAAAACCGACGTGGCCGGCAGTCTATGGCGGCGCGCACAGGGCAAATTGTGTTTAGGCGACAAATACTTACAGAAAACCGGCGCACGCGTTGACCGGGATCAACGCTGCGCCGACATGGTGCAAAGGCTGTAGGACAAACTCCGATTCTGCTCAGGAAATGGCTGAAAAAACTGTCAGCATTCGCAGGCAATGGGGGTTTTGGCGGGCTGTTCGACGCTGAGCGAAAACCCCTCATCCAGCCAGCCAGTCACACCGCCAATCATCTCCTTGACCGGGTAACCCAACGCCGCCAGTTTCACCGCAGCCTTGTTGGCGCCGTTGCAGTGCGGGCCGGCGCAATAGACCACGAACAACGTGCTCGTCGAATACTCCGCCAGGCCTTCGGCGGTCAGCGAGCGGGTCGGAATGTTGATCGCGCCCGGCACGTGACCGCGCTCGAACGCCAAACGACCGCGCACATCGACCAGGACAAAATCGACTTCACCGGCCTCCTGGCTGCTGAAGACGTCAGAACAATCGGTTTCAAACGTCAGACGGTTGCTGAAATGCATCAGGGCAATGGCCGACGGTGCGGCAGGAATATCGCGAACCAGGCTGGTCATGCTGTTTAACTCCTACGTCAGTTGAGGTGTGAGCAGACTTTATCGGGCCGACACTTGGCGCTACAGTGGCGCGCAAGACACTCACCGGGAATTTTCCGCCAAATGCCTGACTCACCTGGATTGGTTGCGATTCTGGCCTACGACGGCCTCTGTACCTTCGAGTTCGGCATCGCCGTGGAGATTTTCGGCCTGCCCCGGCCGGAGTTCGATTTCCCGTGGTACGAGCACCGCATCGTCGCCGTCGATCAAGGGCCGATGCGCGCCATGGGCGGGATTCACGTACTGGCCGACGGCGGTCTGGAGCTGTTGGCGCAGGCGCGCACCATCATCATTCCCGGTTGGCGCGACCGCGCGGCCCCGGTGCCGCCGGCATTGATCGACGCCTTGCGACAGGCCCACGCCCAGGGTGCGCGGTTGCTGTCGATCTGCTCCGGGGTGTTTGTGCTGGCCGCCAGTGGCTTGCTCGACGGTCACGGCGCGACCACGCACTGGCGCTACACCGAGGAACTGGCGCGGCGCTTCCCGACGATTGCGGTGGATCCGGATGTGCTTTACGTCGACTCCGGCCAGTTGATCACCTCGGCGGGCAGCGCCGCCGGGATCGATGCCTGCCTGCATCTGCTGGCGCGGGACTTTGGCACCCAGGTCGCCAATTCAGTGGCCCGGCGCCTGGTGATGTCGCCGCAACGCACCGGCGGTCAGGCGCAGTTCATCCCCATGCCAGTCAGCGCGACACCGCGCAACGACTTGTCGCGGGTGATGCAGTGGGCCCGCGAGCGCTTGCACCAACCACTGGAAGTGCGCGATCTGGCCAGCGAAGCGGCGATGAGCGAGCGCACCTTTTTGCGCCGTTTCACCGAGGCCAGCGGGCAATCGCCCAAGGCGTGGCTGCAACACGAGCGACTGGCCCGGGCGCGGGAGTTGCTGGAGAGCAGCGTGTACAACACCGAGCAGATCGCCCAGCGCTGCGGTTATCGCTCGGTGGAAAGTTTTCGCGTGGCGTTTCGCAGCGTGGTCGGGGTGCCGCCGTCGGTGTATCGGGAGCGGTTTGGGCGTGGGGTCAAAGCCATTTCTTGAGTTGACTGTGATGACCCCTTCGCGAGCAAGCTCGCTCCCATATTTGAAATGGGCACCCCTGTGGGAGCGAGCTTGCTCGCGAAGAGGCCAGTCCAGCCACAAAAAACCTACGGCTTGCGCAACAAATAGGTATCCATGATCCACCCATGCTCGGCCCGCGCCGCTTTGCGCGTGCGCTCGATTTGATCCGCAACATCCTTGAGCTTGCCGCTGATCAGAATCTCATCCGGCGTGCCGAGGTAAGCGCCCCAGTAAATCTCGGTCTGCTGATCCGCCACATGGTGGTAGGAATTTTCCGCATCGAGCATCACCACCAGGCTGTCCGTGTCACTCACCTGCCCCGCCGCCAGACGCCGGCCCGTGGTGATTTCGACTGACCGGCCAATGCTGTTCAACGGCACTTTATGCTGCGCCGCCAACGCCTGAACGCTGGTTATCCCGGGGATCACTTCAAACTCGAAAGCACAGCGGCCCGACGCGAGAATCGCCTGCAGGATACGAACGGTGCTGTCGTACAGCGCCGGGTCGCCCCACACGAGGAATCCGCCGCACTGCTCGTCAGCCAATTCTTCATTGATCAGTTGTTCGAAGGTTTCTTGCTTGGCGCGATTCAGATCATCGACCGCGCGGGTGTAGTCCACTTCGCCGCGTTCGCGCTCCGGGCTGTGGGCTTCGACGAAGCGATACGCAGGATCGGTGATGTAGCGCGCACAGATGTCGCGCCGCAGATCGATCAGTTTGTCCTTGCTCGGGCCTTTGTCCATCAGAAAGAACACGTCCACCTGATTGAGTGCCTTCACCGCCTGCATCGTGATGTAGTCGGGGTTTCCGGCGCCGATGCCGATGACCAGCAGTCGTTTCATTACAGTGCTCTCGCAAGATCGATACCCGCCAAGCGTAGCCGCCAGATGCCGTTGAACCGCAGTTCAACGACTGACAACGGTTCAACATCAATCGCGTTGAACGCTGCGCCCTGCACCACCTGCAGCAATGCTGCGCGCACCACAAACGGATGGGTGATGGCGACGATATGCCCCGGCGCACCTTGCAGACTGGTCAGCCATGCCGCCACACGTTCGCCCAATTGCATCACCGACTCGCCACGATGGGGTGCCGCCTGCGGATCACTGATCCACGCCTGCAAAGCCTCGGCCTCGCGCCGTTGCAGATCCTTGATCGCTTGCCCGTGCCAGCGCCCCCAATCGCAATCGCGCAGCGCTTCGTCCACTTGCGGCGCCGCACCGAACCACTCGGCAGTCTGGCGGGTGCGCAATTCCGGCCCGCACAACACACGGTTGGCGCTGGCGAATTGTGTGGCCAACGCACCGGGCGCCAATGGCAGATGTTCAACAGGCTCGTTCGTAGGAAAACGCGACAATTTCTGTGCGACGGTTCGAGCGTGGCAAATCAAAGTCAAACGGGTGGATTGCACGGTATTGCACTCGATGGACATCCGGTAAATCGGCGGCAAACGGCCGGTCTTGCGGCAATTGTGCCGTAAACCGGGCGCTGCAGGGGATCCCGGGAATTTCTGGTCTGACATGTTGAAGGCGAAAAAACGGCAATGTCTGACACGCCGATGGGCAATGGACTACAAGGATCGGCGACAACTGTGTAGGCCTTGTTGCACATGGCTCTCAGGTTATTTAAACGCTGAATCGCTACCGCTAAAAATTCACTAGACATGTAACCTGAGTTACATAAATACTGTTTTAACGGATTATGAAACGAATTCAACACCCTTCCCCTTCATCCAGCAGGAGCCCGGATGCCGCCTCTCAGAGACTTGATCACCGATCCCGGCCTGGAGCTGACGCCGTCTGAGCGCAAAGTGATTCGCGCCCTGCTCGACCAGTATCCACGCAATGGCCTGGGTCCGATGGCGCGTCTGGCCGAACACGCTGGCGTCAGTGATCCGACCATCGTACGGCTGGTGAAGAAGCTCGGATTCGGCGGTTATGCCGAGTTTCAGGACGCCCTGCTCAGCGACATGGATCACCGCCTGCGTTCGCCGCGCACCCTGTTGCAGCCCCGTTCGCACCTGAACAAGGACGATGCCTGGGGCCATTATCTGGCCGACAGCCAACGGCTGATGGTGGAAACCCAAGCCCTGACGCAACCTGAAGACGTGCGCATTCTGCTCGACTGGCTGCTCGACACCCGGCACCAGATCTACTGCTTCGGCGGGCGCTTCAGCAGCCTGATGGCCAACTACCTGCTCAATCACTTGCGCCTGCTGCGACCCGGCTGCTTTGCCCTGGAAGACAACGCGCAACTGCCCGACCGCCTGTTCGATCTGCAACGCCAGGACGTGGTGCTGCTGTTTGACTATCGGCGCTACCAGTCCCAGGCCCTGCGGGTGGCCTCGGCGGCGAAGAACAACAACGCGCGGGTGGTGTTATTCACCGACATCTATGCCTCGCCGCTTCGCGAACTCGCGGACCTGATCATCAGTGCTCCGGTGGAATCGGCCTCGCCGTTCGACACCATGGTGCCGGCGCTGGCCCAGGTCGAGGCGCTGATTGCCTGCCTGACCCTGCGCAGCCCCGATCTGGCCGATCGCCTGGAAGGCATCGACGCCCTGCGCAACGACTTCAACACCCATCTGCTGGAGGATAAATAAGGATGTTCAGTCTTCCCCACCGCTCGCCGCGGGATTTGCCGTTCGTCACCGACCACACCGCGTTGCTGCTGGTGGACATGCAGCGTGCCTGGCTCGAACCGCAGTTCGACCCGCACCTGAACGGCCCGGACGCCGAGTATTTCCTGACCCGCGCGCACATGCAGGTGGTGCCCAACCAGCGCCGTTTGCTCAGTGCCTTTCGCGAAGCGCGGCAGAACGTGCTGCACACGATTATCGAAAGCCTGACCGCCGACGGTCGCGACCGCTCGCTGGATCACAAACTGTCGGACATGCACCTGCCCAAGGGCAGCACCCAGGCGCGGATCATCGACGACCTGACCCCGGTGGAAAACGAGATCGTCCTGCCGAAAACCTCGTCCGGGGTGTTCAACTCGACCAACATCGATTACGTGCTGCGCAACCTCGAAACCCGCCACCTGATCATTGCCGGCATCGTCACCGATCAGTGCGTCGACATGGCCGTGCGGGATGCCGCCGACCGCGGCTATCTGGTAACACTGGTCGAAGACGCCTGCGCCACCTACACCCCGGCGCGGCATGACGCCTGCCTGAACGCGATCAAAGGCTACTGCTGGATCACTGACACGCAAACCGTGCTCGGCCGCTTGCAGGAGATGCGTCCATGAGCGAGCGCCTGACGCCGTTGCCGATGACCACCATCGTCACCACCGACCTGATCGGCATTACCCGTGGCCGCTCGTTTCCCACCGATCAGCTGGAGCATTATCAAGCCGCCGGGTGCGGCTGGGTCCCGGCCAACAGCGCGTTGACGCCCCAGGACATCATCGCCTCGACCAACCCGTGGGGCGCATACGGCGATTTGCGGCTGATTCCTGATCTGGCCAGTCGCGTCACCGTCGGCAACGGCCCGGACGCCGCAGCACCGGCGCTGGACTTCATCCATGGCGACATCCGCGAGACCGATGGCCAGCCGTGGAGCACCTGCCCGCGCACGCTGCTGCGCGATGAAATCGAGCGCTATCGCGACGACCTCGGCTTGCAGGTCAACGCGGCGTTCGAACACGAATTCAACCTGCACGCCGGATTCGCCGAACACCTGGCATTCTCCCTCGAAGCCCAGCGTCAGGGTGCCGAATTCGGCGGCTGGCTGCTCAGCGCCCTGCGCGCCGGCGGTGTCGAGCCGGAAATGTTCCTGCCCGAATACGGCAAGCACCAATACGAAATCACCTGCCGGCCGACCCTCGGCGTGGCGGCGGCGGATCGTGCGGTCAACGTGCGCGAGATCACCCGCGAAATCGCCCGGCAAATGGGCGTCGACGTCAGCTTCGCGCCGAAAACCAAGGCCGACGCGGTGTGCAACGGTGTGCACCTGCACGTCAGCCTGCTCGACCTGCAAGGTCTGCCGCTGCTTTACGACGCCGGCACCAGCAACGGTCTGTCGACCCTCGGCCAGCATTGGGCCGCAGGGATCCTGCATTACCTGCCGGCGCTGTGTGCGTTCACCGCACCGACGCCGGTGTCGTATGAGCGTTTACAGCCGCACCACTGGAGCGCGTCGTACGCCTGTCTGGGGCAGCAGAACCGGGAAGCGGCGCTGCGCATTTGCCCGACCGTGAGCCTGGGCGGCAAATCCGTGGCGGCGCAGTACAACCTGGAATTCCGCGCCATGGACGCCACCGCCTCGCCGCATCTGGCAATGGCCGCGCTGCTGATCGCCGGACGGCTGGGCATCGAACAGCGTCTGGCGCTGAACGCGATCACCGATGAAATTCCCGATTCACTCAACGACGAGCAACGCAAGGCTCGGGGCATCGTTGCCCTGCCCGCCTCGCTGGCCCAGGCGCTGGATTGCCTGCGTGACAGTGCAGCCTTCAATCAATGGCTGCCCAAGCCGCTGCTCGACACTTACCACGCCCTTAAAACCGAGGAACTGGCGCTGACGGAACAGCTCTCGCCCGCTGACCTGTGTGAGCACTATGCACGCCTGTACTGAATCCGCCGAGCTGGGGTTGTACACCCGCCCGGTCTACAACCTGAGCCGCGAAGATTCATCGCATCCGGTGATCCTGGTGTGCGAGCACGCCAGCCGCTACATCCCCGAGGCCCTGAACAATCTGGGCCTGGACGATGCGGCCGCGCGCGAGCACATCGCCTGGGACATCGGCGCGCTGCAACTGGCTGAAAAGCTCTCGGAGACACTCGGCGCGACACTGTTGAGCGCCAACTATTCACGGCTGCTGATCGACCTCAATCGGCCCCGACATGCCCCCGACAGCATTCCGGCGCAGAGCGAGATTTATCAGGTGCCGGGTAACCGCGAGCTGGACGAAGCCACTCGCGAATACCGGCGCCAGACCCTGTTCAAACCGTTTCACGCCCGGCTGCAGACCCTGATCGACCAGCGCGTTGCGCAAGGCCAGGCAGTACGGGTAGTCGGGATTCACAGTTTTACCCCGGTGTATTACGGCCAGCCGCGCCCGCTGGAAGTCGGCGTGCTGTTTGGTCAGGCCAGCGCCTATGCGCAACGGGTGATCGATGGCCTCGGTCAGCACCCGCTGAAAGTCGCGGGCAACCAGCCGTACCGGGTTGACCCGCTGGGCGACATGACCGTGCCGGTGCACGGCGATGCCCGGGGGCTGGAATCGGTGTTGATCGAGGTGCGCAACGACCTGCTGCGCAGCCCCGAAGCGGTATCGTTGTGGGCCGGGCGCCTGGCGCCGCTGCTGTAAAGAATGCTGCAAGACTGCTGACGCTGTAACGATGGATCGACATAACAACTAAAACGCTGGATAGGCTGACAAGGAGTTGCGCTTCATGGAAATAGAAGAGTTCGGCTACAAACAGGAGTTGAAACGTAGCCTGACGCTGACCGATCTGGTGGTGTACGGGATGATCTTCATGATCCCCATCGCCCCGTTTGGCGTGTATGGCTACGTGAATGCCGAGGCACCCGGGATGGTGCCGCTGGCCTACATCATCGGCATGGTGGCGATGCTGTTCACCGCGCTGAGCTATGGCAGCATGGCCAAGGCGTTTCCGATCGCAGGCTCGGTGTATTCCTACGCGCAACGCGGCCTCAATCAACACGTCGGTTTCATCGCCGGCTGGCTGATGCTGCTCGACTACCTGCTGATTCCACCGCTGCTGTACGTCTACGCGGCGATGGCGCTGAACCATCTGTACCCGGACATTCCGAAGGTCGGCTTCATTCTGGCGTTCCTGGTCAGCGCGACGTTCGTCAACCTGCGCGGGATCACCTTCACCGCGCGGATGAACATCATCTTCCTGCTGGCACAGCTGGTGGTACTGGGAATCTTCCTGTTCTACGCCTGGAACGCCCTGCACAACGGCGGCGGCAACGGCGAGCTGACCCTGGCGCCCCTGTATCACCCGGAAACGTTCAACTTCGCCCTGCTGATGCAAGCGGTGTCGATTGCGGTGCTGTCGTTCCTTGGCTTCGATGCGATCTCGACCCTCGCCGAAGAAATCAAGGGCGATCCGGGCAAAAGCGTCGGCCGCGCAGCGCTGATCACTCTGGTGGTGATGGGGGTGATTTTCGTCGTGCAGACCTGGATCGCCACCGATCTGGCCGCCGGCATGGGCTTCAAGTCCGCCGACACCGCGTTCTATGAAATCGCCGAAATCGCTGCCGGCAACTGGCTGGCGACATTAACCGGCGTGGCGACCGCGTTGGCCTGGGGCGTCGCCGTGGCGATCACCTCGCAGGCCGCGGTGTCGCGCCTGCTGTTCGGCATGGCTCGCGATGGCAAGTTGCCGAAAGTGCTGGCCAAGGTGCACCCGAAGCACAACACCCCGTACCTGAGCATTTATCTGGTGGCGGTGCTGTCGCTGGTGATCTGCTACCTGTTCATCAATTCGGTCGACACCCTGACCTCGCTGGTCAACTTCGGTGCCCTCAGCGGTTTCATGCTGCTGCACCTGACAGTGATCAACTACTACTGGCGTCGGCAGAAGTCCGGTCAGGTCGTGCGCCATCTGATCTGCCCGGTGATCGGCTTCATCATCGTCGCCGCCATCATGTACAACATGGGCGTCGATGCGCAGAAACTCGGCCTGATCTGGATCGCACTGGGTCTGGTGTATCTGTTCTTCCTGAACAAGCTCGGCGCCAGCACCGCGCTGCCTGACCCGAGCAATGGCTGACAAGAAAAAGAGCGGCGTCTGACAACAAATCAGGCGACCGCCGCTTTAAAGCGTGGCAACCGACAGTGATAGTCAGGTTCGGTGGGGATCACCGGACCCTTTGATACAGGAGTGCATCCATGCTGGTCTTACGCCCAGTCGAGACAACCGACCTGCCGCAATTGCAGCAGCTGGCCCGCGACAGCCTGGTCGGCGTCACGTCGCTGCCGGATGACAGCGAGCGCCTGCGGGATAAAATCGCCGGCTCCTGCGCCTCGTTCGCCAGCGACATTCAGGCGCAAGGCCCGGAGAACTACTTCTTCGTGCTGGAAGACCTCGACACTCAGCGGCTGGTCGGCTGCTCGGAGATCCTCGCTACTGCCGGTTTCAACGAACCGTTCTACAGCCTGCGCAACCGCCACTTCACCAGTGCCTCGCGGGAGTTGAACATTGAACACGGGGTGCCGGCGCTGTCGTTGTGTCACGACCTCAACGACCACACCCTGCTGCGCGGTTTTCACATCGACAACGCGTTGGTGCGCAGCGCCTTTTCCGAATTGCTGTCACGGGCGCGGCTGCTGTTCATCGCCGCTCATGCACAACGTTTCGCCGAGGCGGTGATCACCGAGATCGTCGGCTACAGCGATGAGAACGGTCATTCGCCGTTCTGGGACGCACTGGGCAAGCACTTCTTCGATCTGCCCTACGTCGAGGCCGAGCGCCTGTGCGGTCTGCAAAGCCGCACGTTTCTCGCCGAACTGATGCCGCAATACCCGATTTACGTACCGATGCTGCCTCTGGCAGCGCAGGAATGCATTGGCCGGATTCACCCGGACGGCCAGGAAGCCTTCGACATCCTCGAACGCGAAGGCTTTGAAACCAACAGCTACATCGACCTGTTCGACGCCGGTCCGACCCTGTATGCGCGCACCGCGAACATCCGTTCGATCGCCCGCAGCCAGACCGTCACCGTCCGCCAGCAAGCGCAGATCGACGCCCGTGGCCATTACCTGCTGAGCAACGACGCCCTGCACGGATTCCGGGCCATCGTCGCCGAACTGGACTACCAGCCCGATCAACCGCTGTCGCTGACGCCGGCACTGTGCGCGGCGCTGAAAGTCACCGATGGCAGCACGGTCAGGCTGACAGCCCTGTGAACCGCGCCCGGTTGCCTACCCAACGACAGTGCCCGAACAGGCGCGTACAAGGAGTTCCCGCATGATCGTCCGTCCGGTCAAAGTCAGCGACCTGCCAGCGCTGATGACCCTGGTGCAACAGGCCGGTCCGGGGTTTACGACCCTGCCGGCCAATGAGGATCGCCTCGCCCACCGGGTGCGCTGGGCTCAGCGCGCGTTCGCCGAACAGGTTGAACGGGCCGACGCCGATTATCTGTTCGTGCTCGAAGACGACGACCTGCGGGTGGTCGGTGTCAGCGCCCTGACCGGCGCAGTAGGCCTGCGCGAGCCGTGGTACAACTACCGGGTCGGTCTGACTGTGAGTTCGGCACCGGATCTCGGCATTTCGCGGCAGATCCCCACACTGTTTCTCAACAATGAACTGACCGGCCAGTCGGAGCTGTGTTCGCTGTTCCTGCACCCGCAACACCGCCAAGGCAGCAATGGTCGGCTCCTGTCGTTGGGGCGCCTGCTGTTCGTGGCCGAATTCCCGCAGTTGTTTGGCGAAAAGATGATTGCCGAACTGCGTGGCAGTGCCGATGAACTCGGCTGCTCGCCGTTCTGGGACAGCCTGGGCCGACACTTTTTCAAGATGGACTTCAGCCATGCCGACCACTTGTCGGGGCTGGGCAACAAGTCGTTCATCGCTGAGCTGATGCCGCGCCAGCCGTTGTACACCTGCATGCTCACCGAGCAGGCACAAGCCGTCATCGGCCAGCCGCACCCCAACACCGAACCGGCGCTGAAGATCCTGCGTGCAGAAGGCTTCACGCATAAGGGCTACATCGACATCTTCGACGGTGGCCCGGTGATCGAGGCGCCGATCGGCAGCATTCGTACCGTGCGCGACAGCCTGGCGCTGACCCTGAGCCTCGGCACACCGGACGATCAGGCACCGTTGTGGCTGATCCATAACCGGCGCCTGGAGAACTGCCGCATCACCGTGGCCCCCGGTCGTCTGGTCGGCAATAGCCTGGTGGTCGATCGCCTCACCGCCAAGCGCTTGCAGTTGCAACCGGGCAATTCGGTACGCGCGGTGCTGCTGCCCAGGCAACAGCAACAGGCGGTAGCCGCCTGATCCGCGGTTTTGCCAGTGAAAATCCGCTGACTGCCGATGAAACCTTTCAGCCGCTGGATCCTTCATCAACGCCTCACTCGCAAATTCGTCATGAACCTTGACCCATTCGCGTGATAGCCTTTTCATTCTTCGGCGTTGACACCTTTGCTCAAGCCGTTCCATTCCTTTGTATTGGTGGAACTCGTATGACCAGGCTTTCCCATCAAGATTTGCGCCGTAACTTCCGTCAATTGCTGGCTTCCGACACCTGCTACCACACCGCCTCGGTGTTCGACCCGATGTCCGCGCGCATTGCCGCCGACCTGGGTTTTGAAGTGGGGATCCTCGGCGGCTCCGTGGCCTCATTGCAGGTGCTCGGCGCCCCCGACTTTGCCCTGATCACCCTCAGCGAGTTCGCCGAACAGGCCACCCGCATCGGCCGCGTCGCCCAACTGCCAGTGATCGCCGACGCCGACCACGGCTACGGCAACGCCCTCAACGTGATGCGCACCATCGTTGAACTGGAACGCGCCGGCGTCGCCGCCCTGACCATCGAAGACACCCTGCTGCCGGCGCAATTCGGCCGCAAATCCACAGACCTGATTTCGGTCGCTGAAGGCGTCGGCAAGATCCGCGCGGCGCTGGAAGCCCGGGTCGATTCGGAAATGGCAATCATCGCCCGCACCAACGCCGGGATCCTGCCGAATCAGGAAATCATCAGCCGCACCAAGCAATACCAGGCCGCTGGTGCCGATGGCATCTGCATGGTCGGGGTGCAGGACTTCGATCAGCTCGAGCAAATCGCCGAACACCTGACGGTGCCGCTGATGCTGGTCACCTACGGCAACCCTGCGCTGCGCGACGACAAGCGCCTGGCCGAACTCGGCGTACGCGTGACCATCGACGGCCATGGCGCGTACTTCGCGGCGATCAAGGCCACCTACGACAGCCTGCGCGAACAACGCCAGATCTTCACCCAGGCCTCGGACCTGAGCGCCACCGAACTGACGCACACCTATACCCAGCCTGAGGATTACATTCTCTGGGCGAAGGAATACATGAGCGTCAAGGAATAAGCTGCGGTCAGGACTGGCCTCTTCGCGAGCAGGCTCGCTCCCACAGTGGATCTTCAGTGAACACAGTATTGGTGTTGAACACAGATCCCATGTAGGAGTGAGCCTGCTCGCGATGACGTCGGCACATTCAACATCCATTTAGCCTGACCCGCCGCCTTCGCGAGCAAGCTCGCTCCCACAGTGGATCTTCAGTGAACACAGCAATGGTGTTGAACACAGATCCCATGTAGGAGTGAGCCTGCTCGCGATGATGTCGGCACATTCAACACCCATTTAGCCTGACCCGCCGCCTTCGCGAGCAAGCTCGCTCCCACAGTGGGTCTTCAGTGAACACAGCATTGGTGTTCGGCACAGATCCCATGTAGGAGTGAGCCTGCTCGCGATGACGTCGGCACATTCAACATCCATTTAGCCTGACCCGCCGCCTTCGCGAGCAAGCTCGCTCCCCCAGTGGATCTTCAGTGAACACAGCATTGGTGTTCGGCACAGATCCATTGTGGGAGCGAGCTTGCTCGCGAAGGCGTCAGTTGCAGCACCGCCAATCCGAGGGAGTCAGCGCTTGGCCAGCTCCATGATCATCCGCGACAACAGATAAATCCGCGGCGTCACGCTCGCCACTTCGGCGTATTCTTCCGGCGTATGAATATTGCCGCCGACAATCCCGAAACCGTCCAGCGTCGGCGTGCCCACGCCGGCTGACAGGCTGGCATCCGCCGCACCACCGCTGCCCTCTTCGGTCAGCTTGCGGCCGATTTCGCCGTAAATCCCTTGCGCCATGGCCATCAAGCGATCCGACTCCGCCGTTTGTGGCATGGGTGGCAGCCCGCGTTTGAGGCTGGTGGTAACTTCGGTTTCGGCGATCAGCTTGTCCTGCGACACTCGCGCCAAGTCTTTCTCGATCCGGTCGAACTCTTCCGGCACCGCCGCACGTACGTCAGCCTTGGCGGTGGCGTGATCCGGGATCACGTTGGTGCGGTCACCGGCCTGGAGCACGGTGAAGTTGATGGTGGTTTTCTTCGCTTCGTCGCCGAGTTTGCCCAATTGCAGAATCTGGTGCGCCGCTTCCATCGCCGCGTTACGCCCCAGTTCCGGCGCGACCCCGGCGTGTGCAGCCTTGCCTTTGACTTCGACCAGCGCCGTCGCGCTGCCCTTGCGCCACACCACCAAGCCATCGGCCGGACGCCCCGGTTCGAGGTTGAGGGTCACGTCGTGGGCCTTGGCGGTTTTCTTGATCAGGTCGGTGGCGACGTCCGAACCGGTTTCTTCGCTGGCGTCGAGCAGGAAGGTGATTTGCGCGTAGTCCTTGAAGTCCAGATTCTTCAGAATCTTCAGCGCGTAGATCCCGGCGACGATGCCGCCCTTGTCGTCCATCACCCCCGGCCCGTAGGCGCGACCGTCCTTGATGTGAAACGGGCGCTCGGCGGCGGAACCTTCCTTGAACACCGTGTCCATGTGCGCCATCAAAAGGATTTTTGCCTTGCCAGTGCCTTTGAAGGTGGCCAGCACATGATTGGATTTTTCCGGGGTATTGGGCACCAGTTCGATGGTGGCGCCGAGCTTTTTCAGCTCATCGATGGCGATCTCGCTGACTTGTTTCAGGCCCGGTTCATAACCGGAACCGGAGTCGATGTTGACCAGCCGTTCCAGCAGTTTCAGGGCTTCGGGTTGATACTGCTCGGCGTCGGCCAGCACTTGCTTGTGCGGTTCGGCGAAGGCGCCGGCGGAACTTAGGGCGAGGGACAGGCCGAGACTGGCGGCCAGCAGCGAGCGGGAAAATGAGAACGTCATGAATCGATCCTTGTTTCGCGTCGGGGGGATTGAACCGTACCTTACATCGACGCAAGGCTCTATAGCGGATGCGACACCTGAGCCGCCGACACCGAACACCTGTGGGAGCGAGCCTGCTCGCGAAAGCGAAGTGTCAGCCGACATCAATGCCACTGACAGAATGCCTTCGCGAGCAAGCCCGCTCCCACAGGGAATTGTGGTGAGCAGTCAGACCGAATCGAGCAGTTCCTGCTTCGGCAGATCATCACTGTTGCAGATCACCCGATTGCGCCCGCTCGCCTTGGCCTCATACAGCGCCTGATCCGCATCATTGAGCCAACGGGTCGCATCGCCGTGCGCCGGTTCGTAAGCCGCCAGACCAATGCTCAGGCTGACCTTGAGCGCCGGGTTCTGCTCGTAACCCAGGGTGGCAAAACGTTCGCGCAAGGCCTCCATCGCCTGCGCGGCATTGAACAGCGGCAGGTCGGGCAGGATCACGCAAAACTCGTCGCCGCCATAGCGCCCGGCGACGTCCGCAGCGCGCAGGTTCTGCTTGAGCATTTTGCTCAACTGGCGCAGCACGATGTCACCCGCCACATGCCCGTAGGTGTCGTTGATCGCCTTGAAGTGATCGATGTCGATCAACGCGATCGCTGCGCCCTGCTTCTGCCGGCGGCAACGTTGAAAGGCGATTTCCAGTTGATCCTTCCACGCGCCGTGGTTGAGCAGCCCGGTAAGGCTGTCGGTGCGGCTCAGCGCCAGCAGTTCACGCTTGTGCAGACCCAGCGTGTAGGCCTGGCGAAAGCAGATCCAGCCCAGCGCCAGCGGGTACAGCATCAGCAACGGCAGACACGCATACAGCTGCAGAGGCGAAGTTTGCGGGATGAACGCCGGGGCGAAAACCACCAGGCCGACGCCGATACCGAGGATCTGCGCCGCCAGGCCTGCGGCGAGAAAACGCAAACCGCCGATGGCGACATTATTCATCGCCATCATCGAAACGGTGGTGGCACTGGGCAATGGATTGAAGTGCATGGCGGCGACCCAGAAGCCGCCCATAAAGGCGTCAACCAACAGATTGCGGTGTTCCGCATGGTAAGGAACGCTGGCACGACGGGCCCATTGAAACGCCAGGTGTGGCCAGAGCAGGCCATTGAACAGCATCAACGCCCAGACCCACAGCGGCGGATCGAGCGGGTACATCGCCGCGCTCACGCACAACAGCCCCAGCACCAGCCCGAGGGTTCGCGATGTATAAAGCCTCCTGGCCAATGAAAGTCCCTTTCCCCCCTTGTTTCGCATAAGGGCCTCGACCACTCAACGGAACCTGCGCACACCCTCAGACGGATGTGCTGGAAGTCTAACAGGCAGCCGTTAAATAGCTATCGCCGGCCAGCCACCCGCCTCCACTTATCCCACTGTGGGAGCGGGCTTGCTCGCGAAAGCGGTCGTCCAGTAGACATCCCTGTGTCTGACACTCCGCTTTCGTCGGAACGTAGCCCGGAGCAAACCCGCTCCCACCCGGCAAATTTTTAGCTATACCTGAAAGGACGAAAACGGAAAAACGACTATAAGAAGGAGGCCCATGCAGACCTACCGAGTGTTGATCATCGGCAGCGGATTTGGCGGCCAATGCGCGGCGGTCAACTTGCTCAAGGCCGGGATCGACGATTTTCTCTTGCTGGAAAGAAGGGATTTTTTCGGCGGCACCTGGTGCCAGAACACCTACCCCGGTGCGGCGGTGGATGTGCCGTCGCCGCTTTACTCGTTGTCGTTTGCGCCATTTCCCTGGACACAGATGTTCGCCGCCCAGGCCGAACTGCATCGCTACACCGAACACGTCATCGAGCGCTTCGGCCTGCGCGAGCGCGTGGAGCTGCAAACCAACGTCGAACGCATCGAATGGGACGACGTCGAAAAGCGCTGGGCGGTGCACTCCAGCAAAGGGATTTTCTACGCGCAGTTCGTGATCAACGCCTCCGGGCCGTTGAGCCAACCGGTGATCCCCTCCTTCCCCGGCCTGGATCGCTTTGAAGGCAAGACTTTTCATACCAACAATTGGGATCACAGCTACGACTACCGCGGTAAACGCGTGGCCATCGTCGGCAGCGGCGCCAGTGCCGCGCAGGTGATTCCGGCGATTGCCGCCGAGGTCGAGCAATTGCACGTGTTCCAGCGCACGCCACATTGGGTGCTGCCGCGTGCCGATCGCACGTTCGGGCCTTTCCAGCGCTGGCTGCTGGGTGTCAAACCGGCGTACAAGCTGCTGCGCTGGCTGCTCTACTGGCAATTCGAAACCCGGGTGATCGCCTTCAAATATTCGAAACCGGCAATTCACCTGGTTCAGCGTCAGGCGCTGCGTTTTCTCAAGCAACAAGTGCCGGACCCGGTACTGCGCGTAAAACTCACCCCGGACTTCACCATCGGCTGCAAGCGCATCCTGCTCTCCAGCACCTATTACCCGGCGCTGACCCGGCCCAATGTCACGCTGCACAGCCGCGAACAAGGCATCGCCGAAATCGATGAAACCGGGATCACCACCACGGACGGCCAGCACATCGACGTCGATTTGATTGTCTGGTCGACCGGCTATGACGCCACCGACGGCGTGGTCTCCTACCCGGTGACCGGCAAGCACGGCGTGCAACTCAAGGACGTCTGGGCGCAGTACCCGCGCGCTTATCTGGGCACCAGCCTGCCGGACTTTCCCAACCTGTTTATCGTCACCGGCCCGAACACCGGCATCGGCCATACCTCGGCACTGTTCATCATCGAAGCGCAGATGAACTACATCCTCGACTGCATCCACACCCTGCAGTCAAAAGGCCTGCGCAGTATCGAAGTGCGCCCCGAAGCGGAACGTACCTACACTGCAATGATCCACCGTGAGATGGAACGCACGGTGTGGAAGTCCGGCGGCTGTCACAGTTGGTATCAGAGCAAGAGCGGTCATGTGATCGCGATATTTCCGGGCTTCAGTTTCAGCTACTACCGGTTGACCCGGGCGCTGAAACCGGCTGACCACATTCTGTCCTGAACACGTAAAAGGAAGACGTCGATGCTTGTGCTGTTTGTCGCTCTCGCGGTTTTCGTGGCCTGGAGCTGGTTGAGTTACCCGGCGGTCGGGCATTGGCTGTATGACCTGAGCACGGCGCTTGAGGCCAAGTTATACAAGTTGCACAAAATCGAGGTGCCGATTGCCGAAATGACGGTGTCGACCTGGCAAGGAGGCCCTTATGAGGCGGCCAGCGCGATTCTGATGCTGCACGGCTTCAGCGCCGAAAAAAACCTGTGGCTGCGCTTCGCCAGGCACTTTGTCCGCCAGTACCGGGTGATCATTCCGGACATCGCCGGCCATGGGGAAACCGGGTTCAAGGCCGGTGGCGGCTACGACATTGCGCTGCAGGCCAAGCGCATGATCCAGTTGCTCGATGTCTGCGGCGTGGAGAAAGTGCATGTGATTGGCAACTCGATGGGTGGCTACATCGCGGCATGGCTGGCAGCGACTTATCCGGAGCGGATTGCCTCGGTGGCGCTGATCGACCCGGCCGGCGTCACTGCTCCGCAGGCCAGCGACATGGAGCGCCATCTGGCCCGTGGGCATAACCCGTTCCTGATCAACTCCCGGGAGGAATTCCGCCAGTTTTACGCGATGACCATGGCCTCGCCACCGTGGGTGCCCGGGCTGGTGCTGGACGCCATCGCCCAGCGATACGAACGCCAGCGTGACGAACTGGAAGAGATCTTCCGCGACTTTCGCGCCAGCCCACCCATGGAGCCGAAACTGGCCGAGATCAAATGCCCGGCGCTACTGCTGTGGGGGCGCAAGGACCGCTTGATCGACGTCAGCAGCGTGCCGGTGTGGAGCAAGGGCATCGCCAATTTGCGGGTCGAAGTGTGGGACGGTGTCGGACACATGCCGATGGTCGAACAACCGGGGAATACCGCGCGGTTGTATCGGGAGTTTCTGGGTAATCAGCGATGAAACCCACAGCAGTCATTGTGGCGAGGGAGCTTGCTCCCGCTGGGGCACGAAGCGGCCTTGATCCTGCGAATGCGACTAGCCTGTCTCGACACGGCATCGATCTCAGGTCTGCTGCGCAGCCCAGCGGGAGCAAGCTCCCTCGCCACAAAAAGCTCTCTTGGCGGCATAGGTTCGGAAGGTCGAAATGAACATTCTCTACGACGAACGCCTCGACGGTCCGCTACCGGAAGTGAACAAGGCCGAGCTGCTGAAAACCCTGCAGCGCGCCCTCCCGGATCTCGACCTGCTCTGGCGCGAAGACGAACTCAAGCCGTACGAATGCGACGGTCTGTCGGCCTATCGCACCACGCCGATGCTGGTGGCCCTGCCCCGGCGACTCGATCAGGTACAACCCCTGCTCAAGCTCTGCCATCAACACAACGTACCGGTGGTGGCCCGTGGTGCCGGCACCGGGTTGTCGGGCGGCGCGCTGCCGCTGGAAAAAGGCCTGCTGCTGGTGATGGCGCGCTTCAACAACATCCTGCACATCGACCCGGCGGCCCGTACCGCGCGGGTTCAGCCCGGGGTGCGCAATCTGGCGATCTCCCAGGCCGCTGCGCCGTACGGCCTGTATTACGCGCCGGATCCGTCGTCGCAGATTGCCTGCTCGATCGGCGGCAACGTCGCGGAAAACGCCGGTGGCGTGCATTGCCTCAAGTACGGTCTGACCGTGCACAATCTGCTGAAAATCGAAGTGCTGACCATCGAAGGCGAACGCCTGACGCTGGGCAGCGAGGCGCTCGATGCGCCGGGTTTCGATCTGCTTGCGCTGTTTACCGGCTCCGAAGGTCTGCTGGGGATCATCACCGAAGTCACGGTCAAATTGCTGCCCAAACCGCAGCTCGCCAAAGTCTTGCTGGCCAGTTTCGACTCGGTGGAAAAGGCGGGCCGCGCCGTGGCCGACATCATCGCCGCGGGGATCATTCCCGGCGGCCTGGAGATGATGGACAACCTGGCGATCCGCGCCGCTGAAGACTTCATCCACGCCGGTTACCCGGTGGATGCCGAGGCGATCCTGCTGTGCGAACTCGATGGCGTCGAAGCCGATGTCCACGACGATTGCCTGCGGGTGCGCGAGGTCATGCTTCAGGCCGGCGCCAGCGAAGTGCGGCAGGCCCGCGATGAAGCCGAGCGTGTGCGCTTCTGGGCCGGGCGCAAAAACGCCTTTCCGGCCATTGGTCGCTTGTCGCCGGATTACTACTGCATGGACGGCACCATCCCGCGCCGCGAATTGCCCGGCGTGTTGCACGGCATCGCCCGCCTCGGCGCCGAATACGGCTTGCGCGTGGCCAACGTGTTTCATGCCGGCGACGGCAACATGCACCCGCTGATTCTGTTCGACGCCAACCAGCCCGGCGAACTGCATCGCGCCGAAGCGTTAGGCGGGAAGATTCTCGAACTGTGCGTGCAGGTTGGCGGCAGCATCACCGGTGAACACGGGGTCGGCCGCGAGAAAATCAATCAGATGTGCGCGCAGTTCAACAGCGCTGAGCTGAGCCTGTTCCACGCGGTCAAAGCCGCGTTCGACCCGCAAGGCCTGCTCAACCCCGGCAAGAACATCCCGACCCTGCATCGCTGCGCCGAATTCGGCGCGATGCACATTCATGCCGGGCAACTGCCATTCCCCGAACTGGAGCGTTTCTGATGGTTGACGTCGACGCCAGCGGCGCGCTGCTCGAGCAGGTCAACCAGGCCCGGGCCAACGCCACGCCGCTGAAAATCCAGGGCGGCAACAGCAAGGCGTTTCTCGGCCGCGAAGTGGCCGGTGAAGTGCTCGACGTCCGCGCGCATCGCGGCATCGTGCGCTATGAACCGACCGAGCTGGTGGTCAGCGTGCGCGCCGGCACGCCGTTGCGCGAGCTGCTCGCGGCGCTCGACGCGGCCGGGCAGATGCTGCCGTGCGAGCCGCCGGCCTTCGGTGAAGGCGCCACTGTCGGCGGGATGATCGCCAGCGGACTGTCCGGGCCACGGCGGCCATGGTCCGGTTCGGTGCGCGATTTTGTCCTCGGCACCCGGGTCATCACCGGTCTCGGCGAGCACTTGCGCTTCGGTGGCGAAGTGATGAAAAACGTCGCCGGCTACGACCTGTCGCGCCTGTTGACCGGCAGTTTCGGTTGCCTCGGCGTGCTGACCGAAGTTTCGCTGAAAGTCCTGCCGAAACCGCGTCAATGCCTGAGCATCCGCCTCGATATCGATTGCGCGCGGGCGCTGGCCAGGTTGGCCGAATGGGGCCAGCAACCGTTGCCGATCAGCGGCGCCTGTCATGACGGGCAAAGCCTGTATCTGCGCCTTGAGGGCGGCGAAGGCTCGGTCACCGCCGCGCATCAACGGCTTGGCGGCGACCCACTGGATTCGACGTTCTGGCGTGACTTGAACGAGCAACGCCTGAGCTTTTTCGATGAGGGCCTGCCGCTGTGGCGCCTGTCGCTGCCGAACAATCTCGGGCCACAGGATTTGCCCGGCCAGCAACTGATCGACTGGGCCGGCGCGCAACGCTGGCTGAAGTCCGATCACGAGCACATCCAGATTCTTGCTCAGGAACTCGGCGGCCACGCCACCTGCTTTACCCATGGCGCCAGCGACACGCCGTTCCAGCCGCTAGCCCCGGCGCTCATGCGTTATCACCGGCAACTCAAGGCGCAACTCGACCCGCAAGGGCTGTTCAACCCCGGCCGGATGTACGCGGAGTTCTAGCCATGCAAACCACCCTCAGCGAACAAGCCCGACAACTGCCGCGTGCCGCCGAGGCGGAAAAAATCCTCCGCACCTGCGTGCATTGCGGGTTCTGCAACGCCACCTGCCCAACGTATCAATTGCTCGGCGATGAACTCGACGGGCCGCGCGGACGCATCTATCTGATCAAGCAAGTGCTAGAAGGCGCACCCGCTACCGAGCAGACACAACTGCATCTGGATCGCTGCCTGTCCTGCCGCAATTGCGAAACCACCTGCCCTTCCGGCGTCGATTATCACAACCTGCTCGACATCGGCCGGGCAGTGGTCGACAAGGCCGTGCCGCGCCCTGCCGCCCAACGCCTGCTGCGCGAGGGCTTGCGCGCACTGGCGCCAAATCCCGGCGTGTTCAAGGGTTTGCTGCGCGTTGGTACAACGTTCCGCCCCTTGCTGCCGCGAATGTTCGAAAGCAAATTGCCGCAGCGCTCGCCAGCGTCCGGTACACGCCCTGCCCCGCGCCATGCGCGTCGGGTGTTGCTGCTCGAAGGCTGCGTGCAACCGGGCCTGTCGCCGAACACCAATGATGCAACGGCGCGGGTGCTCGATCGGTTGGGGATCAGCGTCACGCCGGTGGCCGAGGCCGGTTGTTGTGGTGCCTTGGACTATCACCTCGACGCCCAGGCCAAAGGCCTCGACCGCGCCCGGCAAAACATCGACGCCTGGTGGCCACACCTGGAAAACGGTGCCGAAGCGATCGTGCAGACGGCCAGCGGTTGCGGCGCGTTCATCAAGGATTATGGGCATCTGCTGGCAAAGGATCCGCGCTACGCCGACAAGGCGCGGCAGATCAGCGAACGGACGCTGGATCTGGTGCAGATTCTCGCGCAGGAACCCCTGGAGACAGTGTGTGCTGCCAGCCAGCGGCGGATCGCCGTGCATTGCCCCTGCACCCTGCAACATGCGCTGAAACTGGGCGGCGCGGTGGAGGCGCTGCTGACCCGCCTGGGTTTTAACCTCACGGCGGTGCCGGACGGGCATCTGTGCTGTGGTTCGGCCGGCACCTATTCGCTGACCCAACCGACCCTCGCCCGGCAACTGCGCGACAACCGCCTCAACGCCTTGGAAAGCGATCGTCCAGACTTGATCGTCACCTCCAACATCGGCTGCCAGAATCATCTGGCCGGCGCCGGACGCACGCAAGTTCTGCACTGGATCGAACTGGTGGATCAGTCGTTGGCAGAATGAAGTTCGTAGGATTCTTCGTTTGCCGCCGCCAGCGAAGGCTGCGATCTTTTCCTCCATCCATTACGTGACCGTGGCAGGAATTTTTTTCATGACCGTGCAGCCTTTCGTCAGCCCCGACCTGATCCGCCAGCGCTTCTCCAGAGCGATGTCCGACATGTACCGCGAAGAAGTGCCGTTGTACGGCGCGCTGATGGAGTTGGTGGAACAGACCAACCGCGAAGTGCTGGCCGCTCAGCCGGACATCGCACGGCAGCTCGACAGCACCGGTGAAATCGCGCGCCTGGACATGGAGCGCCACGGCGCCATCCGCGTCGGCACGGCTACAGAGCTGGCGACCCTCGCCCGTTTGTTCGCGGTGATGGGCATGCAACCGGTGGGTTATTACGACCTGACCCCGGCGGGCGTGCCGGTGCACTCCACGGCGTTTCGCGCGGTGCATGAAGCGGCGCTGCAGGTCAGTCCGTTTCGGGTGTTCACCTCGTTGCTGCGCCTGGAACTGATCGAGGATCCCGAACTGCGGGCGTTTGCCGAATCGGTACTGAATCAGCGTTCGATCTTCACCCCTGCGGCATTGCGTCTGATCGAGCAGGCTGAGTCAGCCGGTGGGCTGAATGAGGATGAAGCGGAGGAATTTGTCCTGCAGGCACTGGAAACCTTTCGCTGGCATCACAGCGCAACCGTCACCGCCGCGCAGTACCAGACCCTCAGCGCTCAGCACCGTCTGATCGCCGATGTGGTGGCGTTCAAAGGCCCGCACATCAATCACCTGACCCCGCGCACGCTGGACATCGACAGGGTTCAGGCGCAAATGCCGGTGCACGGCATCACCCCGAAAGCGGTAATCGAAGGGCCACCGCGCCGGCAATGTCCGATCCTGCTGCGCCAGACCAGTTTCAAGGCGCTCGACGAGCCGATTGCCTTCACTGACCAGATTGGCACTCAAGGCAGCCACAGCGCGCGCTTCGGCGAGATCGAACAACGTGGCGCGGCGCTGACGCCCAAGGGTCGGGCGCTGTATGACCGCTTGCTGAATGCAGCACGCGATGAACTCGGCGACTTCCCCAACGAAGGCAACGCCGCACGCTACAACGCGCTGATGACTCAGCACTTTGGCGAATTTCCTGACAGCGTCGAGGGCATGCGCGCACAGGAGCTGGCGTACTTTCGGTATTTCCCTACGGAAAAAGGCTTGGCGGCGGGTAGCCTTAAGTCGGCATCGCTGGAGGATTTGCTCCGCGAGGGCCATGTGAAAGCTGAACCGTTGGTGTACGAAGATTTCCTGCCGGTGAGTGCGGCGGGGATTTTTCAGTCGAACCTTGGGGATGCCGCGCAGACGCACTATAGCGAACACTCGAACCGCCAGGCGTTTGAACAGGCGCTGGGGCGTGCGACCATTAATGAATTGGGGTTGTATGCCGAGACGCAGCGGCGTTCAATTGAGGAGTGTGCCCAGGTTTTGGACCTGAAACTGTTCTGACTGTGGCGAGGGAGCTTGCTCCCGCTGGGCTGCGAAGCGGCCCTCGTTTTGGGAGCGCTGCGCACTCCAGCGGGAGCAAGCTCCCTCGCCACAGAATCAAATGCTGCCTCTAGCGCAATCGTGACAACAACGCGAAACGCTCGACGCTGGCACTTGGCCTTACTGCGCAACTTCTTGCGCACTTGTTCAGCAAAAAAACCTGATCATCTCGCTGCAGGCCTTGACTGGCGTGGCTCACAGCCAAGTGCGCAACTTCTTGCGCAGTACTGCGCAAGAAGTTGCGCACTTTCCCTCTCGATTCAGCAATAAACATCGGCGAAACCGCAGCCTAGAGCCACTTCACCCCCGGTTGCCGGGACCTTCGACAAACCTGGCACGCTCCTTGATAACAGTCAGGCACCCACCGGGCGATTTCGCCTCCCGGGCACCCTAAATTTATCCGCAAGGAGAGCACCCCATGGCAACACCAGCGTACATGTCGGTTACCGGCGAAAAACAAGGCCTGATCACTGCCGGCGCCTTCACCGCCGACTCCGTTGGCAACACTTACCAGGAAGGCCACGAAGACCAGGTCATGGTTCAGGCTTTCAGCCACGACGTAATCATCCCGCGTGACCCACAATCCGGTCAGCCAACCGGTCAGCGCGTGCACAAGCCAGTGATCATCACCAAGGTCTACGACAAGGCTTCGCCTCTGCTGCAAGCTGCTCTGACCTCCGGCGAGCGTATGAGCGAAATCGTAATCCAGTGGTACCGTACTTCTGCTCAAGGTACTCAAGAGCACTACTACACCACCAAACTGGAAGACGCGATCATCGTCGCCATCAACAATAAAATGCACAACTGCCAGGATCCAGGCAACTCGCACTTCACCCACCTGGAAGAAGTGCAGTTCACCTACCGCAAAATCACCTGGACCCACGAAGTATCCGGTACTTCGGGTTCCGATGACTGGCGTGCTCCAGTCGTTTAATTACGGCTGATCGTTACAAGCATCGACCAGCCCTGCTGGTCGATGTTGTTTACGCCCCTCCAGAATTTCGCGTACGTTGAGCCGCTTTTTTTGCGGCCGTCGACGAGCGCCGCTGTACAGCACGAGGAACAAGGGATGTTCGCGCCGGCCAATGAAACCCACTTTGCCCTGACCATCGAAGGGCTCTCCGCCGATTTTCAGGTATTCACCCTGACCGGCCGGGAAGCCATCAGCCAGCCTTTTGTCTTTGAGGTGGAGCTGGTCAGTGAGCAGCCGTCGCTGGACCTCGAAACCCTGCTGCACAAACCGGCCTTCCTGCAGCTGTCGCCCGATGGCAGCGGCATCCACGGCCAGATCTACCGCGCCGCGCAAGGCGATTCCGGCAAGCGCCTGACGCGTTATTCGGTGACCCTGCGCCCGCAACTGTCGTACCTGGCGCACCGCGTCAACCAACGCATCTTCCAGAACCTCACGGTGCCGAAAATCATCGGCATGGTTCTCGAAGAGCACGGCATTCAAAGCAACGCCTACGAATTCAAGACCGGTTCGATCTATCCCGAGCGCATCTACTGCGTGCAATACGATGAATCGGACCTGCATTTCATCCAGCGCCTGTGCGAGGAAGAAGGTATTCACTATCACTTCCAGCACAGCGCCACGGCGCACAAGCTGGTCTTCGGCGATGACCAGACAGTGTTCCCGAAACTCCAGCCTGTGGCCTACCAGCAAGACTCCGGCATGGTCGCCAGCAACCCGGTGATCAAGCGTTTCGACCTGCGTCTGGAAACCCGCACTAGCCGTACCACGCGCCGCGATTACGACTTTGAAAAACCACGCCTGACCCTGGAAAGCGAAAACCGTGGCGACGCCCTGCCCGACCTCGAAGACTACGACTACCCGGGCCGTTTCATCGACCGTGAGCGCGGCAAACACCTGGCCAAACGTGCCCTCGAACGCCACCGCAGCGACTTCCAGCTCGCCGAAGGCAAGAGCGATCAGCCGCTGCTGGTCAGCGGCCATTTCCTCGCCCTGACCGAACACTCGAAGGCCAAGTGGAACGACCTGTGGCTGCTGACCGAAGTGCTGCACGAAGGCAAGCAGCCGCAAGTGCTGGAAGAATCGGTGACCAGCGACAGCACCGCCCTCAAAGACGATTTCCATCAAGGCTACCGCAACCGCTTTCAGGCCACGCCATGGGACGTGCCCAACCGTCCACCGCTGCGCCACCCGAAACCGCGCATCCTCGGCAGCCAGAGCGCCGTGGTCACCGGCCCCAAAGGTGAAGAGATCCACTGCGACCAGTACGGCCGCGTCAAAGTCCAGTTCCATTGGGATCGCGAAGGCCAGGCCGACGACAAAACCAGTTGCTGGCTGCGCGTCTCCAGCGCCTGGGCCGGCGCCCAATACGGCGGCATCGCCATCCCGCGCATCGGCATGGAAGTGCTGGTCACCTTCCTTGAAGGCGACCCCGATCAACCACTGATCAGCGGCTGCCTGTACCACAAGGAAAACACCGTCCCGTACGATCTGCCGGCAAACAAGACCCGCAGCACCTTCAAGACCCTGAGTTCCATGGGCGGCAGCGGTTACAACGAACTGCGCATCGAAGACAAGAAAGGTCAGGAGCAGATCTTCCTCCACGCCCAGCGTGACTGGGACGAGAACATCGAGCACGACCAGAAGATCCGCGTCGGCAACGAACGCCACGACACCGTCGAGCAGAACAGCTACACGGAATTCAAAGCCGAGGAACACCACACCGTCTACGCCGACCGCAAAGTCGAAGCCCGCGCCAACGACCACCTGACCGTGGGCGTGAACCAGCACATCAAGATCGGCACCGGCCAATTCATTGATGCCGGCCAGGAAATCCACCTCAGCAGCGGCATGAAAGTCGTGCTCGAAGCCGGCGCCGAGCTGACGCTGGTCGGCGGCGGCAGCTTCATCAAGATCGACGCCGGCGGCGTGACCATGAGCGGCCCGACGATCAACATCAACTCCGGCGGCAGCCCCGGCAGCGGCACTCCCGCCGCCCCGCTGATGCCCGGCGTGCTGAAACAGGCCGACGCCGACAAGGCCGGCCAGGTCCTGACCCCGGCCCAGATCAACACCCTCAAACGTAACGCGCCGTTCTGTGAAGAATGCGAAAAATGCAAGGCAGGTGCCTGTGCCATCTGATCGACTGACACCCAAGGACTGGCTGGCACAACAGCCGCTGCAGAGTGGCGAGCGCCTGTACCTGATCGTCAGCGCAGCGAGCGATGCCGACGCGCTGAAAACCCTGTACCTGACCGAACCCACCGCCCAACTCCTGCCAATCTGGGGCGGCACGCCCTACTCCACCTGGCAACCGGTGATGCCCTACGTCACCGAACTCAAACCCAACTCGGCATTCCTGCCGTGGATCGCCGAAACCGACGCCCTCGACTGGGGCTGGCTGGCGGTCTCACGCGCCGAACCGAACGACGTGTTCGAGCATCTACGCAGCCTGACGCAGGTGAAGATGCCGGACGGGACTGAGGTGTTTTTCCGCTTCTGGGATGGGCGGCATATTTACCCGATTCTGAAGGGGCTTGGGGAGAAGGCTGGGGAAGTAATGCCGATGTTTGAGCGGTATCTGATTAATGGTCAGACGCTGGAGGTTGGGACACGGGTGTTGCCGAAGGTGAAGGATTGGCCGTGGTGGGAGGTGCCGAAGGATTTGCTGGATGGCTTAGCCAAGGACAACCCGACGACACTGATCAGCAACCTGATGCAGTGGCTGGAAGAAGACCGCCCGGATATTTACAACGCTTGGCCTGAGAACAACCTGAAGCTGAAAGTCAGCCGTTTCGTGCGCCGCCCGGATGCGCCGAAAAACCTTAAAGAAGCACTGTTAAACCACCTGATTCTGGAGCAAGGCTGATGGATCGCGTTGCCTTTGTTGATAAACAACTCTCTACCTTCCCGGACAGTTTGAAGGACTACCGAGAACTGACTGAAAGCAAATATGCGGAATGGCTGGACAAGGGGCCTCAATTTCTCGATAGACCAGCATTTTTTGGGTTGAGCAGATCCATCAAGCTCGGGAGCGCGAACGCTACTGTCAGTGTGAAAGACGATGAGTTCGAATCCACGGTTGCACAGTGCCCCAAGGATGGCAGACTGCTGATCGAAAGTAAGTTTGTCTCCGTCAACGACATTCCCGTTGGCAATATAACGGTCGAGGTCACTCCCAAAGAAGGCGGCACAGCAACTTCTATCACTCTCGATGCTGATGGAAAAGGTGTTTACAAGGGCGTACCAGGAAAAAAATACTTCGTTCGGGTACAAAGCTCAGTAACAAAAAATCAGCTAAATCAGCTATTTAGCTCCTACGACGGGTTCACCGCACAGTTAAAAGACTGGCTCGACTTAGAATGGAGAAAATACAGACCACTTTGGCCGAAGGAAACACTTGCCTCCCCCTACCTCGCCCAGATGAAGGGAACGCTCATTGGAAGTTGGGAGGCGATCAAGGCAGCATTTGACGGCATTAAGCGAATCTTTGAGATCCTGAAGGATCCGAAACAATTCGCAAAGGAATTGGGAGAAAGCGCGAGCGATTTGTTGAGACTAGCGAAAGAAACACCAGCGATGATGGAAAAGCTGATGTTGCTAGCCAGCGACCAAGCGGCACTTTTTCTTATTCTGAAGGCGTCAGGAATCTGGCTACTACAACTCCCTCCCAGCGTAACATCCGGAAAAACCGCAGAACAAATATCCAGCGCCATCGTAACTATTTTAATAGATATTCTTCTGGCGATCGTTCTCACGTTCGCTGCAGAGGGCTCAGGTATTGCCTATCTCGGCGTGCGCTTGGTTAACTACGGTGCAAGAGTTATCGAAGCTGTCTCTGGGTTTGTAAAATCCATATTCAGTATTGTTAAAAAGTTCATGGAAGCGATCGAGCACTACAAAAAACTCGCTACAAGGGCGATCGCTGGGACTTTTGAAAAGGGCAAGGTCAAACTTGGCTGGGACCGACAAGACCATGCAAAAGTTGGCAGTTCAGAGCATGTTGATGACAAATCAAAACAGTCAACCAACCACGACGATAAAAACGTCGCCTGCACCAGGGAAACTTGTGTTAACGGCTGCCCAGTATCGATGGTTACAGGGGAGGAACTGCTAACGCTTACTGACGGCCAGTTAAATGGACTGTTTCCATTCGAGTGGACCCGCCTATATCGTACTAGCGCAGCAGAAGTAGACTGTGGACTAGGCTACGGGTGGAGTCACGCTCTTGCGCAGCGAGTCCAAGTGAATGACGACGGGATTGTCTGGACAGATCATGAAAATCGCATCACCAACCTTCCGCTTCCTAGCGAACAACGGTCAGCAATAACCAATAGCCTAGCAAAAGCGGCTATCTTTATTGGTGATGATCCATCTGAACTCATTCTGACCCAGGCAGGCGAGCGCCCGCTGTTCTATCACTTCAGGTACAACAGCGAAGGCGCAACACTTATTGCAATTACTGACCGGTATCGTAATCGGCTTCATATTACTCGCGATATTCATGGACGAATCAAACGTGTAGATAACGGTGCGGGACGAGCATTATTAATTCGCTATGATCGCAAGCATATTGTATCTGTCGATTATCAGCAGTTCATCCCTGCAGACAACCTGGAAGATGCTTGGGCCACCATTCAAACACTTGTCACTTATCGATACGACGAGCACAGTCGCCTCGTAGAAGCGAAAAACGCCGCGGGTGAAAGTGAGCTTTATTCCTATAACCACCAAAACGTAATTCTCGAAAGGCAACTAGCTGGTGGTGCGAGCTTCTTCTGGGAATGGGAAAACGAAGGAAAATCCTCTCGATGCATCCATCATTGGGCAAACTTTACACAGATGGATGCCCGCTATACTTGGGACGATAATGGAAGCGTCACTGTTACTAACGCTGATGGCAGTGAGGAAATCTACACTCATGACGATCACGCCAGACTCATCAGCAAAGTCGAACCGGGTGGAGCGGAACACAGCAACATCTACGACGAAAAGGGCCGTCTTGTTGCCGAAAAGAATCCATTAGGCGCAATCACGGAATACCAGTACAACGACGCGGGTCGATTGGAAGCAGTAATTCCGCCAGAGGATACACCTACACTTTACGACTACAAATTCGGCTTTGTGTCCGAAGTTCGTCGTGGCGATGCAATCTGGAAATATATACGAAACAAACAAGGTGATATCACTCAACAAATTGATCCCGACGGTAATTCAACGTATTACTCTTACGATGATCAAGGTCGTCTTTTAGAGATTCTAAACCAGGATGGCAGCCGCCATAGGTTAGGTTGGAACAACCTCGGCGAATTGCTTGAAGAGCAGTTACCGGATGGTGGGAAACGTAAATACCGTTACGATGCACTTGGGCGGCAAATCACTCGCCAAGATGAAACGGGCGCCATTACTCAATACCAATGGGATGCCGTTGACCGTCTGATTCAGGTGATCCTACCCGGTGGCGCCAGCCGTGCCTTCACCTATAACCCGTATGGTCGCGTCACCGCCGAGCGAGACGAACTTGGGCGCATTACCCAGTACGAATATGCTGACAACCTGCATCTTGTCAGTCGTCGCATCAATCCGGACGGCAGCCAACTGCGCTACCGCTACGACAATGCGGGACTGCTGCTTACCGAAATAGAGAACGAGCGCGGCGAGCAATATCACCTCGACTACTACGCCAACGGCCTGATCCAACAGGAAACCGGCTTCGACGGTCGTCGCACTGCCTACGAGTACGACCTCAACAGCCAGTTGGTCAAGAAAACCGAATTCGGCGATGACGGCAGCGAACTCGTTACCGAATACCAGCGCGATGCTTCTGGCCGCCTGTTGGTAAAAATCCTCGCCGATGGCGAAGAGATTCACTACAGCTACGACGGACTGGGTCGTCTGGTAAATGTCGACGACGGCAATTGGCCACTCGCCTACGAATACGATGTGCAAGATCGCCTGATCACTGAACACCAAGGCTGGGGCACCACACGTTACGAATATGACAGCGTCGGCCAACTGAACCACTGCCGCCTGCCCGATGGCAGCAAACTTGACTACCGTCACCTGCCCGGCGGACGTCTGAGCAGCATCGACCTCAATGGCTCTCGCCTGACCGCTCACCAGTTCAGCGCCGGACGCGAACAGCAACGCCAACAAGGTCTGCTGCTCAGCCAATACCAGTACGATGAGCAGGGTCGCTTGCAAGCCCACACAGTCGGCCAGCGAGACAAGAACCTGTTTCAGCGTCGATACAACTACGACGCCAACGGCAATCTCGCCGGTATCGATGACAGCCGCAAAGGCAAGCGCAGCTACCACTACGACCCGCTCGACCGACTCATCAGCGTGCGCGGCGCCACACCGGAAAGCTTCGCCCATGATCCGGCCGGTAACCTGCTGGGTCAAAACAACGAAGGCACAGCGAACCTGGCCAACGTCAAAGGCAACCGCCTGCTGATGCAGGGCGACCGCCATTACGACTACGATGCCTACGGCAACCTGATCCGCGAACGCCGTGGTGCCGGCCAGAAACTCGTCACCGAATACCGCTACGACTGCCAGCACCGCCTCATCGGCGTCAGCCTGCCGGGCGGCAGTACCGCATCCTACAAATACGACGCCTTTGGTCGCCGTATCGAAAAAACCGTCGACGGCCACACTACCGAGTTTCTGTGGCAAGGCGAACGATTGATCGCTGAAAGCGCGGAAAACCGCTACCGCAGCTACATTTACGAACCTGGCAGCTTCCGCCCTCTGGCAATGCTCGACGGCGAAGGTCCACGCAAAGCTACGCCGTTCTACTATCAGCTTGATCACCTCGGCACGCCGCAAGAACTCACAGATTACAGCGGCGAGATCATGTGGTCGGCGAAGTACCGCGCCTACGGTAACCTCGCCGCGCTGGACGTCAGCGAGATTGATAATCCGCTGCGCTTCCAAGGTCAGTACTTCGATGCCGAGACGGGGTTACATTACAACCGGCACCGCTACTACAATCCGGGCACTGGGCGGTTTTTGACGCCGGATCCGATCAAGCTCGCGGGTGGGTTGAACAACTATCAGTACGTGCCTAACCCTACTGGATGGATCGACCCACTGGGATTGAGTTCCGATTGCCCCGGAGGACCAAACTGCAAGCCCGGAAAAATAGAAGATCCCTCACGTAAAGCAAACGTGGATGACGGAGCACCAAAATCTCCAGATGTTCAATGGACCAACCACGGAAATAAACACGTAGCTCCCAAGGCTCCTTGGCCATCGGTTGTAAAGTCAACAGCAAATGGCGGAGCAGCCAAGTATGCACCAGGCACAGACATTGAAGCTTTAGAACGACATGCTTTTGAGCATGGCCAAGAGGTTAACAACGGGAAACCTTGGAAAGTGATCGACATGGGACGAACAATCGGCGCAAACGATGGAAAAGAAACTCGATTCATGAGGGTTGAGCTCAGTGCAAATACAATTCATGGACATCCAATTTCCGAAGATGCATTTAAAAAACTCACGAAAAAGAAGAAATAAAACATGCTTATTACAGAAATAGAAAAACTAGGTGGAACTGTAACATTCGATGATATTTCTCAGCTGGATCAGTCCGCTGATATATCCATCATATTGGATGAACTCAAAGAAGATCTATTTCAAGCCACTCTTCCTTTCCAGCAAATAATTGATATTGGTTGGTATCCGGAGTTTAGTGAACACGGCGCATTCAAAGTATCATTAATCTCAAATTACAACTGGGAAGAGCCCATCCATAGCGAAAAAGCAAAAGACTGGACCGAGCTGAAAAATGCAATCAAAAATACTTTGAAAAAAGTACAAACAGAATAACGAATAGAAATTAACTATTCAAAAACTTAAAAATCCCTTAGAAAAATCACAAAAACGAAAATGGGACAACGAAAATGGTGGCGGATTTATTTCGAGCTTGCCACTTTTTGATCAAAAGAGACTGAAGCTCTCCTTTGGCCCCTTTTCAGAAAATAAATCCGCTTCCTTTTTCTAAAGCAAATTTAAATAATGCTGCTGAAAAATTCGCCGGCAACAACCTTATAATTAGCAAACTGTTTAGAGTAAGAAAATATACAAAAACCCTCAAGACGGAGTAGAAGTAGTAGAAGACATGAATGGAAACTATTTTAGAGTTTACGACCCCTCACTTCCCGGAAAACGTAAATATCTGAACCTTGACTTAATTGTACCTAGCAACAAAACGCTTCCGAACGGAAAGCAAGCAGGCAGATCGCAAAGCGAATACAACGAAGTTACGCACTTTAACAAGGAACCATAGAAGTGAAAACAATTTCAGTGCCAGTAACCGTGGAAGCAATGAATCGATTAGACTTTGATGCATGTTTACCGGGAGATCTGGAAGAAATTTTTCTTTCCGAAGATGAATTCTCAACCCTTGTAAAGACCGGAGCAATTGAAAAAATTAACTCAACACTAGGAATACTTATAGACGAGTACGAAGACGAAAAAATACAAGGAATCTCAGAATTACAAACATCCCTCAACATATTCCAAGAAGCATTAAAAACCACCAACACTGAAATAATAAACAAAATCTTAAAGCTTAATCAATCAGCAATAAAACATGATACCGGATTGTTTTTTACTTCTGAATTTTTCCAGAAATATATAAATTGATAAAAACTACAAATCCATATTTAATACTCAACTCAAAGAAATCGAAAAAACCACTCTTTATTCGATAAAAATAGCAACTCAACATAACTGAATGACATAAACACATAAACGCTTTCAATTTATAAAAAATAATGGATTTCTATTTCTGGTGAAATCACTCACCAAAAAACTGAGCATACCTATACTGCTTCAGCTTGCCACTTTTTGATCAAAAGGGATTGAACGCCCTCCCTTTGGCCTTCTTTTCAGAAAATAAATCCGGCCCCTTTTTCATTGCAAAATTTCGATGACTGGGAAAAGCTTCAATGAAGACCACTTTTGAAACTGCTTTAGACCTTCACGAAATATCTGATTTCTTTAAAGGAAATGGACAATATTTTGCTCGAGGCTCAGACTGGAGAGACCATCTTTTTATTAGCAACTGGCAGGAAATGTGCAGCGTTTTAAAGAACCAGAAAGCCGCACAAAACTTACTTACATCGATATTTGAAGATTATGCAAAATATTTAAAGGAAGATTATTCAGATGCCGAAGGATTATTCTCCAATATAAGCGCCTACTACACACTCAAAAACAAAATAGCCTTTTTATCGAGCAATAGTTACGACCTAATCGAAAGTCTTGACGAGAGAAGCAAGAAAAATATAGGAAAACCATTTCGTCTGCTTAGGCAGCAATATGATTTAAAAAACAAGGATCTGCCAAAGTACACATTTGATGAGGAAATTAAACGATTAAGACTCAAGGGATGCACTCTTAGTCTTGAACAGCTTTGAGAAACCTGCAGATCACGACTTCGGCATAGCTGAGGATAGATATTTAAAACAATTCAAAATCTAAAATTCTTCTATTCCCATAAATACCGCATTAAATTAGTGGGTTAAGGGGACAGATTTATTTAGCGGTTCGCTTTCCTCTCGATTTAAAAGGGATTAAAAATCGATCGGTCGCCCTCTTACCACTTCAATCAACGACCAATTAAAAACTCTAGAACAGGCAAAGCACCTGGTAAAGCCCACTACATATTTCGAGCAATTTAGAATGTGGATATCATCAGTATCGAACAAAAAGCAGTGGACGTCTATTTTCGGAGAAACATATTCCCCCTCAAGCATGCGTACGTCATACGTAATGCTGGACGGAAACTCTATATGCATAAAATTATCCAGCAAAATAGAGCAAGCAGCCCCTAAAAAGTGGCTGGCAAAGAATTACAACGAGTATGCGTTTCAGCTCTACATAGTAGACATAGAAAATTTTAATGTAGAGAATTTCAACTTCAGCGGCACCACCACCTTAACAATCGAGGGAAAATCCTCAGACTACAAAGTCACAATTGAATTTGAAAATAACTGTATAGCCACATGCCAAGCAAAAAATATTAGCATAGCCAATATTACGGCATACAATAATGACGGCGCAGTGTAGCGCAATGCGCTCACTGACACTTTTATAGACAGTAGTGCATTCAGACACTACCGACGATGTCGGGAACAGATCACAGTTTCTTATTACATAGATGTGATTATCTTACAACCTAAACGCTTTCATAAATCTGTCTCGTGAGCTCCTTGGTTTTAGGCAGAAACTATACCCATTACTTTGCGGCCCTTCGGTTTACATGAGCACCCATGAATAAACATCAAATCACACTCACCAATAACTGGACCGCCACCTTCGAAAACAACGGTGAGTTCCGCATGGGAGCCGAAGGCTGGAGCTTGCTCCTGCAAGGACCTGACGGCAGAAATATCAATTACTTCGCGGACAAGATCATTTTGGTCAACGATGACGACGGCACCCAGGCTAATTCGTGCATTCGTCTATCCAGCGACGGTGTCTACGGTTATTTGAGCACAGCAGTTGACAGCTGCTGGGTGGTCGATTTCTCGCGGTGCATGATCGCCCCGCACCGAGTGAGCATCCATCACTACCATGACGCCTATGACGAAAGCGTGGCAGCTTACGAACAGCCCGCCTTCAAGCGTGTGAGGCAATACATCAGTGTGGTTGGAAGGTACATCTATCTGACCTTCCCGCTGACCAAAGATGAAGACTTCCCCACAGTATGGGAAGAGTATCTATCCATACGCAAACGCCAACTGGATGAGCTCTATTTCAGAAACTGATCAGTGGGCGCCAATATCATCGTAGCTATTTGTGCGCCCTACCCGATCAACTCGTCCATCACCTCATACTTAACCACCACCCGATTCCGATACAATCTCCCCCTCTCCACCAACTCCCCCACCTGCCCCTTCTCCCGCACTTCCCGCCAGATTTCATTCTCCCGATACACCCGCTCGCCCTCGCGCACAAACCGGTGCCCTTCCTGAAACACGTGATACCGATACTCCCGCACCCGATCGCACAACAATTCCCCCTCCAACTGCGTCTCCCCCACATTCAACTTCAACTGAAAACTCCGATCCGTCGGGTTGTGCAGTACCAGATCAACGTAGTTGTAGAAAATCGCCGCGCCAGAGCCGAATGGCAGCACCCGCCCCTCATCCGGGAATGGATCGAAGCTGTGGTTGGAGCGCTCGACCACGACCAGCGGTGAGTGAATCGCCATCCAGTGGATCAGGTTGCTCAGTTGGCAGATTCCGCCGCCGATACCACGTCGTGCTTCGCCGAAGGACAGTTCCATGCCTTCGACGTAGCCGCGTTTGCGGGTTGGGCGGCCGACGAGGCGGCAGAAGGAGAAGTGTTCGCCGGGGGCGATGATGAGGCCGTCGATGGCGGCGACGGCGAGTTTGAGGTTGATGACTTTGTTGTGTTGCAGGGCGAGGTCGGAGTCACCGAGTTTGCGGATGAGTTTCGAGGTGTGTTTGAGGTAGCGGAATGGCAGGCGATCAGCGCCGGCAACAAGGGTTGCGTAGCGTTTGCTGGAGCAGCGCCAGGCGATCTGGCGGAACAGTCTTTTTTGCCACACGCGCAGCCAGTACAGGGCCGGGTGGTAGAGGGAAAGAGGTTTCATCCGTGGGGCGACGGCAGGTGCCGTTTCTTCCTTGAAGCATCTGAGGGGCGCGCAGTTTAGCCTGTGGGCCGGCTTGCGTCGTGCGCGAGATGTCTTGACTCGACACACCTCGCCTCACTTCCTGAACGGCAAATTAAGCTTCAACTAAGCTTGCGTCGCTAGCATCCCGGCCCGAGAGACACCTGTCGCCGATCAACCGCGGATGAGCTTCCCGAATGAGCCAGTTTGATTTACCAGCCGTTACGCAGTCGAATTTCAGTCTTGTATTGGTAAATTACAAAACCCCGGACATCACCCGGATGTGCCTGGAGTTGTTGCGCCAGCATGTCCAGGAACAGCGCATTCCGGTTTGGGTGGTGGACAATGATTCGGCGGATGCCAGCCTGGATTACTTGCGCTCGCTGGACTGGATCAATCTGATCGAGCGCCCCTCCCTCGGTAAAGAAGCGGGACATATTGCCCATGGCAAGGCGCTGGATCTGGCGCTGGGGAAAGTTGAAACCGACTATCTGTTTCTGCTGCACACCGACACCTTTGTCTACGACAAGGAAGTCTTCGCGATGATGCTGCGTGAGTGTACAAAGTCTGCGGAAATCGCCGCAGTCGGGTGTGTCGAGCAAATAAACCGAGGGATTGTCAGAGATACCTGGCGACTTACTTCGCGGTTTTGCAAACACTATATTCGCCGGGTGAAAACTGCGTTGGGTTTGCGCAGTAAAGAGCCGAAACCTTATCGGGAAACTCATCTCAAAAGTTTTTGCACCTTGTGGAACGCCAAGTTGATGAAATCCCATGGACTGCACTTTTGCATGGATGACCGAGTTCCCGGTTATACCCTGCAGGATCGAATGGTCGCTCTGGGCTACGTCATCAAGCTGCTGTCACCGCGCAAGATTTTCCGCTATCTGGATCACATCCAGGCAGGAACCGTCGCCGCTGCCGGCACGTACGGCAAAAACCACCGCCGCACCAAGATGTATGAAGCCACTCTCAAACGCTTTGCGGGTCAGGCGTCGGTATAATCGCGAACACAAAAAAGGGCGACTGCAAAGTCGCCCTTTTTTTATCTGAAATTGTATACATTCGCTCCGAAGAGGTGTTCGCCCAGTGTAATGGCCTGGCAATCCATGCACCGGTAAAGAGCCCTGACACTGGGCGAACGGGAAGGATTTTAATAGAAGTTGGCGGATATGTCGTCATACACAAAGGTAAATTTTATGTACGAAGAAGTTAATAGATATTTATCGACGAAATCCTTTCTTGAAACTTTCAAAGCACGGCTCAGCTCATTTCAGATGATTGTTCTCATACAATAATCTGTACAGGAACAATCATCTTGTAGAGTTAATACTCAGCTTTCATGCTGACTGGTCACTTTTAATACATCGGTATAAGTGACAACTACGCTCTGCCCGACTTTCAGATCTTTCAGCTTGGCCTGAATTTCAGGCTTTTTGACATCGAGGATTTTCGACTTACCTTGAGGGTTTTCCAGGGTCACCTGATTATTCTTCAAATCAATTTTGGTGATTTTCAGTTGCACCTGAATCTGCCGGTAAGCCTCCCCGCCCGGGTTTTCGCTGCCCGGCGCCTTGCGCAGTTCGCCGCTACGCTCGACGGTACCAGGCAGACCTTTATCCACATCGGTATCGAGGTAAGCCGCCACCGAGCGCTGCACTTCGACTTTTACCAGATCGCCGACCTGGAGGTTGGCGAGGTTTTTCGCCTTGTCGCTGAGCTGAACGTGAACCTGACGACCTTCGGCGCCTTCCAGCACGACCTGATGGTTGGCCGCATCGACGGCCAGCACTTTGGTGGTGACCTGATCGGCCTCGACGGTGGCAGACAGCGGTATATCGGCCGCCATTACGCCGAAGCTGGTGGCGGACAGAACGGTTGCGAGGGTGATGGCCTTGGCCAGAGCGTGGAGCTTCATAAGCGGTACTTTCCCTGTAATGAATGGCAGCAACCGGCGCCAACGTGTGTTTGGCGCCGAATGTGCCACTGAGCATAGACGCTGTTCAGGGCTTGGCTTTCGTTTCTGCCGCGGCGGTCTCCTGCGCGGTGGATTCGCCACTGGCGGTGCCCTTGCCGCTGTCCTTGCGCTGTTTGGGGTCAGTCGGGCGCAGGGCGTCGTTGTCGCGCTCGGTTTCTCCCGGTGGCCGAGGTTCGTCGGGGTGTTCGCTGGGGGATACGGGTTTCATGGCGGGGCTCCTCAGGCTTCAGGGTCATCCAGTTCATTGGCGACGTTCACGGCGGGTGAATCCTTGTGCAAGTCATCAGCCTTGGCACGCAGGATCTGCCACTGCTCCAGATCGATCGCGCCCTGGCCGAGCAGGTCGTCGGCGATGCGTTGCAGGTCGAAATAGTGAGCATCGGGGGATTGCTGCCAGTAGGTCTGATCGTCGAACAGGCGCTGCCAGGTGGTGAGGTCTGGGGGTTGCAGGTCGTCGCTCATGGTCAATCCTCCGCAGGTATTACGTTGTAGAGGCTGCGCGACGAAACGGAGTTCAACCCAATCCCTGTAGGAACTGCCGAAGGCTGCGATCTTTTGACTTTGATTTTTACAAACAGGAGCAAAAGATCGCAGCCTGCGGCAGCTCCTACATGAATGGCAGTCAGCAGTCAGTACCCGGTCATTTCCAGATAGCCGCGCCCGCCGAGGCTGCCGCTGATTCGCACCGGCCCTTCCCAGTACGGGATGCGCAGGTTCATCCAGGCGTCGGGATTGAGCGCGTCGAGGCTGATGTCGAGGTGTTTGTCGGGAATGCTGATCGACCAGCGCACCGGCATCTGGCGTCCGGCGACTTTGGCGGTGTCCTGGGGGGTGAGTTTGATCTGCTCGCCCTTCAAGGTTTCGGTCTGGCCGTTGGCGTTGATCCAGGTGCCGGTCAGAAACGGCGCACCATCGGTCTGGCGGGTGCGAAACAGCATCAGCGATTCGCCGTTGTCCAGGTGCAGGGAAAACCAGTCCCACCCGGTCTGATTGGCCGCCAACGGCTGGCTGCTCCATTCACGATCCAGCCACGCCGGGCCGCTGACGGTGTAGGTCTGGCCGTCGATTTGCAGGGTGCCGCTGGCCCGAAAAAACGGCTGACTGTAGTAATACGAGGCCTGGCCCTGTTCGGATTTGCGGCTGAAACCGTTGTCACCCTGCAAAACCAGCGGCCGACTGGAGGTGAGGTGCAGTTGATAGCTGAAGGCTTTGTCGCGGGCGCTGAGTTGCAGATCGGTCAGCGGATCCTGCGCCTGGCTGGCGAAGCGCCAATCATCGATCCACGCCTCGAACGGCGCCACGTTCACCCCGGCCTGCCCCACTCCGCCCCGGGCATAGCGCTCGGCGGCATGGTGCGCGGTGGCCGACGTCACCGCGGCATGCCCGAGCCAGATCGTCTGATTGCCCCAGCCCGGCTGCTCTGCCGCAGGCTTTAACGCACTGCGAAACAGCGTCCATTGCACACCGAAGTCGTGGCCCTGCTGATCCTTGAGATTGGCGGTGACATACCACCACTCGATACGAAAACCATCATGTGCGCCGTGATCTGCCGGGAAGCTGAACACCCGCCCCGGCACCACCGGTGTGAACTGCGCGGCCTGATCGCCGAGCCCGGCGAAGCCCTTCTGCTCAGGCACAGGCTGATCGCAACCGGCCAACAGCAGCAGCGCGAACAGAAGCCCAACCCGGTTAATCCTCATGAGCAAACGTCCTCAGCAGATCCGCCGGTCGCGTGCGGTACAACGAATACAGCGGCCACGCCGAGGCCAACAGCGTCGCCAGCAGCGCCAGCCCGAGCAACTGCAGCAATTGCAGCGGGAAAACCCGCAACGGCAAACGCCAGCCGAATGCCTGCACATTGATCACCGCGTCCAGACACCAGGCCAACGCGATCCCCAACGGCAACGCCAGCACCAGCGTCAACACCGCCAGCAGCCAGGTCTGACCGAGGTTGAGCAGCATCAACTGGCGGCGCGTCACGCCCAAGGCCCACAGCGGCGCCAGTTGTCCGAGGCGGCTCTGGCTCTGGGTCAGCAGGCTGATGAACAGCGCCACACCGGCCACCGCCAGGGTCAGACTGTTCAACGCGGCGGTGGCGGCGAAAGTGCGTTCGAAAACCTGCACCGACCAACCCTTGAGCCGCGCCTGATCGACGATGCGACTGTCATCGAGCTGAAAGCGCGTCTGCAGCGCAGACAAAAACGGCGGGATATCGGGCGGCGCGATGCGCAGGTTGAAACGGTTCGGTGTCAGCGACGGCCATAGCCGCAGCAGATGATTGCTGTTGACCAGCACGTGTCCCTTGGGATTGCCGTAGTCGGCGTAGATTCCGACGATGCGCGGCGACCATGTCCCTGCGGGTGTCGGCAGGGTCAGGTGATCCCCTGCACGTACCTTCAGGCGCCGTGCCAGTTGTTCGCTGAGCATCACCGCGTCGTCCGTTGCCAGATGCGCCCACGGATCACCGGCAATCGCCTCGAGCAACGGCCAGTGCTGGCGATAGTGCGGATGATCGATCACCCCGAACACATCCGCCGGCCAGCCCTGCAGGGTCACCGTTACCTGCCAGTTGGGCAGCACCGCGCTGATAGTCGGCTGTTGTTTCAACCAGGCGTACATTTCGCGCGACTGCGCCGGATTCACCGGGTTGAGGTACAGCTCGGCACTGAGGCGTTGTTCGAGCCAGTCGTCGAAGGTCTGGCGAAAACCGGCGGTCATGCTGCCAGCGCCGATGTTGGCCGCCAGTGCGAGCAACAACGCCATCAATGCCAGACTCAGCGCTGGCAGTTGCTGGCGGCAATCGGCGAGAAACCACTGCCCGAGTACCGAACGGCTGCGCCCGAGCAAAGGAGTAAGCACTGCGCTGAGCACCACCGGCAACGCCAGCGCGGCACCGAGCAGCAACCCGGCCATCAACACAAAACCACTGCTCAGGCTGTCGCCGAACAGCAACGCCAGCAGCGCAATCAAGCCCAGTAGCGCCGCCAGCCAACCCTGACGGCGCAACCAGCGCGCATGTTGCTGATGCCAGGCCTGCGGATCTGCCACCGCCAACAGCGGCAAACGAGCCGCACGCAGCAGACTGTTGGCACCGGCCAGCAACGCACCGAACAGGCTCAAGCCAATACCGCTGAACCACCACCATGGACTCAGGCGCAACTGCCCCGCCACTTCCGCGCCGTACAGACCGCGCAGGCTGGCGGCGACATCCGGCAGCAACACGCTCGCCAGCCAGTAACCGCTGATGACCCCGAACACCCCGCCAACCAGAGCCAGCACGCCCAACTCGACGATCAGGCTGCCGATCAGCATCCGCGCACTGACCCCGCAGGCGCGCAACGTGCGCAGCAGGCCACGACGCTGCTCCAGCGCCAGGCCGATGGCCGCGTGCACGATGAACAGCCCGACCACGAACGACAGAAATCCCAAGGCATCGAGATTGAGGTGAAAGCTCTCGGTCAGGCGCGCCAGATTGTTTTCCTCGGCGCTGCTTTTGAGCTGCAGCCGGCCATTGAATGCGGCCGGCAGCTCGGCATGAAAATCCTTCGCCAGTAGCAAACGTGACAGTTGCCCGGGCTGTTCGAGCACGGTTTGCGCGACACCGATGTCGACCAGCAACACGCCCGGTGCCATGTCCTTTTGCGCGTGCAGCGGCGGCAGCGCCTGGCCGCTGGCGGTCTGCGGCGTGGCGCCTTCGCTCAGGCCCAAGGCGTGCAGGGTTTCCGGTGAAATCCAGGTGCTGCCCGGCGGCGAGAAGAACGCGCCGATGCGTTCGATCGGCATCGCTTGCCCGGCCACCGCGGCATCCGCCGGCAGTGACACCGGCTCGATGCCCATCAGTTGCAGGCGCTGATCCGGGTGATCCTTGAGTACGAGCCGGCCCTGAAGCAGCGGGGAAACCGGCCAGCCTGCACGGCGCAGATCAACGAACCATTGTTGGGGAAACGTCGCGCCATTGGGCGTGCCGAGGCTGGCCTGTGGTTCGCCGCCAATCATCTGGCTCGCCCGGGCGTAACTGTCGCGGGCCTGACTGTTCAGTGCCTCGACCCCGGTCAGCAGACTGGTGGCCAGCCACAACCCGGTCAGCACACTGAAAAACTGCACCGGATGCCGCCGCCAGTGGCTGAGCAGCGCACGCAGGGTTTGCCAGAACACGTTCACGTCAGGCGGCCATTGGACAACACCACCCGCTGCGCCAGTCGCGCCGCCACGCGCGGGCTGTGCGTGACCATCAGCAGCGTGGTCGGCGTATCGTCGAGCAACTCGAGCAATAGGCGCAGCACTTCATCACTGGTGGCTTCGTCGAGGCTGCCGGTGGGTTCGTCGGCCAGCAGCAATTTCGGCCGTGATGCCAAGGCCCGACCCAGCGCGACCCGCTGCTGCTGGCCACCCGACAACTGTTCGGGATAACGCTTGAGCAAATCGCCCAAGCCCAGACGCTGCACCAGATGCGCCTGCCAGCGCGGTTCATGGCGCCCGGCCAGACGTGCCTGAAACGCCAGATTATCCTCGACCCGCAGGCTGCCGATCAGGTTGAACTGCTGGAACACCAGACCGATTTCCGTGCGGCGCCAATTGGCCAGTTGCGCCTCGTTCATCTGCTCCAGCCGATGCTCGCCGCTGTGGATGCTGCCGCGATCAGGCTTGTCCAGGCCGGCGATCAGATGCAGCAAGGTGCTTTTGCCACTGCCCGATTCGCCCATCAGCGCCAGACTGCTGCCGGGTTCGAGCGTCAGGTCGACGCCTTGCAGCACCGCAAGCGAGCCTTGGGGAGTGAGGTAACTTTTGAACACGCCTTGAACCTGAAGCATGCCGCCATCCGTTGGGTCAATGTGGGGCAAGGATAGCGGATTGCGGCCTGAGCAGATCAGTGCTGTTTGCACTGGCCCCATCGCTGACAAGCCAGCTCCCACAGGGATTGAGGTTGTCCACAAATATCAGCTTCACCATCAAACACTGTGGGAGCTGGCTTGCCAGCGATGAGGGCAGTGAATCCAACACAAATCTCAATCCCCGGTCGCCACACTGGTCGCAGCCTCCCCCGGCGTCACAATGGTTTTCAGATCAATGTGCTTCCACTCAGGCTTGGCGCCCAGCCGTGCATTGAAGCGGTAGTTGAAGGTGAAGTCGTCCGCCGTCGGCAGCGTCAACGGTTTGCCGTACAGCGCCTCGACTCCCGCCAGGTCATAACCCATCAACTGCAGCAGCGTCGGAAAAATGTTGTAGTGGCTGGAGCGGTCCTTGTTCGTCGGCAGCGCTTGCGCCCAGTCCGGGCCGTGCAGTTGATCGCCCTGAATCACCACCAGCGGCACCAGTCCTTCTTCCTCCACCGGATCGCCGCCGCAGTGGGTATTGAGCCCGGGGTTACCGCGTTCATGCAGGTCCTGGCCGTGATCGGAGGTGTAGATCAGCAGTGCATTGTGCAAATTGGCCTGGGCAAACACCCGGGCGAAGAACTCGCCGACGTTCCATAACACCGTGTTCTTGTAAGCGTTGCGGTACAGCACCCAGTCATCCGGCTGGCCGTTGAAACCATCGCGTTTGCCGGTATCCGCCACTTCGGTGAACTGCCCGCGCGGCAGCGTCGGCCGATAGGCCATGAACGCGTCCGGGTATTTGTCGTGCACCGGGAAATGCGCGCCGACCTTGTTGATCACCACCAGCTCCGGCTGATCGTCGTTGAGCAGTTCGATCAGCTTGGCGGCGGCGGCCATGTCGCGATCACGCACGCTGGTCTGGTCAAACTGGACGAACTCGTCGATGTCCTTTTTCTCGGTGTCGGTCATCAGGTTCTGCAGATTGCCGGCAGTGCGCTGAGCGTCGATGTACACCGTGCGCAACCCGGCCTTTTTCGCGTACTGCCAGATCGACGGCAGCGTGCTGTTGATCCGCATGTAATCGGCACGGGTGCCGCCGTAGCGCAGGGTGACGTTGGTGTCGGCGCTGCAATTGGCAATCGACGCGGCGTAGCCGTAATTGAAGATGTCGACGCCCGGATGCGCCTGATTAAGGTTGCTGTGCACTCCGAACGGCGCGTTGATGTCCAGGTAATTGCCGGAAATGCTTTCATCGATGATCAGCACGATGTCGTGATTGACCGCCACTGCATTGCGCGCCAGCGTCACCGGCTCGCGCGGGCCGACCGTGTTGTGCAGTGCTTCATAGGCGAACAGGTTCAGATAGGCCAGCGGCGTGTACATGATCGGCAAACCACGCGCGCCCTCGCCCGCCCGCAGGAACAGCACCGCGCTCAACAGCAACACGCCACACACTGGCGCCGCCACCCGCACTGCATTGGGCACCGCCAGCGCATGGCGCGGCTTGAGCCCGACCCCGAACAGCAATAAAAGCCCACTGAGCGCGCCATGAATGATCGCGTCGCGATACTGGTAGGCGGCTTCCTGGATGAAGCCGCCGGAGTACACCAGCGAGACAAAACTGCTGTAGCTCAGGTAATCCGCGGTGACCCGGGTATACACATCGAAAAACACCGCCGAGACAAACAGTGTTATTGCGAACAAGTGGCGAATGAGAGCCTGACGAATATAAGCCGTTAGATATAACGCTAAAGTAAGCGCCAAAAACATCGCGCCAAAAAGAAGTACAGCAAAACCGACGCCGATAGCATTTAACCGGTCAATGTAATATTCGGAATAAAGCAGCAAATAAACAATTAAAAGTACTTCTTTGGCATATCTGAACATGGCGATACCGCTCGTGCAAAACGGCAGGGAGTCAAAGGTTTGTCGGTCAGAACCTGACACTAGCACCCAGCCATCAAAGCGCAAGAATTGACTGTTTTCTTCAGAAAGCGTCAAAAAACCGGTGACTCAAATCTGACACACACCGAACGCTGCAAGCCCTTAAATTAGCGGCTTACAACCGTTTATCGCTTATTTTAAATCTGAACAAATCTGCAGAAAAACAACAAATCCAATCGCAGCAATGACTTGATGGCCAATCGCCAAAAAACGCTCAAGTGTTATACAGGTGCAACATGTCATTTTGCTGACACGCTTTCCAAACGCTGCGCTATACCCCTTTTACAGTCTTCTTCCGAACTTCTTCTTTTTGCTCTATCGAGGGTGCGCAGATGGACGTGAGCGTATTTGGCACCGGCTATGTCGGATTAATTCAAGCCGCCGCACTTGCAGATGTAGGGCATCGGGTTTTATGTGTCGATATTGACCCCAACAAGATCAAGCAACTGCAACAAGCTGTGCCACCTATAAGTGAGCCAGGTCTTTCCAGCACCCTTGAAGAAAACATCAAGGCCGGCCGCTTGCTCTTTAGCACCCAGGCCAGCGACGCGGTGGAGCATGCCGAGCTGATTTTCATCGCCGTGGGCACGCCGGCCGATGAAGACGGCTCCGCCGACCTGACCCACGTGCTCAACGTCGCCCGTGAGATCGCTTCGCACATGGAGGCTGATCGCACCCTGATCATCAAGTCCACGGTGCCGGTCGGTACGGCGGATCAGGTCGCCGCCAAGGCCACTGAAGAGTTGCAGCGCCGTGGCCGCAGCAGCCTCAAGGTCCGCGTGGTGTCCAACCCCGAATTCCTCAAGGAAGGCAGCGCCCTCGCCGATTGCATGCGCCCGGACCGGATCATCGTCGGCACCCGCGATGAAGCCGCCCGTGAGCAGATGAGCGAGTTGTACGCGCCGTTCTGCCGCAACCGCGAAAAACTGATGTTCATGGACAACCGCAGCGCCGAACTGACCAAGTATGCGGCCAACGCAATGCTCGCCACGCGCATCAGCTTCATGAATGAACTGGCCAACCTCACCGAACTGCTCGGCGCCGACATTGAAGCGGTACGCAAAGGCATCGGCTCCGATCCGCGCATCGGCTATCACTTCATCTATCCCGGTTGCGGTTTTGGCGGCTCGTGCTTCCCCAAGGATCTGCGTGCCCTGCTGCACACCGCCGAACACAACGGCATGCCGCTGAAACTGCTGCGCAGCGTCACCGACGTCAACGACAGCCAGCGGCACATCCTCTTCGGCAAACTCAAGGCGCAATTTCCGCAAGGTCTGGCCGGCAAGTCGATCGCGATTTGGGGGCTGGCGTTCAAACCCAATACCGATGACATGCGCGAAGCCCCCAGCCGCTATCTGATGGACGCGCTGTGGGCCGAAGGCGCCAGCGTGCAGGCCTACGATCCGGAAGCCATGTCCGAATGCCGGCGCCTGTACGGCTATCGCAACGACCTGCACCTGTGCGCCACCCGCGACGACACCCTGGAAGATGCCGATGCGCTGGTGATCTGCACCGAGTGGAAGAATTTTCGCGTGGTGGATTTCGAACTGCTGGCGAGCAAGCTGCGCTCGAAGGTGATTGTCGACGGTCGCAACCTCTACAACCCGGAACACGTGGCCGCCGCCGGCCTGCATTACAGCGGCATCGGCCTGCGCCACATCGCTCCGGAAGGATTGCGCCCATGAAAATCCTGGTCACCGGCGCAGCCGGCTTCATTGGCGCCCATTGTGTGTTGCGGCTGATGCGCGACGGGCATGCGGTGGTCGGCCTGGATAACTTCAACGGCTACTACGACCCGCAGCTCAAACACGATCGGGTGCAATGGGTACGTGATCAGGTCGGGCATTTCCCGCTGGCGCGGATTGATCTGGCCGATGCCGCCGCCATTGAAGCGCTGTTTGTCCGCGAGCAACCGCAAGTGGTGATCCACCTCGCGGCGCAGGCCGGGGTGCGTTACTCGCTGGAAAATCCGAAGGCCTACCTCGACAGTAACCTCTGCGGTTTCCTGAACATTCTCGAAGGCTGCCGCCACCATCCGGTGGAGCACCTGATTTACGCCTCGTCGAGCTCGGTGTATGGCGCCAACCAGCACACGCCGTATTCGGTGCATGACGGGGTGAATCACCCGCTGTCGCTGTACGCCGCGACCAAAAAAGCCAACGAGCTGATGGCCCACAGTTATAGCCACCTGTTCGGCATTCCCAGCACCGGCTTGCGCTTTTTCACCGTTTACGGGCCATGGGGCCGGCCAGACATGTCGCCGATCCAGTTCGCCCGCGCGATCACCGAAGGCACGCCGCTGAAGCTGTTCAACTACGGCGAGCACCAGCGCGACTTCACTTACATCGACGACATCGTCGAAAGCATCGCCCGGCTCACCGATCATCCGCCGCACAGCCACCCGGAGTGGGATCGTGAACATCCCGACGCGGGCAGCAGCATGGCGCCGTGGTGCCTGTTCAACATCGGCGGCCACCACCCGGTGGAGCTGAAAACCTATCTGGCGCTGATGGAAAAACACCTCGGCCAGAAAGCCATTGTCGAGCTCTTGCCCCTGCAACCGGGCGATGTGCTCAACACCTGTGCCGAGACCGATGATCTGGCCCAGGCCACCGGGTTCCAGCCCCGGATCGAGCTGGATGAAGGACTGGGGCGGTTCATCGCCTGGTTTCGCGACTACTACCCCACTGCCTGTCGCCCACGCGCCGCTCGCGGCTGAACATCAGCGGAGGACCCCATGACTGGACATGAACAAGGTGTACCGATCAATCAGATGCGCCGCGACAAGCGCATGGATCCCGAGCACCGAATGCGCCTCGATAGCGCCATCCACCGGCAGGGCCGTGGCTGGCTGACCGGCCGTGACGGTGGCCGGCCATGGACCCTGTCGCGCACCAACCGGGTGCTGGCCTGCTTCGGCGCGCTGGTGCTGCTGGTGGTGTTCTCGCCGCTGCTGCTGGGCCTGGCACTGGCGATCAAATTCACCAGCCCGGGGCCGGTGATGTTCGTGCAGAAACGCACCGGTTATCGCGGTCGCGCCTTCGGCATGTACAAGTTCCGCACCATGGTCTGCAACGCCGAAGAATTGAAGGAATCGCTGCGCCACCTCAACAAGCACGGGGTTGACGCCATCGATTTCAAGATCGACAAGGATCCACGCATCACCGGCATCGGCGGTTTCCTGCGGCGCACCAGCCTCGACGAACTGCCCAACCTGTTCAACGTGGTGAGCGGTGACATGCGCCTGGTCGGCCCGCGGCCGACCTCGTTCAACGCCTACCGCTACAAGGACAGTCACCTCGCGCGCCTGAGCATCTACCCCGGCATGACCGGCCTGTGGCAGATCTCCGGGCGCAGCAACATCGACTTCGACCAGCGCGTTGAGTTGGACCTCAGCTATATCGCCGAGCAAAGCCTTTTGCTTGATCTGAAGATCTTGTTGAAAACCCCCTTCAAAGTATTCAGCGGCCACGGAGCAAGCTAATGGACGGTTCAACCAACAAAAGCCTGAGCATTGCCAACCCCAGCGAATCGAACCTGATTTCGACCGTGCTGGATCTGGATCTGCGGATCCTGTTCCTGACCGCCGCCAACCCCGGCGCGGGCACCACCACCAGCGCGCTGGCGCTGGCCAGCCAACTGGCGCAGATGAGCAGCGGCCAGGTGCTGCTGGTCGATGCCAGCCAGTCGGCAGGCAACCTCACGCAGCAATTGAACCTGGGCAAGGAGCGCGGCCTGCGCGACCTGCTGTTCAACCCGGACAACCCGCCGCTGTTGCAGGACTGCGTGGTGCAGGTCTCGAGCCTGCCTTTTCATGTGCTGCCCAATGGCCGGCCGATCCGCACCCTGGAACACCTGACCGCCGAGCGCCTGAGCCCGCTGCTCGACCGACTTGGCACCCAGTATCGCTTCGTGGTGATCGACGGCGACGCGGTGTATTCCGCCGCCGACACGCTGGTGCTCGCCACTCAGGTCGACGGCGTGGTGTTCGTGGTGCGCGCCGAGGACACCCGCTGGGAAGTCGCCCAGGCCGCCGTGCAACGCCTGACCCAGGCCGGGGCAAAAGTGGTCGGTAGCGTGTTCAACCGGCGCAAGTACTACATGCCCAAGTGGCTCTACAAAAACCTGTAAGCAAACGCGAAGGATGACGCCATGAACGCCAAGATACTTGTTCTGCTGATGCTGCCGCTTGCAGGCTGCTCCAGCAACTCCGAAACCCAGAACATGCCGGTGAACATTCTCACCGCCACCCCGGCCAACGCCCAGGCCACCGACATGCCGAAGGTCGAACAGACCCTGCGCCCGCAAGACGTGCTGGATGTGATCTTCCACATCAGCACCAGCGGTTCGGACGCCTACCGCGTGCAGTCGGGTGACCAGATCGGCCTGAACTTCACCGCCGCCAGCCAGCTCAACGGCAACCAGTTGGTGCTGCCTGACGGCACGATCAACCTGCCGGGCGCCAACACCTCGGTGAAAATCGCCGGCCTGACCGCCGATGAGGCGCGCGATGAAATCCAGCGTGCCTACCAGCGCAAACAACTGTTCCAGCCCAACCGTAATCAGCTGACGGTGCAAGTCATCAGCCCGCTGACCAATGAGCAGAACCTGAAAAGCGCCTTGAATCACCCGGCCACCGGCATGAGCCGCGAGATCACCGTGGGCAATGACGGTTATGCGAGTTTTCCGGAAATCGGCGCCGTGCCGCTGCAAGGCATGACCATCAATCAACTGGAAACCTTCCTTAACCAGAAATATGCGCAATTGCCGGGGCGGATGAGCGTCGATGTGATGCTCAAGTCCACCGCCGGCAACGAGATCTACGTGCTCGGCGAAGTCGGCCAACCGGGTTCCTACCCGATCCGCCGTCCGGTGTCGGTGCTTGAAGCGCTGACCCTGGCGCGCGGCACCAACGTCAAGGCGCGGCTGGACTCGGTGGTGATCATGCGGCGCAACGGCAACCAGGTGCAGGCCGTGCACTACGACGTGGAAAAAGCCCTGTCGGGCGATGCGTCGCAGATCGCCTACCTGCAACCGGACGACATGCTGTTCGTGCCGAAAACCAAACTGGCCAGCGCCGGTGAACTCGCCAGGCAACTGGCCGACGTGGTGCTGTTCCAGGGCGTGGGCTTCAGCTTCGGCTACCGCGTCGACAACAAAGACAGTAACAACAACTGACTCTCAGGTGACCGATCATGAATCCAAAGGAAAACTACCTGCATGAGTTCTTCAGGATCTTCTTCGCCAACAAGCAATTGGTGAAACGGGTCTTCCTGATCTTTGCAGTCATCGCGTTGCTACTGCCGCTGGTGCTCAAACAGAGCTTCGATATCACCGCCCAGGTGATCGTGCAGTCGAAAAAACTCTCCCAGGGTGACGCCACCACGTCACTGACGGTCGATAACGCCACCTTCATTCCGCCGTCGCTGGCGGACATGGAAACCGAAAGCAACATCCTCCGGTCGCCGGCGCTGATCCGCCAGACCATCAGCGAGCTGCGCGACAAGGGCGAGTACAACCCGCCGGTGGGCGTGTTCGCCAAACTGGTGAGCGAACCGTTCCGCCGGTATGTCACGTCGCCGCTGCGGCAGTACCTGATCAATCCGCTGCGCAACATGCTCGGGCTGCAAACCGATCCGGTGCGTGACACCGTGCTCGACGGCCTCACGCAAGATGCGATCAACAGCCTGAAGATCGAGACCCTGCCCGGTTCCAACGTGATCTCGATCGTCTACAGCTTCCCCGATCCGCATCAGGGCACGACGTTCGTCGCCACCCTGCTGCAAAACTATCTGGGTAGCCGTCAAGCGCTGCAATCGATCGACCTGCCGCAGTCTTTCTACGAAACCAAGAAGCACCTGTATCAGGTGCGACTCGACGGGCTGGAAGGCAATCGGCAAGCGCTGCTGGAAAGTGTTGCTTCGTCCGATCCGAAGGAAGAAATCACCTTCCGCCTGAACGCGATCAACACCGAAGAGCAAGCCCTGAACCTGTACCAGGATCGTCTGCTACAGAGCCAGCGCTGGCTCGAATACCTGAAAACCGCGCTGACCGCTGCCAGCAGCAACAAGCTCAACGATTACACCTTCCCCTTCACCTTCACCACCACCGTCGATAACGTGGCGTTCGAGGATCGGGAAATCAAACAGTTGGGCGAGCAACTGACCACCCAGGTCAGCCGCTACATGAATGACCTCGCGGTGTTCCAGCCCGGCAGTGAGCCGATGCTGCTGACCCGCGAGCAGATTGCCCGCACCCGCCAGCAGTTCCTCAAAGTGGTGAGCAACCGCATTCAGGAACGCACCAACGACCTGGCCGTGGTGCAACAGGTGATCGATCAGAAAACCGCGCGCATCGCCGAGTTCAAGAACCGCATCCACACCTTGCAGCAGACCCAGAGCAAGCTGCGGCAGATGGACACGGAAATCGACGCACTGCACACGGCGTTTTCGACCTACGCTCAGCGCTTTGCCGAAAGCAGCACCGCCGGTTCGCTCAACGATGACCTGTCGAACGCCAAGGTGCTCAGCCCGCCGTTCGAGCCGACAGAGCCAGCGTTCCCCAAACCGCTGCTGATCATCCCGTTCGGACTGTTCACCGGCCTGCTGCTGGCGATTGCCCTGGTCTATGTGCGTGAGTTCTTCGATCACCGCTTCAAGCATCCGGCGCAAATCACCCACGAACTGGGCCTGCCAGTGTTGCTGGTGATCAACGACGAGAACGTGCTGCCGAGCAATCCGCACAAGAACTGGACCGTGCCAAGCTTCGTGCACTGGGTGCGCAATTGAACACGCCCTCCACCCCGAATGCCGCGCTGCCGATCATTCATTTGCTCAGCAGCGGCGGCTTCTATGGGGCCGAGCGCATGTTGCTCGATCACTGCCTGGCGACACCGGGGCAGCACCAGGTGCTGTTCCTCGATGCACCGCCGGCGTTGATCGCGCGCTTTCGCGCGGCCGGGGTGGACTGCCGTGGCTGCTCCGGGCTCGGCGAGTTGTTGCGCCACCTGCGGGCCCGGCGCAGCGAACGGCCGCTGATCAACACGCACAATTTCAAAGGGCTGTTGTTCGGTTGGGTCGCGGCGACGCTGTTGCGTTTGCCGCTGGTCATTACTCAACACGGCTTCACCCCGCGCAGCCGCAAACAGAAGTTCTACACCTGGTTGAGTCTGCAGTTGTGCCGCACCGCGTCGGTGGATCGGGTGGTGTGCGTGGCCGAAAGCATCGCTGTGCTGCATCGTCAGGCCAGCGTGCAGGCGGAAAAACTCCAGGTGATTCCCAACGGATTGCCCGCCGCCGACGCGCTGATCAGCACCACTGACAGCCAGCGCTGGCTGGCCGGTTACGTCGGACGCCTGAGCAGCGAGAAAGGCCCGGACCTGTTTCTCGATGCGCTGATTCCGCTGTGTCACCAGCATCCGCAACTGGATGCAGTGATGCTCGGCGACGGCCCGGAGCGCGAAGTGCTGCAAGCGCGAATCGACGCCGCCGATCTGACCCAGCGGATTCGTCTGCCCGGTTACCAGACCGCCATGCAGCCGTGGTGGCAGCAACTGGATGCGCTGGTGATCAGCTCACGCACCGAAGGCACACCGATGATTCTGCTTGAAGCGATGCAGGCCGGCGTACCGGTGGTGGCGTTCGCCGTCGGTGGCATTCCCGATGTGCTCGAGCACCGACATAACGGTCTGCTGGCGACACCCGCCGACAGCGCCGACCTCGCCCGTCAGCTCGACAACCTGCTGAGCGAGCCGAAGCTGGCCCGGCATTTGTGCGACAACGCAAAGCGTACGCAACAGGATCGCTACGACCTCAAGGCCCTGGCCGAACGCTGGTCGCAGCTGTACATCCGCACGGCACGGGAGGCACGCGCATGATTTTCCCGCTCTCGATCGTCACGCTGCTCGGCATGGTCTGCATCGGTCTGCTCGCCAGCCCCTATCCGTTTCTGGCACCCGGCGCGGTCATTGGTCTGGTGGGTTTCACGGTGTTGTATCGCAAGCCGACCTGGGGCCTGCTGGGCATTGCCGCGCTGGTGCCGTTCGAGGGTTTCTTCAAGGACAGCGCGCTGTCCGGAAGCAAACTGATCGGCGCTTCGCTGGCAGTGATCCTGATGCTGCAACTGGCCATGCACCAGATTCCGTCCGAGCGTCTGCGCAGCAATATCTGGCGGTTTCTGCTGTGGTTTCTGGTGCTGTATTTCCTCAGTCTGCTCAACACCGATGACTTGGGCATGTCGCTGGGGCATCTGCGTGAACTGAGCGTCGGCCTGATCCTGTTTGTCATCACCCTGCTGATCGGCCGCGAACTGAACCTCGACCTGTTCGCCCGTCTGGTGACCCTGAGTGTCAGCGCCACCTGTGCCATGGCGATGTTCTCGACCAAATTCCAGGATCAGGGGCGTGCCGCCGGGCTGCTGGAAGACCCCAACGCCTTCGCGCTGCTGATCGCCTTCGCCATTCCGCTGGCGCTGCTGCTGGTGATTCGCGGGCCGAATCTGCTGCATCGGTTGTTCTGGGGCGCTTGCTGCCTGTTGCTGCTGGGCGGCATGACCAAGACCGAGTCGCGCTCGGGGCTGGTGGTGGTGGCCTTGAGTCTGTTGATCGGCTGCTGGCACTACCGCACGCAACTGACCCGCATTCGTCCACGGCACCTGGGCTTTGCCATGCTCGGCGCGGCCATCGTGATTCCGCTGGCGATCTACGCAATGCCCGCCGGTTACCTCGCGCGCATTCAGTCCCTGAGCGTGTTGAGCGCCGGGGCCAAGGGCCACGATGACGAATCCCTCGGCCGCCGCGCCTCGTACATCGTGGTCGGCGGGCAGATGATCCGCGAGAACCCGCTGCTTGGCTCCGGCCCCGGCACCTTCCCGTTGCACTACGCGACCACTGGCTACGCCAAGGCGTTTTCCGCCAACCGCAAGATCGGCGACCTGTACCGCCGTGCCCACAACACCTACCTGGAAATCTTCAGTGAACTGGGGATTCCCGCCGGCCTGCTGTTTGTCGGCATGCTCGGTCTCGGCCTGTACAACCTGATCCGCGCGCGCGCCGCGTGGATGCTGCGGCGCGACTGGCAACAGGCGGACCTGATGACCCACCTCGGGGTGAGCTTCCTGTCGCTGACCCTGTTCCTGATGTTCCTCAGCGCACCGAACCAGAAATACCTGTGGATCATGCTCGCGCTGACCAGTGTGCTGCGCCTCAAGGCCGAACAGGCGCCACTGACCGAGGCCAGAACATGAGCCGGATCAGCATCATCATCCCGATGTACAACGAGGCCCGGCACATCGGCCGCACGCTGCTGGCGGCTCAAAAAGCCGCACATGCGGCCGATGTCGACTGCGAGTTGATCGTGGTCGACAACGGTTCGAGCGACGACGGCCCGCACATCGCCCGCCAGTTCGGCGCGCAAGTGCTGGTGCTGCCAGGCCTGCTGATTGGTGCGCTGCGCAATCGCGGCGCGCTGCTGGCAAGCGGCGAGTGGATCGCGTTTATCGATGCCGACGTCGAAATGCCCGAAGACTGGCTCAAGCCCTTGTTCGAACTGCAAGCCGAGGGTCAGGCCGACGTCTTCGGTCTCGACCTGCACACCCCCGCTGCCGCGCCGTGGTACGCCGCTGCCTGGCAGCGGCGCACGCTGCGCCCGTCGAGTCAGGCATCGCACCCGGTGGACTGGCTGCCCAGCTCCAACCTGCTGATGCGCCGGCGCTGGTTCGAGAAGGTCGGTGGCTTCAACGAACACCTGCGCACTGGCGAAGACAAGGAATTCACTCTGCGCCTGCGCGACAACGGCGCCGTATTGCTCTCGATCAACAACAACGTCGCCCTGCACTGGGGCTACGAGATGAACTGGCGCGAGTGGATGGGCAAGGAAATGTGGCGTCAGGGCAGTCATCTGCAACTGCTGCGCACTCACGGTTTCAGCCTGCGCTTGCTGCGCTTTCCGCTGCTGTCGATTGCGGTGTGGATTCTCGATTTTCTGGCGATTTCAGCGTTGCTCGACGGCTTCCCGCATCACGCCGCGTTCATGGTCGCGTTGACCCTCCTGCCGGGGCTGGTGCTGAGCGTGCGGCAGAGTATCAAACACCACGACATCGGCCTGACCCTGCAACTGTGGGGCCTGCACTGGCTGCGTCTGCACCTGGCCGGGGCGGCGTTCATTCTCAGTCTGTGTCATTGGAACGCCAGGAGGCCTGCCCGTGGCTGAATTCATTTTCTGGCTGTGCCTGCTGCTGCCGGCGTACGCCTATCTGGGTTACCCGCTGCTGCTGACCGTGCTGGCGCCGCTGTTCCCGGCCTGGCGCCACAGCCCGGCACCGCCGCTGAACATCAGCATCGTGATCGCCGCGCACAACGAGGCGCGGCACATCGAGCACAAGTTGCGCACGCTGCTGGCACAGGATTATCAGCCGGCGACGCTGCAGATCATCCTTGCCAGCGACGGCTCCACTGACGACACCGTGGCCTGCGCGCACAAGGTGGTCGATGCGCGCATCACCGTGCTCGACCTGCCGCGCCAGGGCAAAGCCGCGACGCTGAATGCCGGCGTGGCGCTGGCGACTGGCGATATTCTGGTGTTCACCGACGCCGACAACCAATGGTCGCGAGAAACCCTCGGCTACCTGCTCGCTCCGCTGAGTGACCCGAGCGTCGGCGCCTGCGCCGGGCACATGGTGATTCCGGTGACCGGCGGCGGCTTGAGCGTCGGCGATAGCCTGTACCGGCATTACGAAGGCTGGCTGCGCCGGGTCGAGAACCGCACCGGTTGCATGGTCTCGGCCGACGGCGCCCTGCTCGCCCTGCGCCGCGAGCTGTTCCAGAGCGTGCCGGCGGAGGTCAACGACGACTTCTTTCTCAGCACCTGTGCACCGGTGGCGTTCAAGCGCATTGTGTACGTGCCCGAGGCGCAAGTGATCGACCACGGTGTCGACGAAGCGGACAAACAGTTCCGCCGCCGTCAACGCGTCACCGTCGGTGGCCTGCAAAGCCTCGCCCAGCGCAGTGAGCTGCTCAACCCACTCAAACATGGCCTGTATTCGATTGCGCTGATCAGCCACAAGCTGATCCGGCGCCTGGCACCGATCCTCCTGCTGCCGTTGCTGCTGAGCAATTTCTGGCTGTGGGACGACCACGGTTTCTATCGACTGGCCCTGATCGCCCAACTGTTCGGCTACGCCGTGGCGATTGCCGGACTGCTGGATTCACAACACCGGTTACCCAAACCGTTCCGCCTGGCGGCTTTCCTGCTGGTGACACTGGCAGGCATGAGCATCGGCCTGTGGCAGTTCCTGCGCGGCCACCGTTACGCCCAGTGGAACCCTGAACAAAACCGTTGAGAGGAGCGAAGCCATGGCGATCAAACAACTGATAAAACGCACCAGTGGCTGGCTTTACCTCAACTCCTCCGTGGGACGAAACCAGTTGCACGGTGCCGGAGTGATCCTGATGTTGCACCGGGTGCTGGCCAACGACCGCGCCGCCGACCTGCCGCACCGCAATGAGCTGTGTGTCGGGCCGAAAGCCTTCGAACACCTGCTGGTGTGGCTACGCCGGCACTTCGATTGCGTGCCGCTGATGGACATCCTGACGCCCACTTCCCTGCGCAGCGAACGCCCACGGGTGGCGCTGACCTTCGACGACGGCTGGCGCGACAACGCGGTCAATGCGTTCCCGCTGCTGCAAAAACACCAGGTGCCGGCGAGTATTTTTCTCTCCACCGATTTCATCGGCAGCCGTCAGCGCTTCTGGTGGGAAACCCTCGGCGAAACCCTGTGGGGCAGCCACGGCGAAAAGGCCCGCATGCACTTGATCGAATGCCTGCACGCGATTCATCACCCGGTGCCGGTGCTGGTCGACGACATCGACGTCGACCGCCGCAGCCTGTCGCTGCTGCATTACCTGCAAGGCCTGAAAACCCTTGAACCGGCGATGCTCGAACGCCTCACCGACGAATGTCCGCCCGAAGCGCAGCCCCAAGCGCTGGACTGGCATCAGGTGCGCGCGATGGAAGCTTCCGGGCTGGTGCGTTTCGGCCCGCACGGCGCCAGCCACGCGATCCTCACTGAACTGGACGATGTGCGCCTGAGCGAAGAAATCAGCCGCAGCCGCGATGCCTTGTACAACGGCTGCAACCGGCCGCTGCCAGTGTATTGCTACCCCAACGGCAACAACGACGAGCGCGTGCGCAAGCAGATTGCCGCGCACGATTACCCGTTCGCCCTGGGCACCGGCACCGGCATCTATCGCGGCGAAGGTGACCCACTGAACCTGCCGCGCTTCGGCGTCAGCCAGCGCACCGCGCGCAATCCCGAGTTGTTGTCGTGGCGCATCTTTCGCGGAAACCGGCCATGAGCCGCAGCCATTACCTCAAGCACCTGGCGCTGAGCATGGGCACCAAACTGGCGATGATCGCCCTGCGTTTGCTGCGCAACGTGTTGCTGGCGCGGATCCTCGGCCCCAGTGAACGCGGGTTGTTCGCGCTGCTCAGCACCTTGCCCGATCTGATCAGCGCCGCCACCAGTGGCGGTTTGAACTCGGCCGTGGGCTATCAGGCCGCCAAACAACGGCCCATGGGCCTGCTGCTGAGTCAGGTGCTGGTGTTCGGTTGCCTGCTCGCCGGTCTGCTGACCCTGCTGGTGGTGGCGCTGGTGCGCGAGTTCGGCAGTGAACTGGATGTCACCGTGCAGCTCGGTCTGCTGGCGTGGCTGTTGCTGCTGGCGGTGCCGCTGACGGTGCTGAAAAGCGGCCTGCTGACTCTGCACAACGCCTCCGGCGGCGTGGTCGCGTTCAACGCCTTGCGCCTGACCGAATCACTGGCGCCACTGCTGCTGTTTCTCGCGCTGTTCTGGATGTGGAAAAGCGCGGCGCTGGAAGCGGCGCTGATCAGTTGGCTGGCCGGGATCAGCCTGGTGGTGCTGGCCGGTTGGGTCTGGCTGAAACGCGCACAACCGCTGCAGTTGCAGTGGGATCGCGCCAGCCAGAACGAACTGCTGCGCTACAGCGCCCGCAGCCATCCGGACCTGCTGTTCCAGCAAGTGATTCTGCGCTCGGATTACCTGTTCATCGGCGCCCTGCTCGGCAGCACCGCGCTGGGTCATTACGCGATGGCCAGCGCCGCCGCCGAACTGCTGCTGATCGTGCCGGAAGCAGTGACCACGCCGCTGATGAAACGCCTACTGCAACAGGACGAAGGCATGGACAAGGTCACTCCGCTGGCCCTGCGCCTGACCGCCACGGTGATGCTCGGCGCATGCCTGAGCATGGCAGTGATCGGCAACTGGCTGATCGTCACCCTGTTCGGCATCGCCTACCAACCGGCGTATCCGGCGCTGCTCGCCTTGCTGCCGGGGCTGCTCGGCCTGTGCTACGCGAGCATCCTGCGCCTGGACCTGCTGGGAAAAAACCGCCCCGGCACTGTGTCGTTGCTGATGGGCCTCGGCGCCCTGCTCAATCTGGCGCTGAACCTGGTGTTGATTCCGGATTACGGCATCGTCGGCGCAGCAGCGGCTTCGTCGATTGCCTATCTGGCCGTGACGGTGGCGATGCTGGTGTTGTACTGCCGTTTGAGCGGCGTGGCGTTCTGGCAAACCCTGATCATCCTGCCCAGCGACATCGCGCCGCTGTGGCAGATGCTGCAACGGAAGGCCGCATGAAACGCCTGGTCCTGCTGCTCGGTCTCGGCCTGTCGCTGGACGCCTTTGCCGCGTCGATGCGCTGGGGCGAGATCCGCGACGGCAGCCTGTACCTGCAAACCGATCGCCCGGACAGCGTGACGGTGCGCTGGACCCCGGCGTGGCAGGCCGACGCCAACGAAGAGCATCTGTACCTACTCGATGGCCGGGGCAAGTTGCAGGGCGAGCGCTGGATCAAGACCAGCGAAACCCGTGGCAGCCAGAGCTGGCCGTTGTTGCCGAGCGCCGCCAGTTATCGTCTGGAAATTCCCGGCTACAGCTTCCGCAATTATCGGGTCGAACACGATGAGCACACGGTAGCGCTGTTCGAGCCGGCCAAGGTGCATTTCAGCGCGCAGACGCAGAACGGCGACGAGTTGTATTTCAAGGTGGCGCCGGGGGAACACGCGGTGCTCGCCGGCAAGTTCCATGGCGGAGTGAACGCTCTGCAAGCGCAACGGTTCGGCGACGATAAGCCACTGACGTTAACGCTCAAACCCTATCGCGCCTATTGGCAGTTCGATCAACTGGCGTTGCCGGTCAGCGAGCGCGAACAGGTCTGGCGCCTGCGTCTGCAAGGCAGCGGCAAAGCGGCGTTCTGGCTCGACGGCACGGCCAATCGGTTTGCGCAAACTCCGCAGCAACTCAAACCTGTGCGCGAAGAGACCGGCCAGATCCACCTGACCCTGCACGACAAAATCCTTGGCCGCACCCCGGATCTGGGCATCGCCCTCCCCTACGTGATGCCGCCCGCCGCCAGCCATGCGGTGCTGGATGCGCTGAAACCCACCGCCGCCAGCTACTACAGTTTTGTCGATGTCACGGCGAAGAATCCGCACTTCGAAGACGCGTTCCGCCAGGCTTATCAGGAGCGCTTCGGCATCCGTCAGGACATCACCCTGCTCGCCGGCAGCCAGCGTCAGGCCGATCTGCGCGCCGACGTGCAAAGCAATGGCGGGCTCGACGCGTGGCTGGCCGGTACCCGCGCCTTGGGCGGTAAAGGCACGCACTACATCGGTTTTGCTGATGAGCCGAACCTCAACTATTCGAGCTTCGAACAATACCGGGCGATTTTCGCCAGCATGGCCAGACAGGTGCGCAGTGATCCGGCGAATGCCAGGGCCGGGGTGCGCATCGCCATGCCGGCCAGTTCACGGCTGGTCAACGGGCCGTTTGCCGATAACGCGGCAGACAAGCGCGGCATCGACTGGGCGCGGCGCCTGCTCGGCGAATCCGCCGAGCAGATCGACGCACTGGCGTGGCACGAATGGATGATCCGCGACCTGCTCGCCACCCGGGTCTACCGCGACAGCGTGCGCCGCGCCGCCGAACTGGTCGGCCTCGATGGCCACGGCCAGCCGCGCAAGGCCTTGCTGCTGGATCAGACCAATATGTCCAGCGGCTCCAGCCTCAGCCCCTACGATCAGGAAACCCACTACGCCTCGCTGTGGTGGGCCTCGGTGGTGATCAACGCTTCGCAGGACGGCTTGCTGACGATGCTCAACTGGTTTCAGGCCGCCGACGAGCCGCAGTACCCCAAGGGCATGATCCGGGTTTTGGGCGCTGAGCGTTTCGAGCTGAAACCGGTGGGTCTGGCCCAGCAGTTCATCGCTCAGCATTGGCTGCACCAAGTACTGTGGCTGGAGAACGATGCGTTTGAAGTCGATGTGCTGGCGATGGCCGGTGACGACCAGCGTGGCCTGCTCGGCGTGAACAAAGGCACGCGGTTGCAGCGTGTCGACCTGAGCGGCGCCAGATGCCCGCTGAACAGCGGCGCGTTGCGTTACTTCGGCGCAGACAACCGCAGCCGCGACGCGCCGTTTGCCTGCCGCGACGGACGCGTCAGCTTCGAGTTGCCGGGGGAAACCCTGTTCGCCCTGAGCTGGAGCGCGTCATGAACCCCAATTTCAGACAATGCATGGCGAAAACAAAATTGTGGCGAGGGAGCTTGCTCCCGCCGGGCTGCGAAGCGGCCCCAATACTTGCGCCCCCATTGGCGACTGCTGCGCAGCCGAGCGGGAGCAAGCTCCCTCGCCACAGTCGTTCGCCCTGCGATATCGCCGGAGTACAGAACATGGGTACCGTCAGCAAACTCAGCCAGCACATCAAACAAAAAGGCCTGCGCGCCACCCTCGCCAAGGCGTGGAAGCACTACGTGTTTTTCCATCAGGAATTGCTGTGGATGGAGCGCGATCTGGTCAGTCCGGTACCACCGCACAGCCTCAAACCGTATCCGCCACTGCGGGTGGTGAAGATCACCGCCGACAACGCCAGCGCCTTCGCCCGCTACTTCGGCGACCGCGTCGGGACCATGGCCGAGCTGGCCAACGAAGGCCACACCGGGCACATGCACCTGGACGATCAGGGCGATGCCGTGGCGTTCATCTGGGGCAGCGCGCGGGACTATTTCGACCGGCATTACTACGGCTGCCTGTTCCCGGTGAAACCCGGCGAGTTCTTCGAATTCGGCGGCGAACTGACCCGTGCCTACTGGGGCAGCGAACTGTCGGTGGACCTGCAACTGGAACTGTGGAAAGCCATGGCCGCCCAAGGCTGCGACAAGGTGGTGGACGTCTGCGAGTTCCACAACATCCCGGCGCTCAAGCTGCACCTGCGCATGGGATACACCGAGCAAGGCCGGATCATGAACGTCTACACCCTGTTCGGGCGCTGGCGCTTCTACCGCGAAACCCGCTACAGCGGTTCGCGACTGGATGCGCTGCGCAAACCGTCCCGTCCACCTGTCACAGCCACGGCGGCCTGAGCCCATGACGGCGCGATTCGAATGGCGCACTTCACTGTGCGCGGCCGACTTCCCGGCAGCCGCCTATGAAGCGCTGCGCCTGCGGGTGACGGATCACACACCGTTCAACCACCTGGGCTGGTTGTGCGCGGCGGAGCAGGCACTGGGCGCGGGTGAGCGCCTGCACATCCTGCTCGGTTGGGATGCGGACGAATTGCGCTTGTGTCTGCCACTGGTGGCGGGCCGCGAGCGTTTTGCCGGCGTGCCATTCCGCATGCTGCATCACTTGGGCTATCCGTTGGCGGACCGGCTGGCGCTGCTGTCATTACTCAAGGGCGAAGACATGCGCGAAGCCTTGCGCCTGATCCGCCGACAGCTGCCGCACGCGCTACTGCAGCTCAACGAATTGTCCGAGCCGGCGGGTGAGGAAAGCGCCCTCACCGCATGGATGGCTCACAGTTCTGCGGGCGAACGCCGCCTCAGTTGCCGGGTGCCGGTGCATCTGATCAGCGACGCCGATCATCAGGAGGTCTCCGGCGACCCACGCTACAAGCTGCGACGCGCACGCAAACGAATTGCCGCGTGTGGCGCCCAGGTGCGGCGCATCAGCCCCGATGCGCTGAGCATGGGTCCACTGTTGCAGGCGATCAGCGAAGTCGAAGCGGTGAGCTGGAAAGGCGACGAAGGCGTGGGGATCTTTGCCAGCGAACGCAGTCGGCAATGGATCGAACGCGCCTTCACCGCCCTCGCCGGCCAGGGCCTGGTGCGGGTGGTGACGCTGGAACTCAACGGGCGTTGCATCAGCTATCGCCTCGGCTTGCTGGAGCAGGGCCGACTCTACGATTACAACCTCGCGTTCCTGCCGCAATACGCCGATCTGGGCAGCGGCCGGGTGCTGCTGGAGGAATGGATTCGCTGGGGGCTGGACGAGCATTGGCGCTGGATCGATGCCTCGCGGGTCAGCCTGGAAAACTCCAGCCACCAACTGCACGAACGCATGACCGGACAACTGGAACACTGGCGCTGGAGTTTCTATTCCTGGCGCCCCAGCGGGATCCTGTTGGGGCTTGGCTTGCGGCTCTGGCAGCGAATCAAACCATCAGTGCAGCAATGGCGGGCGCGACGCGCGGCCAAACCTGCCCCTGTGTCCACACCTGTCGCCATCACCACGGAGGGCGATCATGCCTCGCCAAGTCATAGTCAACGCTGACGATTTCGGTTTGAGCCCGAACGAAAACGCGACGATCTTCGCCGCGTTTCAGGCCGGGGTCATTAGCTCGGCCACGGCCATGGCCAACATGCCAGCGTTCGAAGCAGCCTGCGCGATGGCCCGGCATCCGTCGCTGCAAGGTCGGGTCGGGTTGCATTTCAACCTGACCTACGGGCGGCCGCTGAGCAGCTCAATCCTGCGCAGTCGCACCTTCTGCGATAGCCACGGCGTGTTCGACCTGAGCCTGCCACGGCACAGCGTTTGGCTCGGTCGCGAAGATCGCGAAGCGGTGCGTGAAGAGTTGCAGGCGCAGTGGCAGCGCTGCGTCGAGCATGGCGTGCGACCGAGCCATATCGACTCGCATCAGCACGTACACAACATCTGGCCGATCGGTGAAATCGTCGCGCGGTTTGCCGCTCAGCAAGGCGTGCCGATTCGTCTGGCGCGCAACCTGGGGCAGAACCTCAGCCTGCCCAAACGTGTGTTCAAAGGTCTGCTCAACTGGCGTTTGCAGCGTCTGGCCGCAGCGACGGCGGACTATGTGTGTACCCCGGTAGACCTGCGCAACGATCCCGCGCCGACCGACGGTGTACTGGAAATCGTTGCCCACCCCAATCAGCACGGGAGCGATTTCGGGGATGCCTACCTCAATCCCGGAGAATCCCTGAGCCGCGTGCTAGAGCAGCGGCTGCCGGGCGTTCCACGGGTTTCCTACGCCGATCTGAACAAGGATTTTCTACGCGGTGCCGCGGCACTCGATCGACCTACATAACTTGCAATACTTTCGAAGATGGCACTTCGAAACGGCGTTGCAGGTGTGATCTATACCCACAAAAGCAACATCCACCACACCGGGCCTCGGCCACGGAGGGCAACATGAGTGTTATCGAAAAACTGCGCGAACGCATTCGTCAAAAAGGCCTCGGCCGTCTCTTCGCCACCCTGTGGAAACGCTACGTGTTCTTCCACTGGGAACTGCTGTGGATGGAGCGCGATCTGGTCTCCCCGGTGCCACCGCACAAGCTGCGTCCGTACGAAGGTTTGCGCAAAGTCGATATCACCCAGCTCAACACTGGCGCCTTCGCCAAACACTTCGGCGACCGCGTCGAGACCATGGCCGAACTCGCCGCCGAAGGCCACACCGGGCACATGTACCTGGATGCCGACGGCCACGCGGTGGCGTTCATCTGGGGCAGTATTCGTGACTATCACGATCGTCACTATTACGGCTGCTGGTTCCCGGTCAAACCGGGCGAGTTCTTCGAGTTCGGCGGCGAAATGGCCCGGCCGTATTTCGGCACCAGCCTGTCGGTGGACGTGCAAGTCGCGCTGTGGGAAGCGATGGCCGCCCAAGGCTGCGACAAAGTCGTCGACGTCTGCGAAACCCACAACATCCCGGCACTGAAACTGCACATCCGCATGGGCTACCACGAACAGGGCCGCGTCACCCACGTCTACGGCCTGTTCGGCCGCTGGCGCTTCTACCGCGAAACCCGCTACGACGGCTCACGCCTGGAACCCCTGCGCAAACCCGGGCGGCCGGTGGTGAGTGCGACGGCGCAGGCTTGATCAATCGTTAGAGGTGTGGCGGCCATTTGGCCGCCTTCGCGAGCAGGCTCGCTCCTACAGTGGATTTGTGTACGACACCGATCAAATGTAGGAGTGAGCCTGCTCGCGATGAGGCAGGTAGCTGTTCGCTATGTTTTGTGCGTAACACAGGACTTTGCCCACACCCGAAAAAGAATCGCCCTCCTGACCTAAAGGCTATGCCTGACTGTTGCCAATGGCGTGATCAAGTAAATTGGCGCAAAAACACAAGGGAGCAGAACGTTGAGCCACAAACTCATCAGCCTGGAGTTGCCGTCATTACTCGTAGATGTCGCGGCCATTCGTGAATATCTGAAACAAGTGCTAAGCGATGACGACGATGAAGAGTTGCTTCGAGCCATCGGCTATGTGGCAGAGGCTTGCTCGAACATTCAGAAGGGTCAAACGGGCAAAGTTGGTTCAGATTCTTTCAGCCAGACTTGAGACCTTATCGACGCCTTCGCTGGCAAGCCAGCTCCCACAGGGTGTTGTGCAAGACCCAAAAACCTGTGGGAGTCTGGCTTGCCAGCGATGAGGCCGGTTGCAGCGATGGAAAGCTTCAGGCCTTGCTGGCGACAAGGGTAAAGCACAGCGGCATCTGCGCTGGCTGATTCAGGTACTGGTCGTACACCTCTTCCCGGTTCGAATGTGCATATTCCCTGAAATGCGCGATGTTCAGGCCGGCGGCGATGGCACCGCTGAAAATGGCGCCGAGGGTGTGCACGAACCAGTAGGACTTGGCAGCCAGCTGCTCGACCTTGCCGACGTAGACGATCGGTTCTTCCTGCACGAATGGCTCGGCGCGGAAGTAGGAGCTGGCGAGGCGGTACGGGTCTTCGGCGTCGGGGTCGACCATTTCCAGAAACGGATGGGTTTCGTAGATCACCAGTTTGCCGCCCGGTTTGAGGGTCAGCGCGACATGGCGAAAGAACTCGCCGATGTCGGGCATCCAGTTCAGCACGCCGATGGTGATCAGTGCCACGTCGAAGCGGTTGTGCAGTGCGGCCGGCAGGTGATGGATATCGCTTTCGATGAATTCGGCGTGGTGTGGCGAGCGCTGGTTCAACTCGCGGGCCTGTTCGAGAAACGCTTCCGATTGATCGACGCCGACCACACTGCGCGCACCGAGGGCGTACAGCGACAGGCTTTCGCGGCCGTTGTTGCAACCGAGCTGAATCAGCGCTTTACCGTCGACGCCGACCTGCTCCAGCACGCCACGCAAGGTGTCGTCGAGGCAGGAGAAATCAGCCTTTGATACGTCGTTCAACAGCGCTTGCCATTCCGCCGATTCACGATGATGGCGAGCAGAATCGTTCCACGCCTGTCGATTGCTGTCGATGGCGGTTTTATTGTCGGGCACTTCCATGGCGCACTCCGGGCGATGCTCGTGATTGAGCGGCTCCGAGTCTAGAACAGCCCGATCAGGACGGTTGTTGCGACTTTGTAAGCCACACCGCCGTTCCACTGTGGGAGCGAGCTTGCTCGCGAAGGCGTCGGTTCGGCCAACATCTTCATTGCCTGAACCAACGCTTTCGCGAGCAAGCTCGCTCCTACAGTTCGAAGCGCTTACATCTGATTCAGGCGTTCGCGCAGGAATTCGACCAGTGCCTGCACCGGGCGCGAGGCCTGGCGATGCTGCGGGTACACCGCCGACAGGGTCAGCGGTTCGGGGCGGTAGTCGTCGAGCACTGGCACCAGTCGCCCGTCCTTCAGCGCCGCGCCAACGATGAACGTCGGCAGATAGGTAATCCCCATCCCCTGCACCGCCGCATCACGCAGCAGCTCGCCATTGTTCACGCGCATGCGCCCGGTGACGTTGACCAGCAGCGGCTTGCCCTGCCCCGCGTTGAAGCGCCATTGCACCGAACGACCGTGGCCATACGGCAGGCAATCGTGGCTGTGCAGGTCTTCGGGATTGAGCGGTGTGCCGCGTTCGGCCAGATACGCGGGGCTTGCACAATACACCCGTTCGATGGCGGCGATGCGTCGGGCGATCAACGTCGAGTCTTCCAGCACGCCGATGCGCAGCGCCAAGTCATAACCTTCGCCCAGCAGGTCCACCGGGCGGTCGCTCAAATCCACTTCCACGGTGACATCGCGATAGCGCTGCAGGAACAGCGGCAGCAGACACCCCAGATGCGCCACGGCAAACGACAGCGGTGCACTGACGCGAATCGTCCCGCGCGGCTCGGCGGTCTGCCCGGCGATGCCCTGCTCGACCTGTTCGACTTCGCCCAGCAGACGCAGCGCCGACTCGTAGTAGCTCTGGCCCAGTGGCGTGACGTCGAGGCGTCGGGTGGAGCGGTTCAACAAGCGCACACCGAGGCGCTCTTCGAGCTGCATCAAACGGCGGCTGACGAACTGCTTGGACAGGCCCAACTGATCGGCCGCAGCGGTGAAGCTGCCGGAGTCCATGACCTGGCAAAAAATACGCATGTCTTCGAACGGGTTCATTGTCACTCTCTGGTAGACAGTCAAACGCTTTATAGCCGCTTTTTCACTTTTCGACAGCTCATTAATCTGTGTTCACGGTTTGAAAACAGCCCGACATAACACCAATAACTTTCGAAAATGGAATTGAGCATGAACATCAAAAAAACCCTGACCGCATCCCTCCTCGCCCTGTCCATCGGCAACGCATTCGCCGCCGGCAGCCCGGGTGTCGAACACAACACCCAGGCCTTCCTCGAAGCCCTCGCCGCCGGCGGCGGCAAACCGCTGGAACAACTGAGCCCGAAGGATGCTCGTGCGGTGCTGACCGGTGCGCAAGCGTCGGTACAAGTCGACCTGTCCGGAGTTGAAGTCAGCGACAAGGCAATCAAGGTCGATGGCCAGACGATCAACCTCAAAGTGGTGCGGCCGGCCAAGGTCAAAGGTGAATTGCCGGTGTTCATGTTCTTCCACGGCGGCGGTTGGGTGTTGGGCGATTACCCGACCCACCAGCGCCTGATTCGCGATCTGGTGGTCGGCTCTGGAGCGGTCGCGGTGTACGTCGATTACACGCCGTCGCCGGAAGCACAGTACCCGACAGCGATCAACCAGGCCTATGCGGCGACCAAATGGGTGGCTGAGCATGGCAAGGACATTGGCGTCGACGGCAAGCGTCTGGCGGTGGCCGGCAACAGCGTCGGCGGCAACATGGCGGCGGTCGTGGCGCTGATGGCCAAGGAACAGCAAACCCCGGCCCTGCGCTTCCAACTGCTGATGTGGCCAGTGACCAACGCGCAGTTCGACGATGCGTCGTACCAGCAGTTTGCCGAGGGCCATTTCCTCACCAAAGGCATGATGCAGTGGTTCTGGGATAACTACACCACCAACCCGGCCGAGCGTGCGCAGATCCACGCCTCGCCGCTCAACGCCAGCAGCGAACAGCTCAAGGGCCTGCCTGCCGCGCTGATACAAACCGCCGAATTCGACGTGTTGCGTGATGAAGGCGAAGGCTACGCGCGGCATCTGGATGCGGCCGGGGTGGCGGTGACCTCGGTGCGCTACAACGGGATGATTCATGACTTTGGCTTGCTCAATCCGCTGAGTCAGATTCCCGAAGTGAAAGCGGCCATGCGCCAGGCCGCGGCGGAGCTGAAGACGCATCTGAAGTGAGGTCCCCTCCCTCGCCACACCTGACGGTGTGGCGAGTTTTTCGCCCGACCACATTCTGTGGCGAGGGAGCTTGCTCCCGCTGGGCTGCGCAGCGGCCCCAAGTTTTTGTGAGTGCTGCGCACTCAAGCGGGAGCAAGCTCCCTCGCCACAACAGCGCTCATCATCGTGGAGCACATCATGTCCTTCCTCCTCACCCACCCATTGTCCTGGAGCGCCGCCCTGCTGCTGCTCGACGCGTTGCTCTGGCACCTCGCCCCGTTCAAGCATCGCGCACCGAGAGTCGGCATTCGCCTGGCGCTGTTTCTGGCGTTCAGCGCATTGATCATCAACGCCGAGATCAGCCCGTTGCAGGCGCCGCTGTTCGCCGATGACCGGGTGATGCAACTGGGCGCGACGGTGCTGGGGATTGTCTGGTGGCTGTACGCTGCGCGGGTGCTCACCGAGGTGATCGGCCTGATCCTGATGCGGCGCATCGGCCACAGCGGTCGGCTGTTGCAGGACGTGATCGGCGCGCTGGTGTTTCTGGCGGCGATCGTCGCGGCCGCCGGCTATGTGCTGGAGCTGCCGGTCAAAGGCTTGCTGGCGACTTCCGGAGTGGTGGCGATCGTCGTCGGTCTGGCGCTGCAAAGCACCTTGAGCGACGTGTTCTCGGGGATCGTGCTCAACACCACCAAGCCGTATCAGGTCGACGATTTCGTGGTGATCGACGGTGTCGAGGGCAAGGTCATCGACATCGACTGGCGCGCCACGCACTTGCTGACCAGCAGCGGCACGCTGGCCGTGGTGCCGAACTCGGTGGCGGCCAAGGCAAAGATCGTCAATCTCAGTCGCCCGAGCAACCTGCACGGGGTCTCGATCAGCATCAAGGTGCCGAATCACATTCGCCCACGACGGGTGCTCGACGCCCTCGACCGCACCTTGCAGGGCAGCAGCAGCCTGCTGCTCAATCCGCCGCCCAAAGCCGTGTTGAAAGAGGCCGGTGAAGAGATGTCCGAATACGTTGCCAGCGGCTTCATCAGTGAACTGGGCAAGAAAGGCGAAGTGCGCAATCAACTGTTCGACCTCGCCCACCGGCATCTCGAAGCGGCAGGTATTTCCCGGCACCCTGATGGCGTGATCGAACCCTCGACCCGCGCCCGGGCGTTGCTCGATGAAGTGAAAGTTTTCCGCTCGCTGAGCCATGAAGAACGTGATCGCCTCGCCGAATCGATGGTCGCGCAGCAGTACGCGGCCGGTCAGGTGGTGCTGGATCTGGATGAAGTGCCCGACAGTCTGTTTGTCATCGCCACTGGTGTGATCAGTGCGACCGTGCCCGACGGCAACGGCCAGACCGAGGCCGGACGCATGGGGCCGAGCGAGGTCATGGGCGAACAGAGCATCCTCGCCGATACGCCGTCGCAAGCGACGTTCACCGCACTGACATCAAGCATCATCTACCGCCTCGACAAAGCCCTGACCCGCCAGTGCATGGAACAGCGCAGCGAAGTCGGCCAGGCGTTGAACAAATTGCAGGCCGTGCGACAGCAGAACAGCCGACTGGCGTTGATGGCCAAACCGGTGGCGGTGCGCAAGGGTGGTTTTCTGGGTTGGCTGCAAAAGCGCTAGCCCTGTCAAACAGGTGAACGCCGAACCTTGTGGCGAGGGAGCTTACTCCCGCTTGAGTGCGCAGCGCTCACAAGATTTCGGGGACTGCTGCGCAGCCCAGCGGGAGCAAGCTCCCTCGCCACAGAGGATGGTGGATTGCGCCACTTTTTACTGCACATGAAAATGCCCGCAATCAAGCGGGCACTTTCAGTTCAAGCAATTACTTGGCAGTGAACTTTGTGTAGCTGTTGATCAGATTGCGATAGTTCGGCAGGCGTTCGGACAGCAGATGCGCCAGGCCTTCCATGTCGTTGCGCCAGTCACCTTGCAGCTCGCACGCCACCGAGAACCAGTTCAGCAGGTGTGCACCGGCAGCCGACATCCGCGCCCACGCCGCTTGTTGCACGGTGGTGTTGAAGGTGCCGGACGAGTCGGTGACCACGAACACTTCAAAACCCTCGGCAATGGCCGACAGGGTCGGGAATGCCACGCACACGTCCGTCACCACACCGGCGATGATCAGTTGCTTGCGGCCGGTGGCCTTGATCGCTTTGACGAAGTCTTCGTTGTCCCACGCATTGATCTGGCCCGGGCGCTGAATGAACGGGGCATCGGGGAATTGCTCGCGCAGCTCAGGCACGATCGGGCCGTTGGGGCCGGCGTCGAAGCTGGTGGTGAGGATGGTCGGCAGCTTGAAGAACTTGGCGATGTCGCCCAGCGCCAGCACGTTGTTCTTGAACTCGTTGGGGGTGAAGTCCTGCACCAGCGAGATCAGACCGGTCTGGTGATCGACCAGCAGCACGACCGCATCATCTTTGTTCAGACGCTTGTAGGGAACGCTCATGGGAAACTCCTTGGATGGATGTTGCAGGAAGCGCCGTGCCGGTTGGCCGGCGCTTTTTTGTAGGGATCAGAAAGCGAAACAGGAACAGCCGAACGCGCCCCAGAAACCGGCGAAGTCGCTGACCGGTGCGGTCGACAGTCGGGCTTTTTCATGGCTGTGCGCGTGCACCGCGCAGGCACCGACGCACTGGTGCACTTGCGCCTGCAAAGGCGAGTTCGAACGCCAGTGGCCCGGCACCTTGACCACCGGCGACCAGTCCGGCAGCACGGGGATCGAGCGTGGGCCGAGGTCTTCGAAATCGCCGGCGGCGTAGACGATCTTGCCGCCGACCACGGTCAGCACCGACTCGATCCACTTGATCGCTTCTTCCTCGACGTGGAAGAAGTCCGCGCTCAGCGCCGCCAGGTCCGCCAGTTGCCCGACCTTGATCTGGCCCTTGTTGCCCTGCTCGGAGGAAAACCAGGCGCTGCCGTGGGTGAACAGTTCCAGCGCAGTGGTGCGTGGCAGTCCTTCCTCGTACAACGCCAGACCGCCGACGGTGCGGCCGCTGACCATCCAGTACAGCGAGGTCCACGGGTTGTAGCTGGACACCCGCGTGGCATCGGTGCCGGCACCCACCGGCACTCCTTCGGCGAGCATGCGTTTGATCGGTGGCGTGGCTTCGGCGGCTTTCGCGCCGTAGCGGTCGACGAAGTATTCGCCCTGGAACGCCATGCGATCCTGAATCGCGATGCCACCGCCCAGCGCCCTCACCCGCTCGATGTTCTGCGGGGTGATGGTTTCGGCGTGGTCGAAGAACCACGGCAGACCGTTGAACGGAATGTCGCGATTGACCTTCTCGAACACGTCGAGCATGCGGCTGATCGACTCGTTGTACGTGGCGTGCAAACGGAACGGCCAGCGCTGCTCGACCAGATGGCGCACCACCGGTTCCAGCTCCTGCTCCATGGTCTGCGGCAGGTCCGGGCGCGGTTCGAGGAAGTCTTCGAAGTCGGCCGCAGAGAACACCAGCATCTCGCCGGCGCCGTTGTGCCGCAGGTAATCGTCGCCCTGGTGCAACTTGACGCTGCCGGTCCAGTTCTGGAAATCGGTCAGTTCTTCTTTCGGCTTCTGGGTGAACAGGTTGTAGGCGATGCGCACGGTCAACTGGTCGTCCTTGGCCAGTTGCTCGATCACCTGATAGTCGTCGGGATAGTTCTGGAACCCCCCGCCGGCATCGATCGCGCTGGTCAGGCCGAGGCGATTGAGTTCGCGCATGAACTGGCGGGTCGAGTTGACCTGATATTCCAGCGGCAGCTTCGGCCCCTTGGCCAGCGTCGAGTACAGAATCATCGCGTTGGGTTTTGCCACCAGCATGCCGGTCGGGTTGCCGTTGGCATCACGCACGATCTCGCCGCCCGGCGGGTTCGGCGTGTCGCGGGTGTAACCGGCGACGCGCAGTGCGGCGCGGTTGAGCAGCGCGCGGTCGTACAGGTGCAGAACGAACACCGGGGTGTCCGGCGCCGCCTGGTTGAGTTCTTCAAGGGTCGGCATGCGTTTTTCGGCGAACTGGAATTCGTTCCAGCCACCGACCACACGCACCCATTGCGGAGTCGGCGTACGGTCGGCCTGTTCCTTGAGCATGCGCAGTGCATCGGCCAGCGACGGCACGCCTTCCCAACGCAGTTCGAGATTGTAGTTGAGGCCGCCACGGATCAGGTGCAGGTGCGAGTCGTTGAGGCCGGGGATCACGCAGCGCCCGTGCAGGTCGATCACTTGCGTGGCCGAACCACGCAGGGCCATGGCCTGAGTGTCGTTACCAACGACGACAAAGCGGCCGTCCTTGATCGCCACCGCACTGGCCAGCGGCTTGCTGCGGTCTACGGTATGAAATTGGCCATTGAACAGAATCAGATCGGCGTTCATCGCAGTTCCTTTCGAGTAGATGAATGGGTGTCAGCGTGACGGCTGTTTCGCCGGTTCGAGGTGGGCATGGGCCTGACCGGCCTCCAGCCACGGTGCGAACAACCGGGTTACGCGCGGCATGAACACGTACACCACCGACAGGACGATGGTCAGGGTGATCAGGAACGTGGCGACCACGTAGTTGGAAAGCAGCGGATGCAGCTTGAGCAGCGGCCCCCAGATCAGTGGCACCAGCAGCGTGTGCGGCAGGATCACCAACAGGGTGATCACCGCTTGCTTCCAGCGCGGCGGCGGCTTCGCGGCATCGGCCAGCGGCGCAAACCAGAATTCGTTGACCGGTGCGACCTCAGTCTGGTCGCCATCGGCGAGCATCGGCGCCGCTTCATCCACCAGCGCCTGGCGCTGCGGCGATTCCAGCCACAGCTGCATGGCCTCGGTGGAGCAAAAGCGCAGGACGCAGGTGTAGGTGTCGAGACCGGCCAGTTTGCCGCGCACCACGTCGACCCCGAGGTGGCCGTCGCGCTGTCCGGCGACCCTGACGATGTTGCGCAACCAGGCCTCGTAAGGCTGTTCGAATCCGGCCTTGACCCGGTGCTTGACGATCAGGGTCACGGTTTCACCGACCCCCGGTGCTTTTGGACTCAGGGCTTCAGGCATAACGCAACACTCCGGGCAGACGAACATTGAGCGCCAGGCGTCCCGGCCCAGCGATAAACACAGTGGCGAACAGGATCAACAACAACCAGCCGAATTGCCCCTCAGCCACACTCCATTGCGGATGCACGACCAGCAGCGCCACCAGCAGAACAAAAAGAATAGGCAAGCAGGCCAATCGCGCCAGCACCCCGGCGACGATCAGTAGCGGACAGAGGACTTCAGCGAAAATCGCCAGACAGAGCGTGAGGTGCGCGCCGAGGTGGAACGGGTCTTCGATCTGCTGCAATTGCGCGTTGAAGTCCAGCAGCTTGGGCAAACCGTGGACCCACAGCAGGAACAGTCCACCGCTGACCCGCAGAAACAGCAGACCGATATCCTGTGCCTGTTCATCGCGTGGTGATGCGCTCATGACCCTACCCTTTAATCCTTATCGGGTTGAATCATGCTCGGTGCGGGCGGCAGAAAATTGAATGGATGTGCTCTCTTTCAGGCCATCCGGACTTCTGTAGGAGTGAGCCTGCTCGCGATGCGGTGTGTCAGGCGCCAACAATGGTGACTATGGAGGTATCTTCGCGAGCAGGCTCACTCCTACAGGGGTTTTGCGGTGTGTTCAAGCAGGCGGGATCTCCAGCGGCGCCGCCATGAACTGGCTGATTCGCGAGCGCAGCCAGCGCTCCGCCGGGTCGTTGTCGTGCACCCCGCTCCAGGCCATCGACAGCTGGGCGGCGTCGATCGGGAACGGTGGATCTTCAGCGCGCAAGGCGCAGCCTTCGACCAGCGCACACGCGGCATAGTCCGGCACGGTGGCAATCATTTCAGTGCCGGCGAGCAACGCACGCAAACCGCTGAACTGCGGCACGCCGAGCACCACGCGCCGACGCCGGCCAACCTTGGCCAGATCCAGGTCGATGTTGCCGCTCAGGTCGCCGGAGAACGAGACCATGGCGTGCGGGCGCTCGCAGTATTCGTCCAGCGTCAGCGGCCCCGGGCGATCATCACCTCGCAGCACTTTGCAGGGAATGTCGCGCAGTTTTTTGCGCTTGGCGTTGGCCGGCAGATCGGTGGTGTAACTGACGCCGACCGAGATTTCCCCGGACGCCAGCAGCGCCGGCATCAACAGATAATTGGCACGGCGCACCACCACGACAATCCCCGGTGCTTCCTGCTGAAGCTGTCGCAGCAGCGGCGGAAACAGACCGAACTCGGCGTCATCCGACAGGCCGATGCGGAACACGTCGCAACTGCTGGCCGGGTCGAACTCCTTGGCCCGGCTGACCGCGCCGGAGATCACATCCATCGCCGGTTGCAGCTCCTGCAGAATCGCCAGCGCGCGGGCGGTCGGCTCCATGCTGCGACCGTTGCGCAGCAGCAACGGATCATCGAACAGGTCGCGCAAACGCCCCAGCGCGGCGCTGACTGCCGGTTGGCCCATGAACAGTTTTTCGGCGACGCGGGTCAGGTTCTTTTCGAACATCAGCGCTTCGAAAATCACCAGCAGGTTCATGTCGACGCGACGCAGATCGTTACGGTTCATAGGCTGCAATTCCTTCACTGACCAGTCGCAAGTGCTGAGCACTTTACCCGATCAACGGCGGTTTGCATCCGGGTCAGGCCTGCGAATTAACAACGATTAACTCGTCAGCCTGCCTCTCCCGTCTTAACAATGAAGGCCTCTGCGCAGCGTTGTTTTTGCCCCCACGACACGGACTTTGGCCATGGCTCTTTTACAGCAATCAGTCGCCCTCGCCCCTGCCACCGAAACCCGCAAGCCGCTCATCGGCGGCCTCAGCCCGCAACGGGAGCGGCAGGTCAAACAACTGATCCTCGAACGCCTCGGAGAAAGCCTGGAAGTGGCCGAGCTGGCACGCGCCTGCTCGCTGTCACGCAGCCATTTCTCCCGGGCGTTCAAGGCCAGCACCGGCCAGGCACCCCAGGACTGGATCCGCGAACAGCGCATCGCCCGCGCCAAGCTGCTGATCCGCCACACAGGCCTGAGCCTGACGCAGATCAGCCTGGAATGCGGCTTCTGCGATCAGGCACATTTCTGTCACATGTTTACTCGCAGCGAAGGGATCAATCCATTCGCCTGGCGCTGTCAGGTCATGCGTGAAAACAAGGACACCCGGACCCGGTCCATGACCTTTTGAGCGGTACGCAGGCGCCTGGCGTTGCACTGATGGCTAAACCTGAGGAATATGCTGCGATACCTTGCACCCGACGATCTGCATCTTCACGCAGCGTCCATTTGCCAGGATTGCCGCATCACCGCAGGAGTGTGCTGTTGAGTCTTTCCCCGAATCAGGCCATCGGCTTCGGCCCCTATCGGATCTACACCGGGCAGCGGCTGGTCATGGAAGGTGACCAGCCGCTGCGTCTGGGTCGGCGCGCCATGGATATTCTGCTGATGTTGCTGGCGCATGCCGGGGAAGTGGTGAGCAAGCAACAACTGCTCGCCGGTGTATGGCCGGACAGTGTCGTCGAGGACATCAATCTGCGGGTGCACATGGCCGCCCTGCGCAAGGCGCTGGGCGACGGTCAGGCCGGCCAGCGCTATATCGTCACCGTGGCCCAGCGCGGCTACAGTTTCGTTGCCCCGCTGACGGTGCAAGCCAACGGACAGCGGCCGCTGGAGGCGGCTCCCGGTCGCCACAACTTGCCGCTGCGCCACACCCGGATGATCGGTCGCCAGCCGCTGGTCGACAGCTTGATGCAGCAACTGCCGCGACAGCGCTGCATCACTCTGGTCGGCCCCGGTGGAATCGGCAAGACCACCGTCGCCCTGCGCGTCGCCGAGCAGTTGCTCGGACGCTATCGCGACGGCATCCGCCTGCTGGATCTGGCGCCGCTCAACGACCCGGCGCTGATCGGTTCGCAACTGGCTACCCTGCTGGATCTGGCAGTGCACGACGGCGATCCGCTGGCAGGGGTGATCAACCATTTGCGCGAGCGCCAGATGCTGCTGGTCATCGACAACTGCGAACACCTGATCGATGCCGTGGCACTGCTCGTCGAGAGCCTCCTGCGCGGGGCGCCGCAGGTGCACATCCTGGCCACCAGCCGCGAAAGCCTGCGCGCTGAAGGCGAGTTCGTGCAGCGTCTGGAATCCCTCGACTGCCCGCCTGCGACGAGTGTTCTCGATCGCGAACAGGCGATGGCTTTTGCCGCCCTGCAACTGTTTGTCGAACGGGCGATGGTCGCCCATGAACACTTTGAATTGAGCGACGCCGACTTACCGCTGGTCATGGAGATCTGCCGGCGTCTGGACGGTATTCCGCTGGCCCTGGAACTGGCGGCAGCACAGGTCGAAAGTCTCGGCCTGAGCGGCTTGCTGCAGCAATGGCAGGATCAGCTGCACCCACTGGCGGCGGGCAATCACCAGCGCCATGCGCGACACCAGACGCTACACGCCACGCTGGACTGGAGTTTCAACCTGCTCACCCCTTGCGAGCAGACTTGCCTGCGCCGCCTCGGGGTGTTTCGCGGCAGCTTCAGCCTGACATCGGCCGCGGCGGTGATCGTCGGTCAGCACATCGACCCCACCCAGGTACTCGCGTCGATCACGCAACTGGTGGCTAAATCGCTGCTGAATGTGGATGTCGGCGATGAAGAAGTGTTTTATCGCCTGCTCGACACTACCCGCCATTACGCACTGGAAAAACTCGAACACAGCGGCGAACGTGAAACCCTTCGCGAACGTCATGCCGAGCGTTGTCTGGCCCTGATGGAGCAGGCGCGGACCGAGTGGGAAAGCACCCCGACCGTGAAGTGGATCGAGCGCTATGCCCGAAGTCTGGAAGATCTGCGCGCTGCCCTCGACTGGAGCTTGCACGGCAACGGCTCGCGCCATCTCGGCATCCGCCTGACGGCGGCGTCGGCCGCGCTGTGGCAAGAGCTGTCATTGCTCAAGGAATATGGCGCTCATGTGCACCAGGCGTTGACCCTGCTTGAAAGCGCCGAACAACCCTGCCCGCGCCTGGAGATTGCTCTGCAACTGGCACTCGGCAGCGCCTGCTACCACACCTGGGGCGGTTCGCCGGAGACCATCAAGGCGTTCACCCAGGCCAATGCACTGGCGCAACAGCACCACGATATCGCCGGGCAATTGCGCGCTATTTCCGGGCATTTGGCGGTCAATCTCAGTTGCGGGCATTACCAGGCGGCATTGCTGCAAAGCGAACAGTTCGACCGTCTCGGCGGCCACGGCGACCCACTGCTGTCATTGAGCATTCACCGCTTGCGCGTCCTCGCCCTGCACTTTGCCGGCGACCAGCCGCAAGCTCGGGTCAGTGCCGAGCAAGTGATCCAGCGCATGGCCCACAGTGGCTACCGCAACCGCTTCACCCACGGTTTCGGCGTGCAGTACGACCAAAGCGTGGCTTCGCTGACCATTCTCGCCCGTGTTTTGTGGCTGCAGGGCTTTGCGGAACAGGCATGGCGCACCGCTCGGCAAGCGCTGGACATCGCCGTGCAGATCAACCACGGCACTTCGATCTGCTACACCCTGGCGCTGGCCAGCTGTCTGATCGCCCATTACAACGGCGATACCAAGACTGCCCGTGAACTGTTGCAGCTGTTGCTGGAGCAGGCCCAGAAGCACTCGGTGCTGCTGTTCTATCGCTGGGGACGGCACTATGCGCAGGTGATCGATGAGCGCCTGGCCCAGCCCGACGCTCCGGCGGATAACGGGCTGATCAAGGAGCTGATGGTCACGCTCGACGCTCGCCATATCGATGACGCGTTGCTGGAGCGGGCGCGCAGTGGCGCGGCAGGTTGGAGCACGGCCGAGGTGTTGCGGGCCGAGGCTGAGCGGTTATTGGCGAGTGAGGCGGATTGTCCACAGGGACGCCTCAGCGAGCAGGCAGAACATCTCCTGCAAAACGCTCTCGCGATCGCCCGCTCTCAAGGCGCGCTGGCCTGGGAGCTACGCAGCGCCACATCTTTGGCCCGACTGTGGCAGCGTCAATCACGCCACCGCCAGGCACTGGAGCTGCTGACCCCGATCTATCAGCGCTTCACCGAAGGTTACGCCACCCCCGACCTGCGCAACGTGCGCTTATTGCTCGAGGCGTTGCGTGACCAGTTGTCCGCCCGCGCCTGATCGATTGCGCCCGTTGTACCGGACAAGGCGCTGCAGGTTATCCACCCGTTCAGCGCTGGTTTCCCACTGTTCGCGGACATAACAGCGAAGGGTGTTGAGCATGCGGTAGCGCAGCGAGTCGCCACCCCGCTCGATCGTCAACCATGATTTGGTGGCCAGGCGTTCGATCACCGCCTGCAGATGCACGCCGTCAATGACCCGCAGCGCGGCTTCCTCGGTGAAGGCCATCTTGAATACCGACAGGCGCTGCAATACCCGGCGTTCACAGGGGCGCAGATCCTGATAGCTCCAGTCCAGCGCTGCGCTCATGGATTGATGCCGGGGCATCGCGGTGCGTCGGCCATGACTGAGCAGGCGCAGGCCGTTGTCCAGCTGCGCTTGCAACCCCACCAGCGCCAGCGCATCGATCTGCGCCGCCGCCAGTTCGATGGCCAGCGGTAAACCGTCCAGCCGCCGACAGATCGCGCACACGGTGTGCAGATCCTGCTCGCGCAGGCTGAAATCGTGCTGCCGGGCACGCGCGCGGCTGATCAGCAATTGCACCGCCGAATAGCCCATGAGCTCGTCGACACTGGTTGGCACCGACGCCTTGGGGAAGGTCAATGACGCAATCGGTTGCAGGGTTTCGAGATTGGCCTGCAGCGGTTCACGGCTGGTGACCAGTAGCGCCAGTCGCGGCGCCGCCAGCAGCAACCGCTCCACCAGCGCCCGGCACGATTCACGACGCCGCTCGCCGTTATCCAGCACCAGCAAGGCATGACGCGAGGCTAACGTCTCGAACGAGGTGTCGAGGGTGTGCAGCAGGTAGTCGAGCAACGAAGGCGCATCCTCGGCAATGGACAGGTCGATGTACCAGACACCGTCGCGGTAATGCTGCAACAGCAACTCGGCCACCCGCAGCGCCACCGTGGATTTGCCGATGCCGGCCGGGCCCGTCAGCGTCATCAGGCGACACAGCGGCAGTTGTCGCACCAGACTGCCGACCAGCGAATCGCGGCCGATGACCGGGGTCAAGCGTGCGGGCAGGTTGTGTTGCGGCGCCTGCAGGGTTTCGAACACCACTTGCGCGACGCTGTCGCCGTGCACCGGGGCGATAAAGCTATAACCACACTGCGGCACGTTGACGATATAGCACTGGCCGTTCTCACCATCGCCCAACGCCCGGCGCAACGCGGCGATGTGCACCCGCAAGTTGATCTCTTCAACCACACTGTCCGGCCACACCCAGGCGATCAACTGTTCCTTGCGCACCACGCGACCGGCGTGTTCGACCAGCACCTGCAAAAGATCGAGGGCGCGCCCGCCCATGCGCAACTGTCGATCCCCGTCGAGGATCAACCGTTGGCGCAGATGAAAGGCGTATGGCCCAAAATACAACACCGATGCAGCGGGTAAGTCGTTGTGGCTGTGCATGCCGTTTTCCAGCGCCAGCGCGCGCGGGCAGCATGCCCTCGGCGTCCAGCACTTCTCCCTTCCAAGCGTTGCCGTTTATCTTGGCAGCTGCAGGTGACGGCACAACCTCCGTACGGGGCGCAACACGGACATCCGGATGCACCGCACGGACACAACCGCTCTAGCTGAACTGCTCGCGGTATTGTGCCGGGGTCAGACCGAGCTTTTCAGCGAACAGAAAACGCATGTGGCGTACACTGCCGAAACCACTTTTGTAGGCCACGGTCTTCAACGGCAGCTCGGTGGTTTCCAGCAGATTACGCGCGCAATCAATGCGGGCGTTTTGCAGAAACTCCATCGGCGTCATGTTCACATCCCGCGCGAACAGCCGCGCAAAGTGCCGGGTGCTCATGTTCGCCAGCCCCGCCATGCGCTCGACCGTAAACGCTTCGTCGAGGTGTTCCAAGACATGGTTCTGCACCCGGGTGATCGCGGTTTCCTGTGGTGCCACCGCGGCCATCAACGGACTGAACTGCGCTTGCCCGCCCTGCCGTTTCATCACCACCAGCAGGACCTTGGCCACGTCCTGGGCGACTCTTTTCCCGTGATCCCGGGCAACCACGGCCAACGCCAGATCGATGCCGGCGGTCACGCCTCCCGAAGTGATCAGATTGCGGTCTTCGGTGTAAATCTGATCGGTCTCCACCCGCGCCTCGGGGAACGCCTTGATCAGCCGCTCGGTGTAATTCCAGTGGGTGGTCACGCGATAACCGTCGAGCAGCCCGGCATGCCCGAGCACAAAAGCCCCGGTGCAGATCGAGCCGTAGCAACCGGCCTGCCCCACCGAGCGTTGCAACCAGGCGAGCAGCGCCGGATGTTTTTCGTTATAGGCGCCCGGTCCACCCGGTACCAGCAGCAGGTCGAAGGCCTGGGCCGGGTCGTCGATATGAGAGTCGGTCTGTACCTGTACGCCATTGGAAGCCCGCAGCATCCCGCGTTCGGTACCCAAGGTGATCAGTTGGTAGTGATCTTCGGCTTTCAAGTAGCGATTGGCGACCGAAAACACCTCCATGGGGCCGGCCATGTCGAGCAGAAGAAAGTCGGGAAACAGCACCATTGCCACGGTTTTCATGGGTGAACATCACTGAAATCAAGGAAAAGGAAGCAAGCCTCGCATTATGGCCAAGTGCGTAGAGAGCGGCGAAAAGAATGCGTGATCGACTCCGCAAAACTGTCAACCTGAGCAGGACAGTATTTCAATTTCCACCTACTTATTGCCCCAAACGATTAACAGTAACCTTCTCCTCACTCGGACGAATCAACGTCCTGCAAGGAGAATTCATCATGCTGACCCTTCGCAAAGCTTCCGACCGCGGCCTCGCCAATCATGGCTGGTTGAAATCCTTCCACACCTTTTCCTTTGCCAGCTACCGCGACCCGCGTGAACAGGGTTTTTCCGACCTGCTGGTGATCAACGATGACCGCGTGGCGGCCGGCAAGGGTTTCGGCCAGCATCCGCATCGTGACATGGAGATCTTTTCCTACGTGCTTGAAGGCGCGCTGGAGCATAAAGACACCTTGGGCACCGGTTCGGTGATCCGCCCCGGTGACGTGCAACTGATGAGCGCCGGCAGTGGCGTGGCCCACAGCGAATTCAACCATTCGGCCACCCGGCCGGTGCACTTTCTGCAGATCTGGATCGTGCCGGAAGTGGCCGGCGCCAAGCCGCGCTACCAGCAAGAGCACTTCAGTGCGCAGAAAAAACGCGGTCGCCTGCAACTGATCATCTCGCCGGACGGCGCTGATGGCTCGCTGAAAGTACGTCAGGACGCGCGTGTCTACGCCGGCCTGTTCGACGGCCAGGAAAGCGCGACGCTGAAACTGCCGGCCAATCGTTATGCCTACGTGCATGTGGCGCGTGGCAGCGTAGAGCTCAACGGCGTGCAACTGCAGGAAGGTGACGGCGTGCGAGTTCGTGAAGAACAGGCACTGACCCTGAGCAATGGCGTGGATGCCGAAGTGCTGGTGTTCGATCTGCGGCCGCAGGAGTTGCCGCAAATGCCATAAGGCACGGGTTTAACGCCTGCAAAAACGGCCTTCATGTGAAGGCCGTTTTTTATTGCGGTGGCAGTGGCGTAGGCAATTCCGGCGATTTGGGCGTGTGGGCATCCTTGCCCGCCTGGACCGCCGCGAAGGTGGTTTGTATAGCTACGTACATGTTGGCTTGATTGGCGTAATAGGCCCCAACGACGATGGCGACTATTCCAAGTAACTGGACGGCCGTTGCTGCCCAGACGTTGGCCTTGACGGTGGCGCCCTGCCTTGCTGCATCCTGCGCGCCGTCGGCAATTCTGCGCATCTCTTGCGTAATCAAGTCGTAGCGTTTGTCTCGTTCGACTTGAGTTTTGTCCCGTTCTCCCTGAACAGATAAAAACCCGTCAATTTTCATTGATACAGCGTCCAGTCGAGCATCCATTCGTGTCTCGATGGTCTCGATCCTGGCATTGAATTCTTCTCGACTGATGGCGCCCATGACTTGCGTACTCTGACCGTTACCCGTTATGTCACTGCTTTGAAAATGACTGAATTCCCTGGCTTCCAATTCGACACCTTTATCGGGCTACCGATACCGTCCGTGGTATGTCACTCCAGTGCAAGCGTGCGGCCTCGCACCAGCCTTTGGCAACGATAGCCCCCGGTCCTTCGGCCTACAAGCCAGCGAATTCTGCGTCCGGCGTAGGCCATTTCGTCAGACCTTGTGAGTTCGCCTCGAAAACGCGCCTTACTCGTTTTCCGACGCAAACACTTCGACGATCTGCTCGATCACCGCCCTCACCCGCGCCGTATGGCGCAGATCCGCATGGGTCACCAACCACACTTCGTACGGTTGCGGGCGGGTACGCTGTCGCCAGAGCCTGACCAGACCGTCGCGCTCGCCCATGTACACCGGAATTTCTCCTACACCAATACCCGCCGCAATCGAGCGCCGCATCAACAGGCTGGAACCGAGGCTGGCGACGATTCGCCCGCGACTTATCGGCTCCCCCACCAGGTTCAGGTCCCGTTTGCTCTGCAGATACGGTTGATAAACCACCAGGTCATGCCCGGCGAAAGCACTGCCGGGCTCGGGTTCGCCATTGGCGTCGACGTAAGCCTTTGAAGCGAATAACCCGGTTGGCCAGCGCGCGATTCGCCGGGCGATCAGGTCCGGATTGTCGGGCCGGGTGTTGCGTACGGCGATATCCGCCTCGCGCTTGGCCAGACTGAGGATCTGCGTGGAAGCGTCCAGTTGCACGCGCACGTCCGGATGCAGTTCGTGCAGGCGGGCGATGGCCGGGATCAGGAAATCGATGGCCAGCGAATCGGTGGTGCTGACCCGCACCGTGCCGGTCAGGCGATCATCCAGGCCCTGAATCTGCCGCTCAAGCTCAAGCGCCGAGTGTTCCATTTTCTCCACCGACCTGTGCGCCGCTTCGCCTACTGCAGTCAGCGCATAGCCCTCGGAAGTGCGCAGGAACAGCGTCGCGCCGAGGGACTTTTCCAGCGCAGTGATCCGCCGCCCGACGGTGGCTTGATCCACATTCAACACTCGCGCGGCCCCGCGCAGTGTCGACTCGCGACAGACGGCGAGAAACACCCGAGCGTCATCCCAATTCATCTGATCTCCTGCCGATGCAAATGTGCATCACTATGCCGCCAAATCGCTGCGTTAAAGCGGCAACAATAGCCGATATCCTCACCACTGTTCTCAAGCCTTGACTGTTTTTGCAGGGAATCAATGCTCCCCCTTTGAACTCCCACCTACAGACCTCCTACGCAACAGGACCGGATATGACACTGCCCAGCGAAATGACCCGTATCGAAATCACTCAACCCGGTGGCCCCGAAGTCTTGCAGGCCAAACACGTGCCCCTGCCCGTCGCTGCAGCCGGTGAAGTGCTGATCTGCGTGCATGCTGCCGGGATCAATCGTCCCGATGCCCTGCAACGGGCCGGCAAGTATCCGATGAAGCCGGGCATGAACCCGATCCCCGGTCTGGAAGTGGCCGGCGAAGTGGTGGCGCTGGGTGCCGGTGTCAGTCAGTTTGCACTGGGGGACAAGGTCTGCGCACTGACCAACGGTGGCGGTTACGCCGAATATTGCAGCGTCCCCGCCGGGCAAACCCTGCCGATCCCCGAAGGACTGGATTGGGTGCAGGCCGCCGCTATCCCGGAAACCTTCTTTACCGTGTGGGCCAACCTGTTCGGCCTCGGCGACGCTCAGCGCGGTCAGCGCGTGCTGATTCACGGCGGCACCAGCGGCATCGGCACCACCGCGCTGATGCTCTGCCGCGAGTTCGGCATCGAAGCCTTTGCCACCGCCGGCAGCGTCGATAAATGCGCGGCAATCAGCAAACTGGGTGGGCAGCCAATCAATTATCGCGAGCAGGATTTCGCCAGGGTCATCGCCGAAAAAACGGCTGGCCAAGGCGTTAACGCGATCCTCGACATCATGGGCGCCTCATACCTCAACGGGAATGTCAGCGCGCTGGCGATGGATGGCCGATTGGTGATGCTGGGTTTTCTCGGTGGCGGCAAAGCCAACGACATCGACCTGCTGGCGATCATGGCCAAGCGTGCGGTGATCACTGGCTCGTTGCTGCGAGCGCGCACCGCAGAGGAAAAAGCCGAAATTGCCGAGCAATTGCGCGAACACGTGTGGCCGGCGCTGACCGCCGGACGCTGCTTGCCGATCATCGACAAGGTTTATTCGCTGAACGATGCGGCCCAGGCGCATGCGCGCATGGAAGGTGGCGACCACATCGGCAAAATCGTCCTGCGGGTGAATTGAGCCGCAGCATTTTGTAATCGTTAAGGGCGCACGGTGGTCGAAAAAGTCACGCGCAGACCGAGCCTTCTGGTAAAAAGCCTTCTTTGTCTGCGCTGTGGTGAACCGTTTAATGTTCCTGTCCTTCATGACCCGTTTGCGTCGTCGCCGTCTGGCGTTCGCCTGCATGGCTGCGCTGATCATTGGCGTGCCGACGAGTTGTGCGGTGCTCGAACACACCGAGCGCAAACTGCTGTTTCGCATCGAACCGGGCACGGCCGGCTGGTATCACGGCTTGCCGGGCAGCGTGCAGGAACTCGACTTGCAGCCCAAGCGCTTCAAGGCCGGGCAGAATATTCATGCCTGGTGGTGGCCCGCAGAACGGCCAAACGCTCCAGCGATTCTCTATCTGCACGGCGTGCGCTGGAACCTCACCGGACAGCTGTTCCGCATCGAGCAGTTGCGCGCGGCCGGCTACTCGGTACTGGCCATCGACTACCGTGGTTTCGGCCAGAGCAAGGGTGACCTGCCTTCAGAAAGCAGCGTGTACGAAGATGCCCGTGTAGCGTGGGAACGCTTCAAACTGCTGCAGCCCGACCCGAGCAAACGCCTGATCTACGGTCATTCCCTGGGCGGTGCCGTGGCGATTGATCTGGCCGCCGAACTCGGCCAGGACGCTGCTCGGGACCATACCCCGCTGCCGGTCAAAGGCCTGGTGATCGAGTCGACGTTCACCTCTCTCGCCGATGTGGCCGCCGCCGTGGCCAACACTTCGCTGCCGGTGCGCTGGCTGCTATCGCAGAAATTCGACTCCATCGACAAGATCGCCGAAATTCACATGCCACTGCTGGTGGTGCACGGCATGGCCGACGCGTTCGTGCCGCCGCGCTTCAGCGAGCAGCTGTTCAACGCCGCCCAACAACCAAAGCGACTGCTCTTGGTGCCAGGAGCCACCCACAACAACAGCATGGCGCTGGGCGGGCAGAATTATCGCAAGGCGATCGACGCGCTGATGCAGAGCAAACCCGCGCCGCGCGTGGCCGGCCCCGCGCTGGTGCGCAGCGCGCAGGACTCCTAGCGATAGCCGCGAGCCTGCAGATCGAACAGTTTGGCGTAGTGTCCATTGGCGGCGATCAGGCTGTCGTGACCGCCCTGCTCGAGTATCCGTCCGCCTTCCAGCACCATGATCTGATCGGCGTTGCGCACACTGGAAAAACGATGGGAAATCAGCAGGGTCATGCGCCCTTCGGTGTGCTGGCTGAAATGCTCGAACACTGCCGCTTCCGCTGCCGGATCCAGCGCCGAGGTCGGTTCGTCGAGAATCAGGATGTCGGCATCGCGGCGCATGTAAGCCCGGGACAAGGCAATCTTCTGCCATTGCCCGCCCGATAACTCCTGACCGCCAGCGAACCATCGGCCCAGCTGCGTTGCATAGCCACGGTCGAGGCCTTCAATGAACGGCGCGGCCATGCCCTCGGCCGCCGCAGCGTGCCAGCGCGCTTCATCGTTGAACGCCGAGGTATCGCCCACGCCGATGTTTTCGCCCACGGTGAACTGATAGCGAATGTAGTCCTGAAAAATCACCCCGATGCGCCGCCGCAACGTGTTCTCATCCCAATCCTGCAAATCGCTGCCATCAAGTAGAATCCGACCCTGATCGGGCCGATACAGGCGGGTCAGCAATTTGATCAGCGTGGTCTTGCCTGAGCCGTTCTCCCCCACCAGCGCCACACTCTTGCCCGGCACCAGGTGCAGGTCGATGCCTTCCAGTGCAGAACGGCTGGCCCCAGGATAACGGAAACCGACGTTTTCAAAGCGCAGGCCATCGCCCGGTTGCGCGCCGGCGGTGAGATGGCCGGAATCGGCCAGAACCGGTTCGGCCAGATATTCGTACAGATTCGACAGATACAAACCATCTTCGTACAGGCCGCTGATCGCGCTCAGACTGCTGCTGACCGCACTCTGCCCCTGCTTGAACAACACCAGGTACATGGTCATCTGACCGAGACTGATATTGCCGTGCACCGCATCGATCACCACCCAGGCATAAGCCAGATAGAACGCCCCTGTACCGAGCAAGCCGAGACCGAAACCCCAGCCATCACGACGCAATGTCAGGCGCCGATCCTCGGCGTAGAGCTTGGCAAAAGTGTCCCGATAACGCTGCAGCAGCAACGGCGCAAAGCCGAACAGCTTGACCTCTTTGATGTAGGCCTCATGGGACAGCAAGGTTTCGATGTAATTTTGCTGCCGACTCTCCGGGGCCCGGCGGGTGAACAGGCGGAAAGCGTCGCCGGAGAAATGCGCCTCGGCAAAGAACACCGGCAACGCGCCGATCACCAGCAACAGCAGTGCCCACGGCGAAAAATGCACCAGCAGCACAGCGAAGCTGATCAGCATGATCAGGTTCTGGATCAACCCCAGCGAATTCATCACCAACGCCAGCGGCCGGGTCGAGGCTTCGCGGCGTACGCGCACCAGTTTGTCGTAGAACTCGGAATTCTCGAACTGCACCAGCGACAGGGTCTGCGCCTTTTGCAGAATCAGCGTGTTGACCTTTTGCCCCAACTGCACCCGCAACAGCGACTGCTGCACCGACAACGCCCGTTGTGTACCGGACAACAGCGCTAACACCCCCGCTTCCATCAGCACGTAACGCAACACCGGCCACAGCGCTGCATCGCCCTGTTGCGCGTGCAACTGCATCGCCGTCACCACCGCATCGACGATGCGCTGACCCAGCCATGCGGCCAGCGCCGGCAGGACACCCGCTATCAGGGTCGCCAGCACCAGGCCCAGAAATAACCCGCGTGAAGTCGCCCAGACCAACAGCAAGGCGCGCCGGGCCTGATCAAACAAAGCGTGGAAGCGGGAAATCAAAGGCATGGCAGATTAAGCTCGAAAGGTCATACAGGTGCCATGGTACTCCGCAGGTTTTATCCGTGCTGAAGCGCGGCGTTTTCAGAAGAAAAACATCTGGAAAAACTCTGGCCGTTGCGGCGTCCAATGCTTTGCTATGGTTTAACCGCCTTTCGCGGAACCTGGCGAACATCGCCTCTCTCCGCGCCTACTGCCAGGAACGCCATCATGCGAATCAATCCCTACCTGATCTTCAACGGCAACTGCCGTGAAGCCTTCACCTTTTATGAGCAAGCGCTGCAAGGAAAACTCGAAGCAATCATGACCTTCGGCGAAACACCCGCCGCCGAACACGTACCGAAAGAGCATCATCATCTAGTGATCCACACCTGCCTGAAAGTCGGCGCCCAGATGATCATGGCCTCGGACACCACGCCCGACCGGCCAACCGGCGGCATGAGCGGTTGTTCAATATCGCTTAACGTCGACAGCGTTGCCGAAGCCGAGCGGGTATTCAATGCGCTGGCCAAGGACGGTCGCGTCGACATGCCGCTGGAAGCGACGTTCTGGGCCGCCCGCTTCGGTATGCTGGTCGATCGCTTTGGCGTGTCGTGGATGGTCAATTGCGAGACAGACAAGTAGCGCCGACGTTTCGTCCGGCATGAAAAAGCCCAACCGCTTCAGGTTGGGCTTTTTGGTTTATCGCTGGGCCAGCTCATGCCGCACGCATTGTTCGTAATAGGTTTGTTTGACCGCCGCCGGCTTGAGCTTCGACGTACTGTTGTAGGTCTGCTCGGTAATCCCCATCGCCGTCATGCGCATCCACGGCTGCTGGAACTTGCGTACCTGCAACTGCTTGCGCGCGCCATACAACGAGATCCCCGACAGTTTCGACTGCTGCGCCCCGGCAGCGATGTCCGAGCCCCAGGTACAGGCGAACCGGTGACTCTTGCTCAACTCCCTCGCTTCAATGGCCGAAGCGAAGGCAGCCAGGGAAAGCGTTGCAACGGTTATGACAATCGTCCGCATATAGCCAACCTAACCTTTTGAAAAAAGGCGATTTTGCCCGGTAAGGAAAAACCTGGGGGCCAGCAATTTGCCGCATTTGCGCAGAGACAACCGTTCGTCCAACCGCCAGCACCTTGGCGTGACTGACGCCTCCAATGCGGTACACCCCTCAGCGCAAGGCCGAAAAAATGAACAAGAAGATCGCAACCCTGACGCTTGCATGCCTGATGCTGGCTGGCTCTGGCTTGACTCTGGCAAGCGAGAAAGCAGGATCAGCCGCCCCGCCCACTGCCATCCCGGGCGTGAATCAGTCCAGCAACAAGGCGGAATCCAACGAAGAAAAAGCCAACAAGAAAGGTGAAGAAGCCTCGGGTTCGAATTCGGGTGCAGAATCGAAAGAAACCGAGAAAGACGCGGCAACCTCCAGCGACTCAGAAGATATTCAAAGCAAGCCGAAACAGTAACCACTGGATTGAAAGGCAGTGAACACCGATCATGCCGGGAATTGCCAATACCCTGCAGATGAATGACTGTATGCCCAGTAAAGAAGCGCAACCCCAGACACCAGCGACTGCCGCTGACATCGAACGCTCGATCCAGGCCCTGAACAAAATGGCGGAACGTTTATGGGGCGATGGCCGAGAGGCAGAAGCAAAGGCGCTTCTAGATGCACTGGACGCATTGAACCGGGCGCTGGACCGGATCAGGATTGGCGAGAGCCGCAGGGTTCTGCATTGAGCCGTGGCCGCTGGCTGCGCTCAAAACTCACGCGCATGAAAAGGCCCGCTCAGCAGCGGGCCTATCCAGCCTAAATGTGAGAAAGCTCTCTGCGCTCTGGGCGCTTCATCACGTGGTGGATCCAGTTCTGGCTTGGTTTCTCGATCACCTGATAGCTCAGGAACCCAAAAGCCAGGGCGATCACGCCCCAGATGAACAAGATCAGCAGGCCGGGCAACATATCAAAAAGGCCTGATATTTCGGTCAGCTTGAGCAATATCGCCAGCACCAGTTGGTGCCAGATGTAGATCGAGTAGGAAGAGTCGCCCACTTTCTGCAACCAGGCCGGTAGTGTCACACCGCTGGATATTTCGATGGCGATGGCGCCATAAACGATCAGCGCGCAAGGGATAGTGAAGTACAGCGAGCGCCACCAAGGTGCCCAGTTACCATTTTGAGAGTGAGCCCAGACCGCAACGCAAAACAGCGCCACGCCAGCCACCAGGGATTGCCAGCCATACGCCTTTACACCACGATCCACCATGAAGGCCAGAATGCATCCAGCGCCGAACTCAAGAATCAGCGGGCTCAGTGGCACGTAGTTGAACATTTGCAAGCCGCCGCCACTGGCCCAGATGGTCAGGCCGATCTGTAAAGCGATCCATCCAAGCACCAGCTCATACACCTGCTTGGGCCGAATCAGGATGATCAGCGCCAGCACCAGATAGAAGAACAGCTCGTAACAAAGTGTCCAGGCCAGTACCACACGGTTGTTGTTCGTGGTGGCCAGCGTCACCAGCCGCCAAACGCGTTCGGCTGCCATGCCTGGGTCAGCAGTCTGCACGTATGGCGCCAGGGCAAAGGATACTGCCAATACGATCCAGTAGACGGGGTACACCCGGAACAGGCGTTTAATGCCGAAGCGAGTTGCTGCCGTGATTGGGGCAACATCCTCCCGCCCGGCCTTCGCCGCCGTGTAGCAGATGATGAAGCCCGATATGACGAAGAACAGATCCACGCCAGCCGGGCCCACCCACCACCATTTGAAAAGAAACCAGTCGGCGCCCAAGCCGTGCTTGGTGCTGAGCAGATGAATTAGAAAGACCATGCAAGCCGCAACGCCGCGCATGGCCTGGAGGTTGTAGAATTTCATTCCCTGATCCTTTTTTTATTGCGCGCAATCATATCCACAACCGTATATATCCTCCAACTATTGGCCCCCCGGTGGTGCTGACGCCGGACTTGCCCCAGGAATGGCGGGACTCGACCAGGCCGGAAGACCCTCCGAGCAGATGATCCTGCATCAGGGTGAGCCGACAGAGGCATTCGAATGGTTCAAGGCTGGTCATGAGAACGGCAGCATCACCGGTCACTACTCGCGTGGCCGGGTGCGTTCCAGACCTCAACATCAGCGAAATCACCGGGTAGTCTTGCGTGGGTTTTGCGCAGGCACAAAAAAGCCGATCTAGATGATCGGCTTAAGTGTCTGATTTTAATCAGGAATAATGGTCGGGACGGAGTGATTCGAACACTCGACCCCTAGCACCCCATGCTAGTGCGCTACCGGACTGCGCTACGCCCCGACTGGTTTGAAACCGCCCTTCGTCTCGAAGAGCGCTCAAGAATATATCGCAAGCTTTTGAAAACTGGAAGTATTCAAACGCAGCTTTTTATTTCTTGAGCACCACCAGTACATCTTCAAGCTCAGCGATCATCTGGCGGATCATTTGCTTGTATTGGGTGGTGTCGTCTTTGGCTTCATCGCCGGACAAACGCAAGCGTGCGCCGCCGATGGTGAACCCCTGATCGTAAAGAAGCGCACGGATCTGCCGGATCATCAGCACGTCCTGGCGCTGATAATACCGGCGGTTTCCGCGGCGTTTGACGGGGTTGAGTTGAGGAAACTCCTGCTCCCAGTAGCGCAGCACGTGTGGCTTTACCGCACACAGCTCGCTGACTTCACCAATGGTGAAGTAGCGTTTGCCCGGGATGACGGGTAGTTCGTCGTTATGACTTGGTTCCAGCATAAGCCTCAACTCGGGCCTTCAACTTCTGCCCTGGACGAAAGGTGACCACACGGCGAGCCGTGATCGGGATTTCTTCCCCCGTTTTCGGGTTGCGGCCAGGCCGCTGGCGTTTGTCCCGAAGGTCGAAATTGCCGAAACCGGACAATTTGACTTGCTCGTTGTCTTCAAGAGCGTGCCTGATTTCCTCGAAAAACAGTTCAACCAATTCCTTGGCTTCCCGCTTGTTCAGGCCCAGCTCTTCATACAGACGTTCCGCCATCTCAGCTTTCGTCAAAGCCCCCATACGTCACTTCCTTAACGTGGCGTTCAACCTTTGTTCGAGCGAGGTGAGGATATTTTGCGTCGTCGAATTCACCTCATCGTCATTAAGAGTGCGCGATGGATGCTGCCAGGTCAAGCCAACTGCAAGGCTTTTTCTATCAGGATCAATGCCTTTACCCTGATACACGTCAAACAACCTGAGATCCGTGAGCCATTCGCCTGCATTTTCACGGATTACGTCCAATACAGCCGAGGCCGCGACGTCTTTGTGCGCGATCAGTGCGAGGTCACGACGCACTTCAGGAAAACGCGACAACTCATGGAATTGCGGCATTTTTCCGGAAGCGACTTCAGCCAGAACCAGCTCGAAGACGAAGACCGGACGATCCAGCCCCAGAGCCTTGGACAGCTCAGGGTGGATTGCACCGATAAAGCCGACTTCACGCCCGTCACGTTCAATGCGCGCGGTTTGACCCGGGTGCAGCGCCGGGTGTTTGCCCGGAGCGAAAGTGAAGGTATCCAGCGCACCGGCAAAGCCCAGCACCGCTTCAACGTCAGCTTTCACATCGAAGAAATCGACGGTGTCGCGACCCTGTGCCCAGCCCTCCGGCAGACGGCTGCCGCAAACCACACCCGACAGCATCGGCTCTTGCTTCAGACCTTCCAGCTGACCGACGAAGCGCAGACCGCTTTCGAACAGACGCACGCGATCCTGCTGACGGTTCAGGTTGTGCTGCAACGCTTTGACCAGACCCGGCCACAGCGAAGAACGCATGGCCGCCATGTCATTGGAGATCGGGTTGGCCAGCAACAGCGGCTCGACGCCCGGGTTGAACAGTTCGAACTGTTTCGGATCGATGAAGCTGTAAGTGATCGCTTCCTGATAACCACGGGCAACCAACAGACGGCGCAGTTCAGGCAGTTCGCTGCGCGCTTCAGCCTTGGCCTGTGGGGCCAAACGCGCTTGCGGGTAGCGAACCGGCAGACGGTTGTAGCCATACAGACGCGCCAGCTCTTCGATCAGATCGACTTCCAGGCTGATGTCGAAGCGATGGCTTGGCACTTCTACGCGCCACTGCCCTGCTCCGTCAGCGGAAATCTTCAGACCCAGCGCGCTGAGCAGACGCTCGACCTGCGCCGAATCCATTTCCATCCCCAGCATCTGGGTGATGCGCTGCGCACGCAGGGTGATCGGCGCGATCGACGGCAGATGTTGCTCGCTGACGGTCTCGATGATCGGGCCGGCTTCACCACCGGTGATTTCCAGCAGCAGGCCGGTGGCGCGCTCCATGGCTTCACGGGCCAGTTGCCAGTCCACGCCACGCTCGTAACGGTGCGAAGCGTCGGTGTGCAGGCCGTAGGAACGAGCCTTGCCAGCCACAGCGATCTGGTCGAAGAACGCACTCTCCAGGAAAACGTCGCGAGTGGTTGCGGACACACCGCTGTGCTCGCCACCCATCACGCCGGCAATCGCCAGAGCGCGGGTGTGGTCGGCGATCACCAGCGTATCGCTACGCAGGCTGACTTCCTGACCGTCGAGCAGCACCAGTTTCTCGCCCTCTTCCGCCATGCGCACACGGATGCCGCCATTGATTTCGGCGAGATCGAAGGCGTGCAGCGGCTGGCCCAGTTCGAGCATCACATAGTTGGTGATATCGACCGCAGCGTCGATGCTGCGCACATCGGCGCGGCGCAGACGTTCAACCATCCACAGCGGGGTTGGTTTGGACAGATCAACGTTACGGATGACACGACCCAGATAACGCGGGCAAGCGGCAGGCGCCAGCACTTCGACCGGACGCACTTCGTCGTGCACAGCCGGAATGGTCATGACCACCGGACGGGTGACCGGAACGGCGTACAGAGCGCCAACCTCACGGGCCAGACCGGCCAGCGACAGGCAGTCGCCACGGTTCGGGGTCAGGTCGACCTCGATGCTGGCGTCTTCCAGATCCAGATACACACGGAAATCTTCGCCCACTGGTGCGTCGGCCGGCAGCTCCATCAGACCGTCATTGCCTTCACCGACCTGCAGCTCGGCTTGCGAGCACAGCATGCCGTTGGATTCGACGCCGCGCAGCTTGGCCTTCTTTATCTTGAAGTCGCCCGGCAGTTCGGCACCGATCATGGCGAACGGAATCTTCAGGCCCGGACGCACGTTAGGCGCACCGCACACGACCTGGAAGGTTTCCGCGCCATTGCTGACCTGGCACACACGCAACTTGTCGGCATCAGGGTGCTGCTCGGTGCTCAGCACCTCGCCCACGACCACGCCGCTGAATACACCGGCGGCCGGGGTCACGCTATCGACCTCCAGACCTGCCATCGACAGACGAGCAACCAGCTCGTCGCGACTTACCTGCGGGCTAACCCAGCCACGCAGCCATTGTTCACTGAATTTCATCCTGCTCTCCTAAGAATTCGTTACGACTAGCGAAATTGCGCGAGGAACCGCAAGTCGTTGTCGAAGAACAGACGCAAGTCGTTCACGCCGTAACGGAGCATTGCCAGACGTTCGACGCCCATGCCGAAGGCAAAGCCGGAGAACTCTTCCGGATCGATGCCGGACATGCGCAGCACGTTCGGGTGAACCATGCCGCAGCCCATGACTTCCAGCCAGCCGGTCTGCTTGCAGACGCGGCAGCCTTTACCGCTGCACATCACGCATTCCATGTCGACTTCAGCGGATGGCTCGGTGAACGGGAAGTACGAAGGACGGAAACGTACGGCCAGCTCTTTCTCGAAGAACACCCGCAGGAATTCTTCGATGGTGCCTTTGAGATCGGCGAAATTGATGTCGCGATCGACCAGCAGGCCTTCGACCTGGTGGAACATCGGCGAGTGGGTGATATCGGAGTCGCTGCGATACACACGACCTGGGCAGACGATGCGGATCGGTGGTTGCTTGGACTCCATGGTGCGGACCTGTACCGGTGAGGTATGGGTGCGCAGCAACATGTTCGCGTTGAAATAGAAGGTGTCATGCATCGACCGGGCCGGGTGATGGCCTGGGATGTTGAGCGCTTCGAAGTTGTGATAGTCGTCTTCGACCTCAGGGCCTTCGGCGATGCCGTAGCCGATGCGGGTGAAGAACTGCTCGACTCGTTCCAGAGTCCGGGTCACCGGATGCAGACCACCGGAGGTCTGGCCACGGCCCGGCAACGTCACATCAATGGATTCGGCAGACAGTTTGGCAGCCAGTTCGGCTTCTTCAAACAGAGCCATGCGCGCATTGAGAACGCCTGTGACACGTTCCTTGGCAACGTTGATCAGGGCGCCGACTTGCGGACGCTCTTCTGCCGGCAAATTCCCCAGGGTCTTCATCACCTGAGTCAATTCACCCTTTTTGCCAAGGTATTGAACCCGGATTTGCTCCAGGGCATTGATATCTTCAGCGCTTTGCACAGCCTCTAGAGCTTGAGAGACCAGCGCATCCAGGTTTTCCATGTACAGACTCCAGATACAAAATAGGGGAAGAGCTTGAAGGCTCTTCCCCTATTTATGACGTTTAACACCTGGCCCCACAGAGGTGAGGCCGGGTGACTGTCGGGGGTACTTAAGCCAAGGTGGCTTTAGCTTTCTCGACAATCGCAGCAAACGCCGCTTTTTCGTTCACTGCCAGATCAGCCAGAACCTTACGGTCGATCTCGATGGACGCTTTTTTCAGGCCAGCGATGAAACGGCTGTAGGACAGACCGTTAACACGAGCACCAGCGTTGATACGAGCGATCCACAGAGCGCGGAACTGACGTTTTTTCTGACGACGGTCACGGTAGGCGTATTGGCCTGCCTTGATTACCGCTTGCTTGGCAACACGGAATACGCGGGAGCGTGCGCCGTAGTAGCCTTTAGCAAGTTTCAGAATTTTTTTGTGACGCTTACGGGCAATGACGCCACGCTTTACACGAGCCATGAGTTACTTCCTCTATTCTTGACTAAAATTAACGAAGGCGCAGCATGCGCTCGACTTTTGCCACGTCAGACGGATGCAGCAAGCTGCTACCGCGCAGTTGACGCTTACGCTTGGTCGACATTTTGGTCAGGATGTGGCTCTTGAAAGCGTGCTTGTGCTTGATACCGTTAGCAGTTTTCAGAAACCGCTTAGCAGCACCACTTTTGGTTTTCATTTTTGGCATGTTCGGATACTCCGCATTCAGTTGATAAACATAATCAGAAGGCCTGCCGTGCCCTGTTGATTACTTCTTCTTTTTCGGGGCGATGACCATGATCAGCTGGCGTCCTTCCATCTTAGGATGCTGTTCGACCGAACCGTACTCGAGCAGGTCAGCTTCAACCCGCTTGAGGAGTTCCATCCCCAGCTCCTGGTGGGCCATCTCACGGCCGCGGAATCGCAAGGATACCTTGGCCCTGTCCCCGTCACTCAGGAAACGTACCAGGTTGCGCAGTTTTACCTGGTAATCCCCTTCCTCCGTCCCTGGACGAAACTTGATTTCTTTTACCTGAATCTGCTTCTGGTTTTTCTTCGCTGCTGCAATCTGCTTCTTCTTTTCGAAGATCGATTTGCCGTAGTCCATCACCCGGCAAACCGGTGGGACTGCGTCAGCAGAGATTTCAACCAGATCAAGCTTTGCTTCTTCAGCAATACGAAGCGCTTCATCAATCGAGACGATGCCAATCTGCTCGCCATCAGCGCCAATTAACCGAACCTCGCGTGCCGAGATATTCTCGTTGATCGGGGCTTTCGGTGCAGCTCGTTTATCTTGTCTCATTTCACGCTTAATAATAATTACTCCGAATCTGGGCGACCACGCCGGGAAACCGCTTGCGCGAGAAACTCAGCGAACTGGGCGACGGGCATCGAGCCCAGGTCAGCACCTTCACGAGTACGCACAGCGACAGTCTGCATCTCGACTTCCTTATCTCCGATAACCAAAAGATAGGGAACCTTGAGCAAAGTATGCTCGCGGATTTTAAAGCCGATCTTTTCATTTCTCAAGTCGGACTTGGCACGAAATCCGCTTTCGTTGAGAGTTTTTTCAACCTGAGCGACGAAATCTGCCTGTTTATCAGTGATATTCATGATCACTGCCTGGGTTGGCGCGAGCCACGCAGGGAATGCACCTTCGTAATGCTCGATCAAAATCCCGACGAAACGCTCGAACGAACCGAGGATCGCCCGGTGCAGCATCACTGGGTGCTTGCGGCTGTTGTCTTCGGAGACGTATTCGGCGCCGAGACGGACTGGCAGGTTGAAATCGAGCTGCAAGGTACCACACTGCCAGACGCGACCGAGGCAATCTTTCAGCGAGAACTCGATTTTCGGACCGTAGAACGCACCTTCACCCGGCTGCAGATCATACGGCAGACCCGCAGAATCGAGGGCTGCAGCCAGTGCCGCTTCGGCGCGATCCCACAGTTCGTCGGAACCCACGCGCTTTTCCGGACGAGTGGACAGTTTCATCTCGACGTCGGTGAAGCCGAAATCGCGGTAAACGTCCATGGTCAGCTTGATGAACGCCGCGGATTCGGCCTGCATCTGCTCTTCGGTGCAGAAAATGTGGGCATCGTCCTGAGTGAACGCACGTACACGCATGATGCCGTGCAGCGCACCCGATGGCTCGTTACGGTGGCAAGCACCGAACTCGGCCAGACGCATCGGCAGCTCGCGGTAGCTCTTCAGGCCCTGGTTGAACACCTGCACATGGCACGGGCAGTTCATCGGCTTGATGGCGTAGTCGCGGCTTTCCGACTCGGTGGTGAACATGTTGTCGGCGTAGTTGGCCCAGTGCCCGGATTTCTCCCACAGGCTGCGATCGACCACTTGCGGGGTCTTGATCTCGAGGTAGCCGTTGTCGCGCTGCACCTTGCGCATGTACTGCTCGAGCACCTGATACAGGGTCCAGCCGTTCGGGTGCCAGAACACCATGCCCGGCGCTTCTTCCTGGGTGTGGAACAGGCCCAGGCGCTTGCCGATCTTGCGGTGATCGCGTTTTTCCGCTTCTTCGATGCGCTGGATGTAAGCCGCCAGCTGCTTCTTGTCAGCCCAGGCAGTACCGTAAACGCGCTGCAGTTGCTCGTTCTTGGCATCACCGCGCCAGTAGGCGCCGGACAACTTGGTCAGCTTGAAGGATTTCAGGAAGCGGGTGTTCGGCACGTGCGGACCACGGCACATGTCGACGTATTCTTCGTGGTAGTACAGGCCCATGGCCTGCTCGTTCGGCATGTCTTCGACCAGACGCAGCTTGTAGTCTTCGCCGCGGGCCTTGAACACTTCGATCACTTCGGCACGCGGAGTGACTTTCTTGATGACGTCGTAATCCTTGTCGATCAGCTGATGCATGCGCTGTTCGATGGCGGCCATGTCGTCCGGCGTAAAAGGACGCTCGAAGGCGATGTCGTAATAGAAGCCTTCGTCGATGACCGGCCCGATGACCATCTTCGCAGTCGGGTACAGTTGCTTGACCGCGTGGCCAACCAGGTGCGCGCAAGAGTGGCGAATGATCTCCAGCCCCTCTTCATCCTTTGGCGTGATGATTTGCAGCGTCGCGTCGCTGTCGATGATGTCGCAGGCGTCGACCAGCTTGCCGTTGACCTTGCCGGCCACGGTGGCCTTGGCCAGGCCTGCACCAATGGATGCGGCGACCTCGGCTACGGAAACCGGGTGATCGAATGAACGTTGACTGCCGTCGGGAAGAGTAATAGTTGGCATGGCGCCTCCTCTCCTAGTGGTGACCCCTACCAAAGGTCACGTGGGTTGGGATGAGCCAGTACAAGATCCGATCCAGGCCATTCAATGACGAACGCCTGCCTTACAGCGGCAGGAGCCTTGCGGCCAACCGGAAAACCGAACCAGAGTGACTGGGATTCAAATCAGAATTTTTCGCACGCTGACCGCTGCCGGGGCTGAAGGCCATCCGGAGCCTGAGAACGCTTGAGCCCGGCATGCTAGCACAGATGAGTGGTCATCGACGTCATCGAATTGAGGTGTTGCTGATTTGCGCATTTTTGCGGCGCGAAGTGAACTTGGGATATACGCTTTGCCTCAAATAGGCTGAGAATCGTCGCCGATATCAACCCAAGGAGTTTCCGACATGCGCCTCATCCGACTTTTTGCTTTCGCCGCCCCTCTGGCCTTGTTGCTGCCATTGAGCGCTAACGCAGCCTGGCCTGCTGGCGTCAAAGCCAAGTACATGAGCGACTGCACCAGCGCAGCCAGCAAAAGCGTCAACCCGGCTGAAGCGAACAAGCACTGCGCGTGCGGCGCTGATGTTCTAGAGAAGAAGTTCACAACCGAAGAAATCTCCCAACTCATGGATCCAAAAACGCCGCCGACTACAGAATTGGGTCAGCGCGCACTGAAAGAAATCTCGGTTTGCCGAGTACAGAAATAAACGCTGACGAATGTTTTTTCGGGCGTCCAGCAGGCTGAAAACCGCCAAAAAGACCCCGAAATCGATAATTTACGCAGGTTTTATAGCTTTTTTTACACCCTCTTCATTCGGCTGAAAGCCACTGAAACCGGGGCTTGCAGACATTTCAGAGGTTGAAATCGATGCAATATGAAAGCAAACAGCACGTCCGGGGGGCTACCAAAGCGAACATTTCGACTATGATACTCCGGTGTGCCCAGTTGGCCTGAGCAGCACAGTACTACTGAAAATATATGTTTCTTGGAGATACACCATGTCTAATCGCCAAACCGGCACCGTTAAATGGTTCAACGATGAAAAAGGCTTCGGCTTCATCACTCCTCAAGGTGGCGGTGACGACCTGTTCGTACACTTCAAAGCTATCGAATCCGACGGTTTCAAAAGCCTGAAAGAAGGCCAGACCGTCTCCTTCGTGGCTGAGAAAGGCCAAAAGGGTATGCAAGCTGCACAAGTTCGCCCAGAGTAATTTCCCGGCGCACTAAAAAAACCCCGTCCATGTGACGGGGTTTTTTATGCCTGCAACAAAAGCGCTGTGTGATCAGCCGCAGTTGACGCGGGTGACCACCAGGTTGTTGTCGGTGTTCAGATTCAAGCGATCGGAACGGTACTCCAGAGTGATCATGTCGGTTGGCTTGAGGAAGCGGGCGTTTTGCGCGCCAGCCTTGGCACGAGCCTGATCGAGCAGTTCCGGCGAAGCCTTTTTACCGATGGCAAATTCCGCTGCCTTTGCTTCACAGCGGCTATGACCGGCATCGGTCGCCACAGGATCCTTTGCCGACTCGCTGGAGGTTGTGCTGCAACCGGCCAACATGGCAACGGCCATAAGTGCACCCAGAGACGCGAACTTCAAAGGCATGAAGCCTCCTTCTTTCAAATGGTTAAGCTGAGATCGTGCGACCGCCAATTCGGCGTTTGGTTTCACAACCAGTGCTGTCACCCTGCCCCACGATCCAGAAAAGCGCTGAGTCTGCCTGAAGTGCGCGCATCGCATCCTCACGCAATCGTCACCGAATATTAACGAAGCTCAATAGACGTCGATGTAATCGAGCGGTGGATTCGGCCAATTGTCTTTCAGCGCGTTGAAAATCTGCATCACCCAGACTTCATCACTGGCCGCGACATTGCCGACATACCCCGAGCCCTTGGCCCAGGTCTCCAGGCGAAACAGCAGGCCATCAATATCCTGACCGCCGGTCACACCGGAAGAAATATAGGCAATCCCACCCTTGGTCACACGCAGCTGCGTGTGCACATCATCGCTGGCCGACGCCAGCAACTGGCGCACAGCGTCGAGTGTGAGGCCGTCGGGGGTGTTCAAATCGATCTGCACAGCACATTCCTTGGATCAGCCAGAAAAGACCAAGTGTCGCATAGCGACGCGCTCATGCCTAAGTCGCAGTGCCAAACGCCCGCCAAAGTGGTTAACTCGGACGCAGACATTCCCGACTTTTCGAGCGCACTCATGAGCACCGTAAGCATCAACGCCGATATCAAGGTTCTTTGGCCTAAAGGGCACAGTTCGTATAGCCCGGGCAGTCCGGAAGAGTTGGCTTTGATCAGTATCGACTTGCTGGTCAAGACGATGGGAACCCAGGGCGCACAAACGTTTATCGCCCAAGTGTTCGAGCGGTACCAGCATGACGACGAGAGCACGCAGGACACCGAGAGAAAATAAAAACCCGCAGGCTGGCACCTGCGGGTCACAGCCTTACTTCAAGCGCTTCAGACGCTCGGTTAGCAGATCGAAGAAGCCTTGAGCATCCCCATTTTCCACCCAGAAGGCGTTCTTCGGCGCCTTCAGACCGTCATACCAGTCAACGATGGTCTGGCCGAAAGTCGGACCTTCGCGACTATCCACCTCAACGTTGACCGAGCGACCGGTGAACAGCTCAGGCTTGAGCAGGTACGCAATGACGGTAGCATCATGTACCGGGCCACCCGGGATGCCGTAATGCTCCATGTCGCCCTTGATGTACTCGTTGAGGATGTCGCCAACAATCTTGCTTGCGTTGTTGTTCAGCGCGGCAATCTGCTTCAGGCGTGCGTCGCTGGTGAGGATCTTGTGAGTCACGTCCAGTGGCAGGTAGGTCAGTTTCACGCCACTCTTGAGCACCACTTCTGCCGCTTGCGGGTCGGCAAACAGGTTGAACTCGGCCACCGGGGTGATGTTGCCGCCATTGAAGTGCGCACCACCCATGACCACCACTTCCTTGATGCCGTTAACGATCTCCGGCTCCTGGATCAGCGCCAGCGCCAGGTTGGTCTGTGGGCCAAGCATGGCGATGGTGATGCTGTGCGGCTTGGCTTTTTTCAGGGTGTCGATCAGGTAGTTGACTGCATTGCCTTCGGCCAGGCCCTTTTTCGGCTCATGCACAGTGACACCCGACAGGCCTTCCTTGCCATGGATGTTCTCGGCATAGATCGGCGTGCGCATCAGTGGCTTTGGTGCACCGGCATACACCGGAACGTCTTCGCGCCCTGCCCACTCGCGGGCCAGACGCGCGTTACGCGAAGTCTTGTCGAGGCGCACGTTGCCGGCCACGGTAGTCAGTGCACGAATGTTCAGTTCGTCCGGCGAAGCCAGGGCGAACAGCAAAGCGACCACGTCGTCGGCACCTGGGTCGGTGTCGATGATCAGGTCGATCTTTTCAGCGGCCTGAGCGCCGGTGGCGGAGATAAAAGACAAAAGCAGCAGACTCCGAAGCAATTGATGCAGTTTTTGAGCATAGCGGTGCATGGCGCATTCCTTGTGCTGATGAAAATGTAAGGGTCGAAAACCCGGTTAAAACGTAACGCCGGCTACCAGCACGACGTTGCAGTACGGCTGACATTCGCCTGTACGAACAATCGCCCGCGCCTGTCGGCTGAGAACCTTGAATTGCTCATGCGTCAGCAGATCGCGCCGACCGAGGGCACCCTCTTCCTGCAGCTCGTCCAGCGCGACCAGGGCGGTCGGCTGCTTGTCGAGAATTTCGTTGGCCAGCACATGGCTTTCCACCTGCATCTCGCTGAGCACGACTTTCAGGGTACTGACAAAATCCGGAACGCCGTGGGTCAGCGCCAGATCAATCAATTCAACACCCGGTGGCACCGGCAGTCCGGCGTCACCGATAACCACCATGTCACCATGGCCCAGGGAGGCGATCAGACGCGACAACGCGACGTTGAGCAGAGGAGTCTTTTTCATGCGGGTTTGAACGCCTGTACGTCGGACATGGTTGGAATGGAAGGTTGTGCGCCGGCCCGGGTCACAGACAGCGCTGCAGCGATTTGCCCGTACCGGATCGCCTCGGCCTCGGATTTGCCACTGGCGAGCGCCGCGGCAAACCCGCCGACGAAGGTATCGCCCGCGGCGGTGGTATCGACCGCCTGCACCTTTGGCGCCGGGAAGTGCTCGAAACCTTTGCCATTGGCAAACAGTGAACCTTGCGCACCGAGGGTAATGATGACCTTGCCCGCGCCCATTGCGATCAACTGGTTGGCAGCGCTTTCTGCGCTTTGCAGCGAATCGACCGGCAACCCGCTCAACGCGGATGCTTCACTTTCGTTGGGGATCAGGTAGTCGATGGCGGCAAACCAGTCTGCCGGTAGCGGACGACTGGCCGGCGCCGGATTGAGGATCACCGTCTTGCCCAACGCACGTGCACGCTTGAGCGCATGCCCTACCGTTGCATCCGGGATCTCGAGCTGGCAGATAATCACGTCGGCCGCCTGCAGCACTGCATCAAAGCGGTCGATCACCGCCGGGGTCATTGCACCGTTGGCGCCGGCAACGATCACAATGGCGTTCTGACTGTTGTCATCGACCACAATCAGCGCCACGCCACTGGAATCTTCGACCGTGCTCACCGCCTGACAATCGATCTGCTCGGCCAGCAATGCGTCGCGCAATTGCACGCCGTAGTCATCGTTGCCAACACAGCCGACCATTGCCACCTGCGCCCCGAGGCGCGCAGCAGCGACAGCCTGATTGGCGCCCTTGCCGCCGGACACGGTGGCAAAGGAATGACCGATCAGCGTTTCTCCGCCCTTGGGCAGCCGTGGCGCCCGGGTCACCAGGTCCATGTTCAGGCTGCCTATTACCACTACATTTGCTGGCATACATCGCTACTCGTCAATTCGGTTTCAGCGGTACTCGGTAAACACGCCGGACAGCGGCGCAGTCGATTCGCGCAAGACAATACTCGGGGTCACGATCCGTTGATCGGTGGCCAGACTCGGGGTAGCAATCCTTCGCAGCAACACTTCGGCCGCCATCTCACCCAACTGCAGGATCGACTGGCCAACGGTGGTCAGCGCCGGGTACACGTAGCGACTCATCTGGATGTCATCGAAGCCGATCACCGACAGCTCGCTTGGCACGCGCACATTGCGCTCGGCCGCCGCGCGCAGTACACCGATACCGATCATGTCGTTACCGGCGAAGATCGCACTCGGCGGATTGCTTTCAAGCAGGATCGCTGCCGCGCTGTAACCACCGGTGCTGGTGAAATCGCTTTCCAGCATGCGCTCGGCCCGTACCTTGATGCCCGCCTCCTGCAGCGCCCGACAAAAACCGGCCTGACGCATTTGCGCCACGCTGGTGCTCGACGGACCACCGATGGTGGCGATGTCCCGATGGCCCAGCTCCAACAGGTGCCGCGTCGCCAGATAAGCGCCATATTCGTGGTCGATGCGCACCAGATCGGCGTCGACGCCATCCAGCCCGCGGTCGACGATGACCATCGGCGTTTTCACCCCGGCCAGCCCTTGCGCGAGCCCGATGTCGCCACCCGCAGAGGCGACGATCAGACCGTCAATGCGCTTCTCCAGCAGCACGCGCAAATAGCTGCGCTGTTTTTCCGGATTGTCGTCAGAGTTGCAGAGGATCACGCAGTAGCCGTTACGCTCGCAGTAATCCTCGATGCCCCGCGCCAACTCGGCAAAATACGGGTTGAGGCTGTTCGGTACCAATAAGCCAATGGTCGCAGTGGTCTTGGCTTTCAGCGAACGCGCCACCGCACTCGGCACGTAGTCGAGGCTTTTGATGGCCGCCTCGACCTTCAACCGCACTTCCTGACTGACCGGGCGCGTCTTGTTCACCACGTGAGAAACCGTGGTGTAGGAAATTCCCGCGAGCGCCGCCACATCCTTGATCGTTGCCATCTGTCAGCCCCGTCGACTGGCGCGTTGGCTGCGATAGGTATCGAGTACCACCGCGATGACAATCACCGCACCGGTGATAATGCGCTTGGTTGGCTCGGTCGCCCCGATCTGCGCCAGACCGGCGGCCAGTACCGAAATGATCAGCACACCAAAGAAGGTACTGATCACCGAACCACGGCCACCCATCAGGCTGGTACCACCGATAACCACAGCGGCAATCACTTGCAGCTCCAGGCCGGAGCCAGCATTCGGATCCGCCGCTTCCAGACGGGAAATCTGGAACAGCGCGGCGATCCCCGCGAGTAGCCCCATCAGGCTGAACACCAGAATCTTGTACGGTTTTGGATTGATCCCGGCCAGACGCACCGCCTCTTCGTTGGTGCCGATACCGATCAGGTAACGACCGAACACGGTGCGGGTCAGCACCGCTTGCGCGATGAAGATCACCAGCAAGGCAATGATGAACGACGGCGAGATACCGAACGCGATCGGGTTCGACAGCCAGGCGAACGAATCACCAATGTACGCGGTGCGCGAACCGGTCATCTGATACGCCAGGCCACGGGCCATTTCCAGCACACCGAGCGAAACGATGAACGACGGAATGCGCCACGCCACAGTGATCGAACCGGTCACCGTACCCGCCAGTGCCGCCACCGCCATACCCAGCAACGCGGCCGGCAACACGCTCCAGCCCCAGCCGAGAATCGCCACGCTGACTGTCGAGGCGGCAAGTGCCAGCACCGAACCGACCGACAGGTCGATGCCGCCGATGATCAGTACAAAGGTCATGCCCACCGCCAGCACCATCAGATCGGGGATCTGGTTGGCCAGCGTGCTGAAAGTGTCATAAGACAGAAAGTGGCTGCTCATCATCGAGAACAGCGCCACCATCGCCAACAGGGCGCCGGCCAGGCCCAGATAGGTGCCCAGACCGTAGAAATTGCCACTACGTTTGCCGGCGGAAGATGCAGTTTTCATGGGAGATCCCTAGGCGCCGCTTCATTGAGCAACGCATCACGTTTTTGGTAGCCGGCGAACGCGGCGGCAAGCAAATCATCCTGGGTCCAGCTGTCGCGCTCGAAGGTATCGATCAAACGCCCTGCCGACAGCACACCGATCCGGTCGCAGATCAGCATCAGTTCGCGCAGGTCACTGGACACCACTACCAGCGCCTTGCCCTGACGCGTCAACTCGCCCAGCAAGGCGTAGATATCGAACTTGGCACCGACGTCGATGCCGCGGGTCGGTTCGTCGAACAACAGCACCGAGCAATCACGCTCCAGCCAGCGGCCGATCACCACTTTCTGCTGGTTGCCGCCGGACAATTCCGACACTAGTTGAGTGGGACTGGAACTGCGGATACGCATGGCGTCGATCTGACGCTGCGCCAGGGAAATTTCGTCGCTGGCATTGACGATTCCTGCCCTGGAAATCTCCGGCATGTTGCCCAGGGCGATGTTGGCGCTGATCGACTGACTGAGCAGCAGGCCTTCACCTTTTCGGTCTTCGGTGATCAAGGCAATGCCATGGTTCACTGCATCCACCGGCGAACGCACACTGACCACCTGCGCCGGCGAACCCAGCGCAATCGTGCCGCTGTCGGCCAGATCGGCGCCGAAGATCAGTCGCAGCAATTCCGTGCGCCCTGCCCCGATCAGCCCGGAAATCCCGAAGATCTCGCCGGCACGCACTTCGAAGGAAACATCGCGCACCTTGTCGGAACGGCTCAGGCCCTTGACCGTCAGTGCCGGGGCGCCGATCTTGCGTGGGCCCATGTCGATGTGTTCGCCCAGTTCGCGACCGACCATCAAGGTGACCAGTTGCTCACTGTTGTAGTTGACCATCGGTTCGACGCAGACCAGATTGCCGTCGCGCAGCACAGCAATGCGTTGCGCGACGCGCGCCAGCTCTTCGAGGCGGTGCGAGATATAGATGATCGAGACGCCACGCGCCTGCAGGCGGGTGATCTGCTCGAAGAGCATTTCCACCTCGCGGGCGGTGAGCATCGCAGTCGGCTCATCGAGGATCAGCACATGGCAATCGCCGATCAGGTTGCGTGCGATCTCGACCATTTGCTGGTGCCCGATCCCCAGTTCACCCACCAGAGTGTCCGGGTCAATGGCATCGAGACCGACCTGCGCCATGGCTTCGATCGCGGCTTTGCGCAATTGCTTGCGACTGATCCAGCCACCATTGCTCGGCAGGTTGTCGAGAAACAGGTTTTCCGCCACCGACAGGGTCGGCAGCAGGTTGAGTTCTTGCATGACCATGCGCACGCCAAGCTCTTCGGCCTGGGTGCGACTGCCCGGACGGTAGTCCTTGCCCTGGAATTGCATCTGACCGGTGGTAGGCGTAACCAGACCACCAATGATCTTCGACAGCGTACTTTTACCGGCGCCATTCTCACCGGTCAGCGCCAGCACTTCACCGCGCATCAACGTCAAGTCGATGCCCGTGAGCACCGGCTGCGCATAGGTCTTACCGATACCGCTGACCGAGAGGACAGCGTTCGGGGCGGAAACTGACATAAAAAAATTCTCCATGCGCTCGCCCGGACGGACGAGCGCCGTTGTGTCGCCGGAAGACTTACTTGGTGACCAGCTCGACTGGCGTTTCGATCACGCCATTGACGCCGCTGTCGACTTTTTCGCCCTTGAGGATTTTCAGCGCGGTCTCGATACCGAACACGGCTTGCTTGGCAGCGAACTGATCGGCCGTCGCCAGCACACGACCATCCTTGAGCATCGGCTTGATCGCATTGATGTTGTCGTAACCGACCACTTGTACCTTGCCCGCCTTGCCGGCAGCACGCACAGCGGAAACAGCGCCAACGGCCATGCTGTCGTTACCCGCCAGCAGCGCCTTTACATCCGGGTATTCGCTGAGAATCGAAGCAGCAACCTTGTTGCCCTTGTCGATCTCCCAGTCACCGGATTGCAAAGAAACAACTTTGATCTGTGCCGCGTCCATCGCATCCTTGAAGCCTGCGGTGCGTTGCTGGGCGTTGGTGGTGGTGGACACGCCTTCGATGATGCCGACTTGGTCACCGGCCTTCAGTTGCTTGGCCAGATATTCGCCGACCAGACGCGCACCTTTGCGGTTGTCCGGGCCTACGAAGGGCACGCTGATGTTCTTGCTTTTGACGATCTGCGGATCGAGCTGATTGTCGATGTTGATCACGGTGATGCCGGCATCGACGGCTTTCTTGATCACCGGCACCATGGCTTTGGAATCGGACGGGGCGATGACCAGCGCGTTGACCTTGGCCAGAATCATCTGCTCGACGATACGGGTCTGGCCAGCGGTATCGGTCTCGTCCTTGATGCCGTTGGAGATCAGGTCGAAGTCGGCGGAGTGTTCTTTTTGATAGGCCTTGGCGCCGTCTTCCATGGTCAGGAAGAATTCGTTGGCCAGGGATTTCATGACCAGTGCAACTTTGGGTTTTTCCGGGGACTCGGCGAAGGCCGAAGAGACAGGTAGTGCGGCGGCTGCGGCAGCCAGCATAGCGACAGCAAGAAGACGTCCAGCGAATGGCAGCTTCATGGGTTCACTCCGATCTTATGATTATTGTGAGCAACGCTCGCGCTGGCGTAAGCTTCAGCGCCGTCTTTCGGATAATGATGCACCGGAGAAGCCGCGCAAACGTTTGCGTAGACCGAACTATGCGAATCCCGCCGCCATTTGTCAACAATCAGAAATCGTCGTTGAGTTGCGGGGCGAATCATCTGATTCGCCCCTTGCTGCTTACGCCGTAGTGCTGACCAGGTTGCCGCTGGTGGAATCCTTGGTCATTTCCTTGACCAGCGCCGCCGCCACTTGCATCAGCTCTCCGCTGGTTTGCGCAATCTGTCCCTGGACGGACATGACCGCCTGCGACTTGGCCTCCGGTGTCGGATAGCTCGCAGCCTGAGCCGCCGCCAGTTGCTGTTGCTGCTCCTGCAGTTGCTTCTGCAATTCCTGCATGCGCTTGAGCAACATTTTCACGGTGACGCTCAGATTATCGCCGCTGTCAGCGCTATCCGCCTGGCTGGCTTCTTGCGCGGGACCACCGGTTCGGACCTGATTGCTCGGTTCTTTTTCAACGCCAAGCGCCTTGTCGGACGCGTCCGCTTCCGCTTGGCTCATTGCATTGATTGTCGCTGCGGTTTTACCGCCGATGGTGACTGAGCCGGGATTGGAAAAACCGATCGTCAGTGACATGTGAACTCCCTAAATGAACGTTTCCTTCAACAGCCATCGGCTTGCTCACGGGTTTCTTTAGCAGAAAACCTGAAACCGACAAGACGTTTCGTTCGACAGGAGGCGTAGTCCCTTTCGGTGAACCGAACGCGAAAACTTCCTTTGTTCGGAAACCCGGCCACATCATTCGCCGCATCGATGGACAATTCATAAAATCTTGATGTAAATCATGAAGTTAAACATTTCTCTAAAGCAAAGTAGCGCTGGTATAGATCCTGCTCCCTAGCCTGCACCCCGGGCATTCAGATCGGCTCGGGGCGCATCTAGATGAACCTGCATCAGCACCGTCTCACTACTAGAGAGAAAAATAATGAAATCTGCTTTCAACACCTTGGTTCCGGGCGCTTTGGCCCTCCTCCTGCTCCTGCCTACCGCTCTTCAGGCAAAAGAAGTCGAAACCCAGACCAAACTCGCCAACGTCGTAGTGCTTGCCACGGGCGGCACTATTGCCGGTGCCGGCGCCAATGCAGCCAACAGCGCCACCTATCAAGCGGCCAAAGTCGGGATTGAACAGCTGATCGCCGGCATCCCCGAACTGAGCAAACTGGCGAACGTGCGTGGCGAACAAGTCATGCAGATCGCTTCGGAAAGCATCACCAACGACAACTTGCTGCAACTGGGTCGGCGTGTCTCGGAACTGGCCGACAGCAAGGACGTCGATGGCATCGTCATCACCCACGGTACCGATACCCTGGAAGAAACCGCGTACTTCCTGAACCTGGTCGAGAAGACCGACAAGCCGATCATCGTGGTCGGCTCGATGCGTCCGGGCACCGCCATGTCGGCGGACGGCATGCTCAACCTGTACAACGCCGTCGCCGTGGCCAGCAGCAAAGAAGCGCACGGCAAAGGCGTGCTGGTGACCATGAACGACGAGATCCAGTCCGGTCGCGACGTCAGCAAAATGATCAACATCAAGACCGAGGCGTTCAAAAGCCCTTGGGGTCCGCTGGGCATGGTGGTTGAAGGCAAATCCTACTGGTTCCGCTTGCCAGCCAAGCGTCACACCATGGATTCGGAATTCGACATCAAGAACATCAAAAGCCTGCCTGACGTAGAAATCGCCTACTCCTACGGCAACGTCGACGACACCGCCTACAAGGCCCTGGCCCAGGCCGGCGCCAAAGCCGTCATCCACGCGGGTACCGGCAACGGTTCGGTGTCTTCGCGCGTAGTACCGAGCCTGCAAGCCCTGCGTAAAGACGGCGTGCAGATCATCCGTTCGTCCCACGTCAACGCCGGCGGTTTCGTCCTGCGTAACGCCGAGCAGCCTGACGACAAGTACGACTGGGTGGTCGCTCACGACCTGAATCCGCAGAAGGCCCGCATCCTGGTCATGGTCGCCCTGACCAAAACCAACGACAGCAAAGAGCTGCAACGGATGTTCTGGGAATATTGATTGACCTTCGCCTGAGCCTTTCCGTTTCGGGCAACCTGCTCACCACTCGCCCGCACGGCGGGTGGTGCTGCCACCTACGCCATGCGCGACTTTTTCGCACAAAATAATCGACCCGACTTACACCAAAATCGGAAAAGCGCTGTCAGAGGATTTTCTTGAATTTTAAGCAGTTGCGAAAATGCTTACAGTTAAATACTGTATGCCCGTACAGCTTAATAAGGATAACCTCGTGGCCACCTCTCCTGATGCTCCTGACGCTTACGAACGCATGGGCATGCGCGTTCAGAAAATCATCAATTCCCCTACCGCACAAAAAGCCAAAGCCGCCTTGATCTTCCGTCTGCCGGACGAGCCTGTGGATGCATGGGAGCAACTGCTCGAGGAAATCGACGAGAACGACAACGTCACCCTCGCCTATCGCGACGATGGCGGCGTGCAGATTTTTTGGGTTGTGCCGAAGGAAGATTGATTCAATGAGTGTCCGCTGTTTTGCTTTGCTGTTGTTGTTCATCGCCTGTGGCGCCCAGGCGGGCGCGCCCCGTACTTTTACCGAGGCCAAGAAAGTCGCCTGGAAACTCTATGCACCGCAGTCCACCGAGTTTTACTGCGGGTGCAAGTACACCGGCAACAAGGTGGACTTGAAGGCATGCGGTTACGTGCCGCGCAAAAATGCCAAGCGCGCCTCGCGCATCGAATGGGAGCACATCGTCCCGGCGTGGGAGTTCGGTCACCAGCGTCAATGCTGGCAATCGGGCGGGCGCAAGAACTGCACCCGCTATGACCCGAGCTATCAGAAAGCCGAAGCCGACCTGCACAACCTGGTGCCAAGCATTGGCGAGGTCAACGGTGATCGCAGCAATTTCAGTTATGGCTGGCTACCGGTGCAATCCGGGCAGTACGGCTCGTGCCTGACTCAGGTCGACTTCAAGGCCAAGAAGGTCATGCCGCGCCCGTCGATTCGCGGCATGATCGCGCGCACCTATTTCTACATGAGCAAGCAGTACGGATTGCGCCTGTCGAAACAGGATCGGCAGTTGTACGAAGCGTGGGACAAGACTTACCCGGTGCAGGACTGGGAACGTCAACGCAATCAGAGCGTGGCGTGCGTGATGGGGCGCGGCAATGAATTTGTCGGCCCGGTAAACCTCAAAGCCTGCGGCTGATTCTTCAGCCAAAAGAAAAGGCCTCGAACGTGATGTTCGAGGCCTTTTTTATTTTTAGCTGCCAGCCTTGTTGTAGCGCCAGTAGCCCATCAGATTGAGTGACTCGCGGGGGATACCGCACTCCTTGATCAGGTATTTGCGCAGACGCATGACTGCCGCGCTTTCTCCGGCAATCCAGGCATAAAATCCTTCAGGAGCCGTGTTGGCGATCTCCCAGAGGATGTCTTTGTCGATATCGACTTCGGCGAGTTCGGCGGCTTGCCCGACCGAGGAATCCTCTGCCGGCAGGAAAGCCTGTTGCACCGCCTCTACCATCAGCGCTCCAGCCACTACTTCTGGCGCCTGATCGCGAACCAGCCACTGCACCGACAGCCCAGGCCAATCCGGCACCGAGAGCATGTCTGACGCGCTGTCTACTTCAAAGTACGCCCGAGTCTGAGGCGGTTCAGCCATGGCCGCCAACTCGTCAAGAATACCCATGGCGGCCGGTAACGCCGTGGCATCCGCCACCAGCAAAACCTCCTTGAGCAGCTGCGGCGGTTTCCATTCGAACCCTCCGGCGTCCTGTGCCGAGAAATTACTGTCGGGAGCAAGAATCTGCATCGACGCTCCCGGCTGCGCACGCAGCGCCCAGCGCGATGCGGGACCGGTCTCGCCATGCAGGACAAAATCGATGTCGACCTCGCCCTGATCGGCGCGCAAATGACGAATGGTGTAGGTGCGCATTGCTGGCCGCCGGCTCGCCAGCATCGAACGAAAACGCGCGTACCAGCCCTCCTCCTGCGCAAGACTTGCAGGCGATCCATCCTCAGCAGGAAAGAACAGTTTGACCCGCTGATCCGGCGCCCAGGTGGCCATGCCACCTATCGAAGGGTCGGCGAGCGTGATCCGCATCATGTGCGGACTCAACAGCGTCTTGCGGTGCAGAACCGCATTGAAGAGTTTGTAGGGAGCGGCGGAGGCCATGCGGAGCTCCTTCGAGAAATCGTGATTGACTCGTATAAGACGAATCGCCTGCGATGTCCTTTAGGCCGCTCCGCTGAAAGTACTACTTACGGCGCGAGCGGATGCTCGACAAGCACCGATTCGACGTTCTGCTTTTTGGCTTTCACCAATGCCGCATCCACCTCTACTTTGCGTGCTTGCGCCTCGGCCTGAGAGTTGAACGGGCCAATCAGGATCCGGGTCTTGCCGCCGGTGTCCTTGATCACGGTCGGCACGAACGCATGCTCGATCAACCAGCCACTCAGGTCACTGACAGCCTGAGGTGTTTCACCGCGTACTTCGAGGTCCCATTGCGGGGCGGACGCCGCCGCAGGTGCGGCCGCGACTGCCGTTTTCGGCTTCTGCACGTCTACACTTTTGCCTTCACCACATCCCGCCAATGCCAGTGCCGCGACCATCCAGACCAGTTTGCGCACAACGCTTTCCTCGAAAATCACAAAGCGGCGATCTTAACATTCATAAATACTTGGCGAGGCCCGCAAAATGGGCACAAAACAACGAGATTGATGATTGCAGCCTCTGTATAGTTACGCCCTGGGAATTAATGCCGCATCTGCGCGTCAGAAAGAGGCACCCAAACCGTGAGACTTCGCACTAATCTATACGTACCACCGACCTCTGCACTGTCTGAATCAGGTGCCCTACAAAGCAATCAAGGAGAAGACCATGCTGATACTCACCCGCAAAGTCGGTGAAAGCATAAATATTGGTGATGACATTACGATCACCATCCTCGGCGTAAGCGGTCAGCAAGTCCGTATCGGCATCAACGCCCCGAAAAACGTCGCCGTGCACCGTGAAGAGATCTATCAGCGCATTCAGGCTGGCCTGACCGCCCCGGACAAGCCACAAACGCCCTGAGCCACCCCGCCGTCAGTAGCCAGTCCGTTTGCCTTCGCGCAAGACTGGCTAAAGATTCACGCGCCGTACTGCCATCCGCTCCCCAGTCCGCTGGGCACGGCGCCTGACACATCCCTCTCTCCGCTTCATGCGCTCCCGCCCCCTCTCCTGCAGCGCGATACTACCTGCGACTGCCAAGCCTGGCTGTCAGACATTTCCGAGAGAACACAGAGAATTGCTCCCTGCTAGCCGAAGGTCACGCCGCGCGCCATGCCGGTGGCTGCAATCACCATCAATACCAACAGCAGCGCCTCGACGTGACTGATCCGTGCATACAGCTTTGCACGCCCGATATCGAACGCCTTGCCCCGCGCCAATGCTATCCGCCATTTGACCAACGTGATCATCGGCGCCAGCTCTGCCAGAAGAATCAGCACGAACAACGTCATCTTCAAATGGAACAGCGGCTGATGCAGATAGTAGTCAGTGCCCTTTTCAAATCCGCCAAAAGCACGCATACCGCCAGTGATCAGCAGAGTCAGCGCGGCAATCCCCCACAGATTATCCGCAAGCAGTACTCGCTTCGCCTCACCGACGCCAGCAGCCAGACGACTGAACGCCGTGCCACGGGTCAACACAGCCCAGAAGCCCAAGGCAAAAGCCAATAGATGAATAGCGGCAAGCAACCAGTGAACCAGCATCGACGAACTCCTTTGAGAAAGCCCTGGAAAACGCCAGTCAGTAGTAGTCGAAAAAAACCGGTTTCGCCCGCACACAACTGTGGGACTGGAAAGCTTCGCGCAGGAAGCAAGGAGACAGAGCGGGGAATCCGCCAAATCGCAGGCAAAAAAAATCCCAAGCAGCTGATGGAAGCTTGGGATTTAAAAATGCATAAACCGTGGTGGTGAACGCGGGGCAGATGTTACTGAAGTTCACGATCAGCAACAACATTTTTTTGATAACCGGTCGGTTAAAAATGCGGGTAACCCGTTCAATATCCACACTTTTTCGACGGATCCAATAAGAGAACAGAACGCCATATCAGCAGTTCGTGTTATTTCGAAACACGCTAAGCACCCAGGGTAACGAACGATCTGAAGATACCGAGGCAAGCGCCTGAACCACGGCTCCGGCAAATCGCAGACAACAAAAAAGGGCCCACCTTTCGGTGAGCCCTTCTAGACCGCCCAGCAGAGCGGATTTTGTTTGGTAGGCGCGATTGGACTCGAACCAACGACCCCCACCATGTCAAGGTGGTGCTCTAACCAACTGAGCTACGTGCCTGCTGTGAGGCGGCATTCTACGGAATTCCGGAGGGGTGTCAACACCTTTTTTTTCACCTAACCCTATGAATATGCAAAATATTTAATTTCGGGCCGGTGAAGAAGATTTTTCCGGTGGCTGGCGGAGGTTTTTCAACTCGGGTAGGATCGGCGTACTCGTAAAATATATTAAACAGAGGCTGCAGGATGGCGAACACCCCTTACCCAGAGTCTTATTACGCTGCGTCGGCCAATGCCGCACCGCCACGTCCGGCCCTGCAGGATGATGTGGAGACGGATGTCTGTGTGATCGGCGCCGGGTATACCGGGCTGTCGTCGGCGTTGTTTCTCTTGGAGAACGGTTTTCGCGTGACGGTGCTGGAAGCGGCCAAGGTCGGCTTCGGTGCGTCGGGGCGTAATGGCGGGCAGATCGTCAACAGCTATAGCCGCGACATCGATGTCATCGAACGCACGGTTGGCCCGAAGCAGGCGCAACTGCTCGGGCAGATGGCCTTCGAAGGCGGCCGGATCATTCGTGAGCGCGTGGCCAAGTACAACATCCAGTGCGACCTGAAGGACGGCGGCGTGTTCGCCGCCCTCTCCGCCAAACAGATGGGTCACCTGGAATCGCAGAAGCGCCTGTGGGAGCGCTTCGGCCACACCCAACTGGAACTGCTCGATCAGCGCCGCATTCGCGAAGTGGTGGCCTGCGATCAATACGTCGGCGGCATGCTCGACATGAGCGGCGGCCACATTCATCCGCTGAACCTGGCGCTCGGTGAAGCCGCTGCGGTCGAGTCCCTCGGCGGCACCATCTATGAGCAATCGCCAGCCGTGCGCATCGAGCGCGGCGCCAACCCGGTGGTGCACACGCCGCAGGGCAAGGTCAGGGCCAAGTTCATCATCGTCGCCGGCAACGCCTACCTCGGCAATCTGGTGCCGGAACTGGCGGCCAAATCGATGCCGTGCGGCACTCAGGTCATCACCACCGAACCATTGAGCGATGAGCTGGCGAAAACTCTGTTGCCGCAGGATTACTGCGTCGAAGACTGCAACTACCTGCTCGACTACTACCGACTGACCGGCGACAAGCGCCTGATCTTCGGTGGTGGTGTGGTTTACGGGGCGCGAGATCCGGCGAACATCGAAGCGATCATCCGCCCGAAAATGCTCAAGGCGTTCCCGCAACTGAAGGACGTGAAGATCGACTACGCGTGGACGGGCAACTTCCTGCTGACCCTGTCGCGCCTGCCGCAGGTTGGGCGCCTGGGCGATAACATCTACTATTCGCAAGGCTGCAGCGGCCACGGCGTGACTTACACGCATCTGGCCGGCAAGGTACTGGCCGAGGCGTTGCGCGGTCAGGCTGAACGTTTTGATGCGTTTGCCGATTTGCCGCACTACCCGTTCCCGGGCGGACAGATGTTGCGTACGCCGTTTGCGGCGTTGGGTGCGTGGTATTACGGACTGCGTGACAAACTGGGTTTCTGATCAGTTTTCTTGACTGACAAACAACTGTGGCGAGGGAGCTTGCTCCCGCCGGGTCGCGCAGCGGCCCCTCTTTTATCTAGAAAGAAGGCCTGCTGCGCAGTCCAGCGGGAGCAAGCTCCCTCGCCACAAATATTTGCAGAATTCAGATCAGAGCTGGTCTCGGGCAATTCCACTACGGATCCGCAAGATATCCGCCAGCACCGCCAAGGCGATCTCCGCCGGTGTCTTGCTGCCCAGGTTAAGCCCGATCGGCGCATGAATCCGCGCCAGCTCGACCTCCCCCAGCCCACCAATCCTGCGCAAGCGCTCGAAGCGCTTCTGCGAAGTCTGCTGCGAGCCCATGACGCCGATGTAAAACGCCTCGGTGCGCACCGCTTCCATCATCGCCAGATCATCGATACGCGGGTCGTGGGTCAACGCCACCACTGCGGTATCGCGATGACAACCGCCATCGGCGATGAACACCGACGGCAACTGTCGACGAATCTCCACGCCGTTGAGCACCACGCCTTCGAGCACTTCATCGCGCGGATCGCAGAGAATCACTTCGAAACCAAGACCCACCGCAAACTCGGCACAGGCCTGCGCCACGCTGGAGTAACCCGCCAGCAGCAAGCGCTGAGCGGCACCGACGCGAATCCGCACCCGATCAATCTCGCGCTCGATGCGCGCACCCTGCTCGCGATCAGCGAACAGACTGCGCGCACCACTGGCCAGATCAACTTCGCGAATCAAACGGCGCTGACCAAGCAACGCCGATTCCAGCTCACGCAGATGCGCCTGCACCTCGCAATCGGCGTCAAATTTCTCAACCAGCACGTCGAGAATTCCGCCACAGGGAAGGCTGACCCGCGAGCGCGGATCATCACCTTCGCCATAACGCACGACGCTGACCGCATCGAGAAACGCGCCCTCAGCCACGCGCTCGAGAAAGTCTTCCTCAACACAGCCACCGGACAGCGACCCGATCCACTGGCCGCTATCGTTCACCGCCAGCAGCGAACCCGGCGCACGCGGCGCCGAGCCGTAGGTGGTCAGCACAGTGCAGAGCCAAATGCGCTGCCCCGCTACCGACCACTCCAGTGCCCGCCGCACAACCTGTAGATCGAGATGCTGCATGTCAGTGCGCCTTGTGCTCGATGGCCGGAGCGTCAGCCTGCAGTTTCTGCACGTCGCTGACTGCCAGCTCCGCCGATTGACCGCCCCAGCCTTGACGCAGGTAATTCAGCAGATCGGTCAGCTGTTCTGCGCTGAGCTTGTCAGCAAAACCCGGCATCGGCTGCATGTGTTCGAACCCGGCGAATTTCTGCTCGCCGATACCGTCCTCGATCACCCGCACCAGGTTGCGCGGATCTTCCAGACGCAGCGTGGTGTTGCCGCGCATGGCTACGGCGATGTGCGGTTTGCCTTCGCCGCCGGCAGCGTGGCAACCGGCGCAGACGTTCAAATATTCCTGACGGCCGCGTTGCGCACTGGCACTGAGTTTTTCCACTGGCACTTCGCTCAGCTCTTTTGCCGCTGGCGGCTTGTCGCCGAGCAGGAAGGTCGCCATCGCCGCCAAATCCTGATCGTTCAGGCCTTGGGTGCTGTTGTGGAACACCGGGAACATCTCGTTGAACATCGTGCCCTGCGCGCTCATGCCGTGCTTGAGGAACGTGCTCAGGTCCTGCTGATTCCAGCCGCGCGCCGCCAGATCGGTGGCGAGCAGGCTCGGAGCCAGATAACCGTTGAGGATGCCGCCGGTCAGGCGCTTGTCCAGTTGCATCGCGCCCGGCAGGCCGCGTGGCGTGTGGCATTCGCCGCAGTGACCGAGCACTTCGACCATGTACTGGCCGCGTTTCCAGGCCTCGCTTTTGCCTTCGACCGGCTCCAGCTTCAGGGCCTTGCCGTACATCAAGTTCCAGGCGATCAGGCCCGGACGCACGTTGAACGGAAAGCTCAAACTGGTGACCGGCGCGGCGCGCTCGATCGGCTCGATGGTTTTCAGGTACGCATGAATCGCGTCCGAATCTTCCCGAGGCATCAAGTGATACGAGGTGTAAGGCATCGCCGGGTACAGATTGGCGCCGTCGCGACGCTTGCCCTCAGTCAGCGCAGCGAAGAACTCGTCATCGCTGTATTGGCCGATGCCGTGCTCTTTGCTCGGGGTGATGTTGGTGCCGTAGATCGTGCCGAACGGCGAGACGATCGGCAGCCCGCCGGCAAACGGCGCGCCGCCCGGCGCGGTGTGGCACGCCATGCAGTCGGCGGCGCGGGCGAGGTATTCGCCGCGCTTGACCTGATCGTCGGCATGGGCCGACAACAGCGGCGCAGCCAGCCCGACCGCCAGGGTCAGGCGGATCAGTAGATGCTTCATGCTCAACCCTCCTTGACCAGGCCGAGATCGGTCAGCACGTTGCGGGTGGCATTGTAGTAACGCACGTACCCGGTGCAACGGCAGACGTGATGGCCGAGGCTGTCCTCGATGACCTGTTCCAGTTTGCTTTTGGCGATCGGCTGGCGCTGCAGCTTCTCCACCAGCACCGTCGCGGCGTTGACGAAGCCCGGTGCGCAGTAGCTGCACTGGAAGGCGAATTCGTCGACGAAGCGCTGCTGGATCGGGTTCAGCTCAGTGACCTGACCGCTCTCATCGCGCTTGGCGTGGGCTTCGATGGTGCGCACTTTCTTGCCCTCGAAGTAATGCGCGCCGGTGATGCAGGTGCGCACTTCTTCGCTGGTGCCGTCCGGGTTGTCGACGATCACCACGCAGGCGTGGCAGATGCCCTGGCCGCAGCCCAGGCGCGAGCCGGTGAGGTTCTTGTATTCGTGCAGGTAATCGATCATCGGCAGGTCATCAGGGATGTCCACCGGGCCGACGGATTGACCATTGAGGGTCAGTTGAAGCGGACGGTTAGCCATTGAGGGCCTCCTTGATGCGCGCAGCAGTGATTGGCAGATCGCGAACACGTTTACCGATGGCGTGCGCCACGGCGTTACCGATGGCACCGACCACCGGGATCATCACCACTTCGGCGATGCCTTTGGACGGATCGCTTGGCGACAGCGGCGGCAGAATCTCCGCAGTCTGCTTCCACACCGCCACGTGGCGGGCCATCGGCAGGCGATAACGGTTGAAGTTCCAGTCACCCTCCCCCGGCCCGCCTTCATACAGCGGCATCTCTTCCATCAGCGCGTGACCGATGCCCATGGCGATCCCGCCTTCGAGCTGGCCCTTGACCAGTTCTTCGACCAGCACCCGACCGCACTCGACCCACGAATGGTGGTTGAGCACTTCGACTTGCGCCGAACCTTTGTTGACCTTCAATTCCACCAGCGTCGCGACCGGGCTGTAGTAAGTCACCGCGGCGTTGTTCAACTGAACAACCGGGTAGTTGATGTTCTGGCGATCCAGCAGGTGGAAACCCGCCGTGTTCATCAGCGCTTTCTTCGCCTTTGGCGCGCCATCGCCGTACTTCACGGCCAGACCGTCGAGCGGCAGACGCTCGCGCACGCCGTCGATGCTGTATTCGGCCTCGGCCCAGCTCCAGCGGTTGAACGCGTGAACGGTGGCGCCGGTGACCAGACCACGTTCGTGAGCGCGCTTGGCCAGCTCTTCGAAAGTCAGCGGCTGCATACCGTTGGCAGTGAGTTTGCCGTCGACCCAATGCGCATCTTCACGACGCACCACATAAGGGTTGGCTTGACCGCCGTAAGGGCCCTGCCGCCAGATTTCCATGGCCGCCGGCCACAAGCCGTTGTTGAATAGCACGCGCGCCGCTTCACGGGTGGCGTGGCTGAAGTAGTAAGCCGAGTTGGTCGCGGACGAAGCGGAGGCCAGCTTGCCAACCCAACGCGGGTTGCGCAGCAGGTTGTCCTGCTCGGCCTGGCTCATGATGTAAGGGTTGCCGCTGGTGATCAGCTGCATTTCCTTCCATTCGGTTTCGCCAGTCTTCACGTCATGCGCCGGGCTGCCGAGGAAATCGGCGACGACCAGTGCTTGCGAAGTGGACATGCCGGTGCCAATTTCGATACCGATGTGGCGCAGGGTGATGCGCCCTTCAGCGGTGAATTCGATGCTGGCCATCGGCGCTTCGGAGCCAGTGCCGAAGTCTTTCTGGCAAATGGCAAAACCGACGCCATACCAGTTGTCCGGGTCGGCGGCTTCGCGCTGTTTCTTGATCGCGTCGCGATTTTTCCAGACTTCGTGCACCGAGGCCTTGTCGAGAATTTCGTGCAGTCGCAGAGCGCCGGCCGGGATCGCACCCTGGGTGTTTTTCATGCCCGAACGCAAGGCGTTCTTGCGACGCAGATCAATCGCGTCAACACCAAGGCGGTTGGCGATTTCGTCGACCATCATTTCGGTCGAGGCCATGCTTTGCAGGGTGCCGTAACCGCGCATCGAACCCGCTTCAACGCCACGCGAGTGGTAAGCAGTGACCTGCAGATCGTTCTGCGGCATGTAGTAGATCGACTGCGCCGCCGTGGCACCCACCGCCGCCACTGACGGGCTGTAGTTGATGCGACCGCCGCCATCGACGCTCATTTCTGCGCGGAAAATCTTGAAGCTGTAGTCGTTCTTGTCCACCGCCAGTTGATAGCGGATATCGAACGGGTGGCGCTTGATGCCGCTCTGGAACTGCTCGTAGCGGTCGTTGGCCAGACGGATCGGCACACCGGCGCCATACAGCGCAGCGAGGGCCGCGTAGTAGACGAAGATGTTATGGTCTTTGGAACCGTAGCCCACGGTGTAACCCGGGTGCATGTTCAGGTTGTCCAGGCCGAAGCGCGACGGCGCGATCATTTTCGCGGTCTCGGTCGCCGCTTCCAGCGGGCACTGGGTGGCGACCACGAAGTGCAGGGTCTTGGTTTTCGGGTCGTACCAGCCGTTGCCGTTGTCCGGCTCCATGGCGGCCGGTTCGATCGACGGGGTCTTGTAGCGCTCATCGAACACCAGCCAGTTGTCCGGCGGTGTGTCGATCTGCTGCTTCATGCGGTCAGCGTAGAACAGACCGCGCTCGGTCAGGTTGCCGTGCAGGTTCGGCTGGGAATTCCACACCGGACGCCGGTTTTTCAGCATCGGGAACAGGATCGAGTCTTTCAGGCTGGCGAATTCGTCTTCGTCGGCCGAGGTCGGGCCACCCACGCGCACGTAGCGGAAGCTGCCATAGGGGTCGCCTTCGTAGTACGGCACTTGTGCACCGTAACGAATCGCCTTGTCGTTGAATTTGAGTTTGTTCTTGGCCTGACGGAAACGCTCGAAATCGTTCCAGATCAGGATCGCCACCGGGTGGCCGATGAACATCGGCACTTTGCCTTCCGGCAGCAATGGGTCTGGCGCGTGTTCTTCGGGGAAGACGATACCGTCCTTGTCCAGGTCAGCTGCGGTGACGATGCGGTCAGGCTGCAAGTCGGCACCGAGCCACGACAGATCGTAGCCGGCGTAGATACGGTCGGCCTTGATGGTTTTCAGCAGCATGGCGTGGCCTTGCTGTTCAGGCCAGCCCGGCATGTCCTTGGAGCGAATGTCGCGGGCAAAGACTTTGCTGCCGCAGACTTTGGACAGGGCATCGTTACGCTGGCGTGCCTTGCCGTTGTTGCCGAGCCACTTCTCGGACGGCACGGTTACGCTGTTTTCCATCAAGGCAGCCAGCGCCTGACTGCTGAGTGGCGTGAGCGTGACGCTCACACCCGCCACCAGCCCGCCCTGGAGGAACGAGCGCCGGGATATATCACGGTTGGACATGAATCATCCTCTGGGCGGTTATGTGTCCGCCCTTCTGGTTATCTACTGGGAATCTCGAGTCTTGCAGAAGCCCTTTTTGGCTAAACAAAGGGCGTGTTGACAGTGCAAAGCTGACCGAAAGGTTAACTTTAAAGGTTTCTGGGCTCGCAGCAAACAACCAGTTACAAAAATTTGACTAAAGAATCAAAAAATCAATGCGACGTGGCACCGCATGAGATCAATCCGCCATACCTATTCGAATGCGGTTGCCTACTCCATGTAGGAGCTGTCGAGTGAAACGAGGCTGCGATCTTTTGCTCCTGCTTCTACGATCAAAATCAAAAGATCGCAGCGTGCCGCAGCTCCTACAGGGATTTGTGCAGGGCTGGGTAATGAAGGGAGAGAGGGTCAAATTTCAGACACAAAAAACCCCGGTCTTTCGACCAGGGTCTTTGTTATCGATTCCGAACCAACCAGCGGTTGCTTTCGGAGTTTCAAGGCGTTCAGTGGTCCTTGAAACAGATATGGCGCAGCGGACGGGACTCGAACCCGCGACCCCCGGCGTGACAGGCCGGTATTCTAACCGACTGAACTACCGCTGCGTATCGCTTTGAGCTTGCGCTCAAGTAACTCTTTTTGATTGAAAGCTTCGGTGCTTTGCAATCGCGAACCAGACATTGCCTGACTCGTAAAATATGGCGCAGCGGACGGGACTCGAACCCGCGACCCCCGGCGTGACAGGCCGGTATTCTAACCGACTGAACTACCGCTGCGCGTCGGTGCAGGCACTTTCAGCCTACGCTCTTGCTTTCGCAAGTCTCTCGGGGAGTGGTGGGTGATGACGGGATCGAACCGCCGACATTCTGCTTGTAAGGCAGACGCTCTCCCAGCTGAGCTAATCACCCGTTTGCATCTCCGAGGCCGCGAAATTTACGCAGGTAGCGAACCTAAGTCAATAGCAGGATTGAAGTTTTTCTGAAAAAGACAAAATTGCTTCATTCCCTGAAGAAAGCAACAACCCTGAAACCGCTATCGCGAGCAGGCTCACTCCTACAGGTTTGCGGCTTCGCTTCTTAGTCCGTGTAAATCATCTTCTTGGTCATGCCGCCATCCACGACAAATTCCTGCCCGGTCACAAACCCGGCATTGCGCGACAGCAGCCACGCCACCATCGCCGCAACGTCTTCGACCGTCCCTACCCTGCCCGCCGGATGCTGCGCATGATCGGCATCGGCCAAAGGCTCGGCTCGACGCGCAGAAGGATCACGGGCATCGATCCAGCCAGGGCTGACCGCATTAACGCGAATCTCCGGCCCAAGGCTGATCGCCAACGCATGCGTAAGCGCCAACAACCCGCCCTTGCTCGCCGCATACGCCTCGGAATCGGCCTCCGATTGCCGAGCACGGGTCGAGGCCAGATTGACGATCGAACCGTTGTGCGCGCGCAGATACGGCGCACAGTGCTTGGCCAGCAGCATCGGCCCGCTGAGGTTCACCGCCAGCACCCGATTCCAGTAGGCCAGATCGAGACTTTCCAGGGTGATGTTGTGCGGATCGGCCACCGCCGCATTGCACACCAGCGCATCCAGGCGACCGAACTGCCCCAACACCTCGGCGACACCCAGCGCGACCTGCCCCTCATCAGCAACGTCCATGGCAATGAACCAGGCATTCTCGCCCAGCACCTTCGCCACTTTCGAACCACGCGCGCGATCCAGATCGGTCAGCACCACTTGCCAGCCTTCGCTGATCAGCCAGGCCGCAATGCCCAGACCGATACCGCGCGCAGCGCCGGTAACCAGCGCCACGCGGCCATGGGTGCCTGCGGTCGGCGTAGACAACTCGATCACAACGCCGCCAGACCGCGCGACAGATCGGCCTGCAGATCCGCCACGTCCTCCAGACCGACCGCGATGCGGATCAGGCTGTCACGAATCCCTGCTGCTTCACGCTCCTGCGGCGCCAGACGGCCATGGGAGGTGGTGCTTGGATGGGTGATGGTGGTTTTGCTGTCACCGAGATTGGCGGTAATCGAAATCAAGCGAGTGGCATCGATAAAGCGCCACGCGCCCTCTTTGCCGCCCCTGACCTCGAAACTCACCACCGCACCGAAGCCCTTCTGCTGACGCTGGGCCAGGTCGTGCTGCGGATGGCTCTTGAGACCGGCGTAATGGACTTTCTCGATACCGTCCTGCTGCTCCAGCCATTCGGCCAATTGCTGGGCGTTGGCGCAGTGCGCCTTCATCCGCAGGTTCAGGGTTTCCAGACCTTTGAGGAAAATCCACGCGTTGAACGGGCTCAGGGTCGGCCCGGCGGTGCGCAGGAAGCCGACGACTTCTTTCATCTGTTCGCTACGACCGGCCACCACACCGCCCATGCAGCGGCCCTGGCCGTCGATGAACTTGGTTGCCGAGTGCACGACAATGTCCGCACCGAGTTTCAGCGGCTGCTGCAAGGCAGGCGTGCAGAAGCAGTTGTCGACCACCAGCATCGCGCCTTTGGCGTGAGCGATTTCTGCCAGCGCGGTGATGTCGACCAGCTCGGCCAGCGGGTTGGACGGCGACTCGACGAACAGCAGCTTGGTGTTCGGCTTGATTGCCGCATCCCAACCCGACAGATCGGCCAGCGGCACGTAGTCGACTTGCACACCGAAACGCTTGAAGTACTTCTCGAACAGGCTGATGGTCGAACCGAACACGCTGCGCGACACCAGCACGTGATCGCCGGCACTGCACAGGCTCATCACCACCGCCATGATCGCGGCCATGCCCGTAGCGGTAGCGACCGCTTGCTCGGCGCCTTCCAGCGCAGCGATGCGCTCTTCGAACGCACGCACGGTCGGGTTGGTGTAGCGCGAGTACACGTTGCCCGGCACTTCCCCGGCAAACCGCGCAGCCGCGTCGGCAGCGGTGCGGAACACGTAGCTGGAAGTGAAGAACATCGGATCACCGTGCTCGCCTTCCGGCGTACGGTGCTGACCGGCACGTACGGCCAGGGTATCGAACGCTACGCCTTCGAGGTCGCTGTCCAGCCGACCGGCATCCCATTCCTGACTCATGCTGTCACTCCTTGCCCTGTTCTGAATAAATGAAAGTCTTTTGCCAGATACAAAACCGGCCCCTCAGGGCCGGTAGAAACTCAGTTGTTGTACAGATCGATGATCGCACTGACCGCCTGGGTCTTGACCTTGGAGGCATCGTTGCGTGCCTGCTCGATCTTGTCCAGGTAAGCCTCGTCGACGTCGCCGGTGACGTACTTGCCGTCGAACACCGCGCAGTCGAAGTTCTCGATCTTGATCTTGCCGCCACCCACCGCTTCGATCAAGTCAGGCAGGTCCTGGTAGATCAGCCAGTCAGCGCCGATCAGATCCGCCACGTCCTGAGTCGAACGATTGTGGGCGATCAGTTCGTGAGCGCTCGGCATGTCGATGCCGTAAACGTTCGGGAAGCGCACGGCCGGGGCCGCCGAGCAGAAGTAGACGTTTTTCGCGCCGGCTTCGCGGGCCATCTGGATGATCTGCTTGCAGGTGGTGCCGCGCACGATCGAGTCGTCGACCAGCATCACGTTCTTGCCGCGGAATTCCAGTTCGATGGCGTTGAGCTTCTGGCGAACTGACTTCTTGCGCGCCGCCTGGCCCGGCATGATGAAGGTCCGGCCGATATAACGGTTCTTGACGAAGCCTTCGCGGAATTTCACGCCCAGGTGGTTCGCCAGCTCCAGCGCGGCGGTGCGGCTGGTGTCCGGAATCGGGATGACCACGTCGATGTCGTGTTCCGGACGCTCGCGCAGGATCTTCTCGGCGAGTTTTTCGCCCATGCGCAGACGCGCCTTGTACACCGACACGCCGTCGATGATCGAATCCGGACGCGCCAGGTAGACGTGTTCGAAAATGCACGGGGTCAGCGACGGGTTGGTTGCGCACTGACGGGTGTGCAGCTTGCCGTCTTCGGTGATGTAGACCGCTTCGCCCGGCGCCAGATCGCGGATCAGGGTGAAACCGAGCACGTCCAGCGAGACGCTTTCGGAAGCGATCATGTACTCGACGCCTTCGTCGGTGTGACGCTGGCCGAACACGATCGGACGGATGCCGTGCGGGTCACGGAAACCGACGATGCCGTAACCGGTGATCATCGCCACCACCGCATAACCGCCGACGCAACGGTTGTGCACGTCGGTTACGGCGGCAAACACGTCTTCTTCGGTCGGTTGCAGCTTGCCGCGCTGGGCCAGCTCATGGGCGAACACGTTGAGCAGCACTTCCGAGTCGGAACTGGTGTTGACGTGACGCAGGTCGGATTCGTAGATCTCCTTGGCCAACTGTTCGACGTTGGTCAGGTTGCCGTTGTGCGCCAGGGTGATGCCGTAAGGCGAGTTGACGTAGAACGGCTGCGCTTCGGCCGAGGTCGAGCTGCCGGCGGTCGGGTAACGGACGTGGCCGATCCCCATGTGGCCGACCAGGCGCTGCATGTGACGCTGCTGAAACACGTCACGCACCAGGCCATTGTCCTTGCGCAGGAACAACCGGCCATCATGGCTGGTCACGATACCGGCAGCGTCCTGGCCGCGGTGCTGGAGCACGGTTAGCGCGTCATACAGCGCCTGATTGACGTTCGACTTACCGACGATACCGACGATGCCACACATGCGACGCAACCCCTACTTAATGGATCTGAACTGAACAACACTCACTGAGGCGTTTTGGCCGACGGCAAGAGTTGCTCCTTGAACGGAATATCAGCGGGTACGCTGATTCCGCTGGCAAGCCACTGACTGCTCCACCCGAGAATCAGGTTTTTGGACCAGTCGGCGACCAATAGAAACTTTGGCACGAGCTGTGATTCTTTCCACCACCCGTCCTGCTGTACCGGCCCCAGGCTCAACAGCCCGACTGCCACGACCACCAGCAACACGCCACGCGCTGCGCCGAAGGCCATGCCCAGGAATCGGTCGGTGCCGGACAATCCGGTCACGCGCACCAACTCGCCGATAAGATAATTGATCATTGCGCCCACGATCAGCGTGGCGACAAACATGATGGCACAGCCCGCGATCACGCGAGCCGATGGGGTTTCGATATATCCGGCGAGGTACTCGGACAATGAGCCACCGAACATCCAGGCAACCGCTCCTGCAATGATCCAGGTCACCAGCGATAATGCTTCCTTGACGAAGCCGCGGCTCAAACTGATCAAAGCGGAGATGGCGATGATTGCAACGATCGCCCAGTCAACCAGGGTAAATGGCACAGTGCAGCCTACAGACGGATAAGGCGGCGCATTTTAGCAGAGCGCACCGCTGTCGGTAAGCTGCGATTTTCAGTGCATTTCAATCGAATCGATAGATCCTAGCCGCGCTCGGGCTGGAAGCGCACGACAAAACCCTTGAGGTTCTGCTGACGACTCAACAGATCGCGCAGACGATCGGCCTCGGCACGCTCGATCAGCGGGCCGACGAACACCCGATTCTTGCCGTCGGCGGAACGAATGTAAGCGTTGTAACCCTGACTGCGCAGAGTTTTCTGCAGGCTTTCAGCGCTGGCGCGACTCGACAGACTGGCCAACTGCACCGACCAGCTGACCGACAGACCGTTGGCGTCGACACGGCTTTGCGTGGTGTCAGGCTTGGTCGGGGCCGCAGCGATCGGCTGAGCCGGTGCCGTTGTCGGCTTGGCCGCTGGCGCCGGCGCCGGAGCAACCGGCTTGGCGACAGGAGCAGGCGCTGGAGCCGGTGCAATCGGCATCGCCGGCGCCGATTGCTCGTCCACCTCATCATCGCTCAGCACCGGTTCTTGCGGCAGCGTTTGCGGCTCGGGCACGGCCACCGGTTCAAGCTGTACTTGCGGCACAGCAGGCGCCTGCGGCGCGGCGGGCGCCTCGACCGTCACTTGACGTTGCTCGTCCTGGCGGGAAAACAGCATCGGCAGGAAAATCACCGCCAGTGCCACCAGCACCAGGGCGCCAACCATGCGCTGCTTGTACGCTTTATCCAGCAAAGCCATTTGCCGCTTCCTCCGTGGAGCGCCGGGCCAGCCATTCAAGGGCCTCGGCGACACAATAAAATGATCCGAACAACAGAATCTCATCGTCGCTGGTTGCGATCGCGCACTGCCCTTCCAGCGCCGCCGCGACACTGTCATAGGACGTGACGGACGCGCCAAGGTTCTGCAATGCCGCGTGTAATTCACTGACCGGACGTGCGCGCGGCGAATCCAGCGGCGCTACCGCCCAGTGCTGGACACTAGCATTCAATTCGCCGACAACACCATCCAGATCCTTGTCCGCCAACAGGCCGAACACCGCCAGACGCTTGCCCACCGGCGGCCGACTGGCCAGACGCCGCGCCAGATACTGCGCTGCGTGCGGGTTATGCCCCACGTCCAGCAGCAGGTTCAGGCGCTTGCCATTGAACTCGAACGAACGGCGATCCAGACGCCCGATCACACGCGTGGCCTGCAAGGCAGCAACAATTTGCGACCGATTCCACGGCAAACCGAGCAGCAGATACGCCTGCAATGCCAGCGCCGCATTTTCCATCGGCAGGTCGAGCAGTGGCAAATCATGCAACTCGACAGGCTGACCTTGCGCGTCAGTGCCGCGCCACTGCCAGTGGTGATCGGTGATTCCCAGATCGAAGTCGCGCCCACGCAGAGACAACGGGCACGCCAGTTCACGGGCCTTGTCGAGCAACGGTTGCGGAGGATTCAGATCGCCGCACAAGGCGGGCTTGCCCTGACGGAAAATCCCGGCCTTCTCGAAGGCCACGGATTCGCGGGTATTGCCCAGGTATTCGGCATGATCGACGCCAATGCTGGTGACCAGCGCGATATCGGCGTCCACCACATTGACCGTGTCCAGACGCCCCCCCAGCCCGACTTCCAGCACCACAGCGTCAAGTTTTGCCTGTTGAAACAGCCAGAACGCCGCCAGGGTGCCCATTTCGAAGTAAGTCAGGGAAGTGTCGCCGCGCCCGGCCTCCACCGCAGCGAAGGCTTCGCACAGTTGCGCATCAGTGGCTTCGACGCCATTGAGCTGCACCCGCTCGTTGTAACGCAGCAGGTGCGGAGAATTGTAGACACCCACGCTCAGGCCCTGCGCGCGCAGCAATGAAGCCACGAATGCGCAGGTCGAACCCTTGCCGTTGGTGCCGGTGACCGTAATCACCCGAGGCGCCGGCTGGCCCAGTCCCATGCGGGACGCTACCTGTTGCGAACGCTCCAGCCCCATGTCGATGGCCGATGGATGCAACTGTTCAAGGTAGGCGAGCCACTCGCCAAGGGTGCGCTCGGTCATACGTTGGCAGGCACCGGTGGAACAATGATTGGCTCGACAGGCGCGGCGACGTAGGTCGGTGTCGGCTGGCCGGTCAGTTGCGCCAGCAGATTGCCCAGGCGTGGACGCAGTTCACGACGATCGATGATCAGGTCGATCGCGCCATGCTCCAGCAGGAACTCGCTGCGCTGGAAGCCTTCCGGCAGTTTTTCCCGCACGGTCTGCTCGATCACGCGCGGGCCGGCGAAGCCGATCAGGGCTTTCGGCTCACCGACGATCACGTCGCCGAGCATCGCCAGGCTGGCGGAAACGCCGCCGTAGACCGGATCGGTCAGCACCGAGATGAACGGAATGCCTTCTTCACGCAGACGCGCCAGCACAGCCGACGTCTTGGCCATCTGCATCAGCGAGATCAGCGCTTCCTGCATGCGCGCACCGCCGGAAGCGGCGAAGCAGATCATCGGGCAACGGTTTTCCAGGGCGTAGTTGGCGGCGCGCACGAAGCGCTCACCGACGATGGCGCCCATGGAACCGCCCATGAAGTTGAATTCGAACGCCGATACCACCACCGGCATGCCCAGCAGGGTGCCACTGACCGAGATCAGTGCGTCTTTTTCGCCGGTCTGCTTCTGTGCAGCGACCAGACGGTCCTTGTACTTCTTGCCGTCGCGGAATTTCAGACGGTCAACCGGCTCCAGATCGGCACCCAGTTCGTTGCGACCTTCGGCGTCCAGGAAGATATCGATGCGTGCCCGTGCACCGATGCGCATGTGGTGGTTGCACTTGGGGCAAACGTCCAGGGTCTTTTCCAGCTCAGGGCGATACAGCACAGCCTCGCAGGACGGGCATTTGTGCCACAGACCTTCAGGCACCGAGCTCTTCTTGACCTCCGAACGCATGATCGAAGGGATCAGTTTGTCTACTAACCAGTTGCTCATGCTTTCTTTCTCCAGTACCGGCGGCCCGAACGCTCTGGTTCGCAGCCCCGCGTATGCCCTTCAGCTAAATTCATGTGTGTGGCGATGGTCGGTGGAACGCCGCGGTCAGCGCGAAACATGACCTGCGTGCAACTCCAGAAACCCTCAGCCTCGCCTGCTTTGTGCAAGTGCATTGATGGACGGCGGCAGTTCGCCAGCCGTCACATCGAAGTAGACGCTCCCTGCGAGCTGCTACGTACGGCATTGATGAACGCGCGGATCTTCGCATGATCCTTGATGCCCTTGCTCGCCTCTACCCCACCACTGACATCGACGGCGTACGGTTTGACCCGGGCCACGGCGTCGGCGACGTTTTCCGGCGTCAGCCCACCGGCCAAGATCAGCGGCTTGCTCAACTGCTGCGGAATCAATGACCAGTCGAACGCCTCACCGGTTCCCCCAGGCACGCCTTCGACATAGGTGTCGAGCAGCACGCCACTGGCACTCGGATAGGCATCGACGGCGGCGGCAATGTCGTCGCCAGCCTTGACCCGCAACGCCTTGATGTACGGACGATGCCAGCCTTCGCAGTCTTCAGCGGTCTCGTCGCCATGAAACTGCAACAGATCCAGCGGCACGGCATCGAGGATTTCCCCCAACTCACAGCGGCTGGCGTTGACGAACAGGCCAACGGTGGTCACAAACGGCGGCAAGGCGCGGATGATCGCCCTCGCCTGCTGCACGCTTACCGCCCGTGGACTCTTGGCGTAAAAAACGAAACCGATCGCATCGGCCCCGGCTTCGACCGCTGCCAACGCATCTTCTAAGCGGGTGATCCCGCAAATCTTGCTGCGAACGGCCGACATGTCGATAAAAACCTCAGGGTAAACACCGGGAAAGTCCCGGATGGTAACAAAAGCTTCCGAGGGCGTCAGCCGTCAAGGCCCGAGAAACCCGTAAGGAAATGTGGCCCGATAAAACGCTCAGGCAACGGAAACTCATCGTGATACTCGACCTGCACCAGGTACAGCCCGTACGGATGCGCTGTGACACCACCGGAGCGGCGCTCGCGGCTTTCAAGAACTTCCTTCATCCACTCCACCGGGCGCTCGCCGGCGCCAATCGTCATCAGCACGCCGGCAATGTTGCGCACCATGTGGTGCAGGAATGCATTGGCACGGATATCGAGCACGATCATCTTGCCGTGACGGGTCACGCGCAGATGATGCATCTTCTTGATCGGCGACTTGGCCTGACACTGGCCGGCGCGGAACGCACTGAAATCGTGGGTGCCAATCAGGTATTGCGCAGCTTGCGCCATGCGCTCGACGTCGAGTGGGCGGTGGTTCCAGGTGATTTCTTCGTTGAGATGCGCCGGACGAATCTGATCGTTGTAGATGACATAGCGATAACGCCGGGCGATGGCTTTGAACCGCGCATGAAAATGCGCCGGCATCACCCGCGCCCAACTGACACTGATGTCGTGGGGCAGATTGATGTTGGCGCCCATCACCCAGGCTTTCAGCGAACGATCGACCTGCGTGTCGAAATGCACCACCTGCCCGCAGGCATGCACCCCGGCATCGGTACGACCGGCGCATTGCAGGGAGACCGGCGAATTGGCGACTTTCGACAAGGCTTTTTCAAGCTCTTCCTGCACGGTTGCGACACCCGTCAACTGACGCTGCCAGCCGCTGTAGCGCGAGCCTTTGTACTCGAGGCCCAGTGCCACGCGGTAAAAGCCTTCAGGCGCCATTTCGGCGACCGGGTTATCTATGTTTGCCAAGGTGGGACAGCCTGCTGAGGTACAAAGGCGGGCATTATAAGGCTGTGAGTCGGGGATGCCAGTCAGTTCTGTGTTGACCGATCCGGCCCCATCGCTGGCAAGCCAGCTCCCACAGTTTCTGCAGCGCATGCAATACCTGTGGGAGCTGGCTTGCCAGCGATGGCGATAGCATTGCCGCTACAAAATCCAGCCCAAACAAAAACGGCAGCCTCGATGGGCTGCCGTTCTGTTTACTGCTGACGCCGAATCAAGCCAGGTGCGAAAGCATTTCCTTGGCTTCGCCACGCTGCTTTTCGTCACCCTCGGTCAACACTTCATTGAGGATGTCGCGTGCGCCGTCGCTGTCGCCCATGTCGATGTAGGCCTGGGCCAGATCGAGTTTGGTTGCAGCTTCGTCGGTGCCGGCGAGGAAATCGAAGTCGTCTTCACCCAGATCATCACCCAAGGCCGCATCGGCTTCGGTGAAGGTCGGCTCGGCGATGCTCTGCGACAGGCGATCCAGCTCGGCGTTGACGTCATTCAGTTCCGCTGCGAATGCGTCAGGCTCGGCTGCGGGGTTGCTGTCCATTTCGTCGGCCAGGGACAGATCGAAATCCGCCGGCAGCTCCAGATCGTCCTGTGGCGCTTCGTTCACCACTGCAGGCTCGACCGGCGACAGGTCTTTCACGCCCTCGTCCAGGTCCAGCAGGAAATCATCATCCGCCAGATCCGCCCCCGGGGCTGGCGCAGGCTCGGCACCCAGGTCCAGATCGAGGTCGAAGTCCGACAGGTCGTCGAGATTGTCTTTGATCTCGGTCTGCTGTTGCAGCACCGATTCGAAGCTCAGATCGTCGTCGGCCGGGAATTCATCCAGCTCCACCGGCGCTTCAGGTGCGACGACAGGGGCAGGTTCAACCGGGGTGATGTTGTCGAGATCGTCCAGGCTCAGGTCGAACGCGCTGTCGAGGTCGTCTGCCGCAGGCTCAGGTGCAGGCGCCTCCGGCTCGTCGAGCAGCAGCTCCTTGACGTATTGCGCATCGAGCTCGGCGGCGGCTGCCGCCGCGGCCAGACCCGCGACAGCGACGACCGCCATGGCCGGGAAGCGTTTTTTCAGCTCTTCGACCTTGGCGAAGTTATCGCCGTTGGCCACCAGCTGACGCTCCTGACCGACGAATGCATCACGGTCGCCCTGCTGGCCGTAGACTTCCATCAGTTTCAGACGCAGATCACTGCGTTGTGGCTCAAGGCTGACGCCCTCTTCCAGCAACGCTGCGGCCTGATTCAGGCGGCCGGCATTGATGTGCGACTGCGCCTTGTCCAGCACGTCATCGGAACGCTCGGCGGATGGCGCGACCAATGGCGCGGCAATCGGCTCAGCCATCACCACCGGCGCCACGACCGCAGCAGGCGCTGGCGCAGGTGCTGGGGTGTTGAGCTTGACGCTGGCGGCAGGGGTTTCCAGACCTTCGAAGCTGCTTTCCGGCAGATCCTGCTCGGCGGAGAACTCTTGCTCTTCCGCCAGCGCACGAGCCATGCGCAGGTGTTTCTCGGCCTCCTGCTGGGCTTTGCGGCGACGGGCCAGCAGCAACAGAAGAAGCAGCAGCACCACCGCACCGCCACCGATCAGACCCAGCAGGATCGGATTGGTCAGCAGCTCGTTGAAGGTTTTGTCTTCGTCGACAACCGGCTTAGGCGCGACGACAGGCGTCTCGGCAGGCGTATCGACCGGAGGGGCAATCGCCGACTCTGGCGTGGGTGCCGCTTCTGCCGGAGTGGCTGGAGGAGTTGCAGCCAGTTCGGCAGTGATCGCCGGCACCGCAGCGGTGGCGGCTGGCGCGGTGCCCGGGCCTTCTGCCTGCATCTTCGCCAATTGGTTGTTCTTCAGCTCGATCAGGCGTTGCAGCTTGTCCAGCTGACTTTGCAGATCGGCCATGCGGCTTTTCAGTTCCTCGTTGTCACGACGGGTCGTGTCGAGGCTTTCCTGAGTGACCGCCAGCTTGTTGCTCAAGGCCTTGGCATCGCCGGCCGGGCCTTTGCCACGACCCTTGGCGTTTTCGGCAGAGACCAGACTCAGGTTGTCCTTGGCGTTCTGCCCGGCGCCGACATTGCTGCTGCCACGCTTGGTCGCGTCGAGCTGCTGCTGACCAGTGCCAGGCTTGGCCACATAACGACGGCCCTGACGCCAGGCTTCGTTCTGCGCCGCAACTTCGGCAATGGCTTTGGACTGCGGCAGCGCGGTGCTTTCCACCGAGTCCGGCAGACGCAGCACCTGACCGGTTTTCAGCCGGTTGATGTTGCCGTCGATGAACGCATCCGGGTTGAGTGCCTGAATCGCGAGCATGGTCTGCTGCACGGAACCGCCGGTGCGCGCCTTCGCGGCGATTTCCCACAGGGTGTCGCGCGGCGTGGTGGTGTATTGCGACGGGTGCGTGGCGCCGGTGGTCGGTGCGGTGATGGTCTGCGACGGCGCCGGTTGTGCGGCGGCATCAGCGGTCTGCGGCGAGAACTTCGACGGATCCAGCAGCACGCTGTAATCGCGCAGCAGACGGCCGTTGGGCCACATCACCTGCACGAGGAATTTCACCATCGGTTCCGACAGCGGCTTGCTCGACGTCACGCGCAGCACGCTTTTGCCGTTGGCGTTGAGCACCGGAGTGAACGTCAGGTCATTGAGGAAGGCCTGGCGATCAACGCCGGCCTTGGCGAAATCTTCGGGTGAAGCCAGGCTCGGCACCACTTCGGCAGCGGTGAGATCCTTGACGTCGAGCAACTCGATCTCGGCCACCAGCGGCTGGTTCAGGGTCGACTTCAGGGTCAGCTCCCCGAGCCCGAGGGCATGCGCCATACCGGAGGACAGCGCCGAGGCGGCCGCTATTGCTAACACCAGTTTGCGAACTTGAACCATAGCCTCATCCTTTGTTTGAACGTTCCTCGGCCAGCGAGAAGATGTTGATTGCCGCTGCCGTAAGGCATTGCGCGCGACGACGACAGACTGCCGCGCGCGATCATTTCTTTGATGCCCCGGAAAGTCCCGGAGGGTGACACGTTATCGAGTGCTCCGAGCAAGCATAGCGCTCACCTAGAATCAGTCGACAAATTGTTGCCAAGTATCTTTTACAGCAGGTCTTTTATCAACAATTCAGCGACCTGCACAGCATTCAGGGCTGCGCCTTTGCGTACGTTATCTGACGTCAGCCACAGATTAAGTTCCGCCATGTCGTCAACGCCGTTGCGCACCCGACCGACATAGACAACGTCCTGCCCCACCGCGTCACCCACTGCGGTCGGATAATCGCCGGCTTCGACCAGCTCGATACCGGGTGCGTCTTCAAGGGCCGCGTTGACTTTTGCCAGGTCGACCGCGCTCGCTGACTGCAAGGTCACGCTATAGCTATCGCCAAAAAACACCGGGGCTTGAACGCAAGTGGCGGAAATCTTTAATAAAGGCTGCTTCAGTACCTGACGCAACTCGCGCACCAGGCGTTTTTCCAGCAGCGTGTGGCCCTGAGCGTCGGGCATGCCGACCTGGGCCAGCAGGTTGAAGGCCATCTGCCGGTCGAAGAAGGTCGGCTCCAGCGGACGCATGTTCAGCAACTCGGCGGTCTGTCGCGCCAGCTCGGTCACAGCTTCGCGACCTTGCGCGGACACGGCCAGATTGGCGGTGACGTTGACGTATTGCAGCTCGATCAGCTCAAGCAACGGTGCCAGCACCACCGCCAGCGTCGTCGCCGACGGGCTTGGGCTGCTGACCTGGAACGGCGCTTTCAGACCGGCAATGACCTCGGCATTGGCTTCCGGCACCACTTGCGGCGCCTGCTCGGCCGGCAATGCGCCGGACAGATCGATCAGCGAGCAACCGGCGGCATGAGCACGCGCCGCGTAGCTCAGGGAAACGGCAGCGCCTGCGGCGAAGAACACCAGTTTGACCTTGCTGAAATCGAACTCGTCAACTTCACGCACGCGCACGTTCTTGTTGCGAAACAGCACCGAGCTGCCGGCGGATTCGCTGCTGGCGAGCAGATGCAGGTTACCAACCGGGAAGTCGCGTTCTTCGAGAATCTGTACGAGGGTTTCGCCGACAGTACCGGTGGCGCCGATTACGGCAATATCTAGGGTCTGGGTCATGGTTCTACCTCTGGCGAAACGGGGGGAGCGGCACTTTACCGGGTGACTGGCATGCAGGCAATTTCTGTCGGAATTTGTAGCGCCTGTACCGGCCCCTTCGCGAGCAAGCTCGCTCCCACAGGGGAATGCATTTCTAATGTGGGAGCGAGCTTGCTCGCGAAGGCGTCAGAACAGACAACGGGAAACCTGAGGCATAAAAAAACCCGCACCTCTCACAAGGCACGGGTTCTTTCATTGCATCAAGCGATCAACGCTCCAGCAAAATCCGCAGCATACGGCGCAGCGGTTCGGCCGCGCCCCATAGCAACTGATCGCCGACGGTGAAGGCACCGACGAATTGCGACCCCATGTTCAGCTTGCGCAGACGACCTACCGGTACGTTCAGGGTGCCGGTAACCTTGGTCGGGCTCAGCTCCTGCATGCTGATGTCGCGGTTGTTCGGCACCAGTTTGACCCAAGGGTTGTGCTGGCTGATCAGCCCTTCGATATCGGCGATCGGCACGTCTTTGTTCAGCTTGATGGTCAGTGCCTGGCTGTGGCAGCGCATGGCGCCGATGCGCACGCAGATGCCATCGACCGGGATCGGGCTCTTGAAGCGACCGAGGATCTTGTTGGTCTCGGCCTGGGCCTTCCACTCTTCGCGGCTCTGGCCGTTCGGCAGTTCCTTGTCGATCCACGGGATCAGGCTGCCGGCCAGCGGTACGCCGAAGTTTTCAGTCGGGTACGCGTCGCTGCGCATGGCTTCGGCCACGCGACGGTCGATGTCGAGGATCGCGCTGGCCGGGTCGGCCAGTTGATCGGCGACAGCGGCGTGAGTCGCGCCCATCTGCTTGATCAGTTCACGCATGTTCTGCGCACCGGCACCGGAGGCCGCCTGATAAGTCATGGCACTCATCCACTCGACCAGACCGGCTTCGAACAGACCGCCCAGACCCATCAGCATCAGGCTGACGGTGCAATTGCCGCCGATGTAGTTCTTGGTGCCCGCGTCCAGCTGCTGGTCGATGACCTTGCGGTTGACCGGGTCGAGAATGATCACCGCATCATCGTTCATGCGCAGGCTGGAAGCCGCGTCGATCCAGTAACCCTGCCAGCCGGCCTCGCGCAGCTTCGGGAACACTTCGCTGGTGTAGTCGCCGCCCTGGCAGGTCAGGATCACGTCGAGGGTTTTCAGCTCTTCAATGCTGTAAGCGTCCTTGAGCGGAGCAATGTCCTTACCCACGGACGGGCCTTGGCCACCGACATTGGAAGTGGTGAAAAACACCGGCTCGATAAGATCGAAATCCTGCTCTTCCAGCATCCGCTGCATGAGCACGGAACCGACCATGCCGCGCCAACCGATCAGACCTACACGTTTCATCGCAACTACACCTTCTTGAAAAGTGGGCCGCTGCTTTGTATTGAATTTCGCAGCGGGCCCGAGAGATTACAGATTCCGCAGCGCGGCGACTACTGCGTCACCCATTTCCTGCGTTCCGACTTTAGTGCAACCGGCCGAATGGATATCACCGGTACGCAGACCTTGATCCAGCACCACGCTGACGGCTTTCTCGATGGCATCGGCCGCATCGTGCAGATTGAAGCTGTAACGCAGCATCATCGACACCGACAGAATGGTCGCCAACGGGTTGGCAATGCCTTTGCCGGCGATGTCCGGCGCCGAACCGTGGCAAGGCTCGTACATGCCCTTGTTGTTCGAATCCAGCGAGGCCGACGGCAGCATGCCGATGGAGCCGGTGAGCATCGACGCTTCGTCGGAGAGGATGTCGCCGAACATGTTGTCGGTGACGATCACGTCGAACTGCTTCGGTGCGCGCACCAGTTGCATGGCGGCGTTGTCGACGTACATGTGGCTCAGTTCGACTTCAGGGTAATCCTTGGCAACCTGCTCGACCACTTCACGCCACAGTTGGCTGGACGCCAGCACGTTGGCCTTGTCCACCGAGCACAGCTTCTTGCCGCGAACCATGGCCATGTCGAAACCGACGCGGGCAATGCGGCGGATTTCACTCTCGCTGTATGGCAGGGTGTCGTAGGACTGACGCTCGCCGTTGTCCAGAGTACGGGTGCCGCGTGGCGCGCCGAAGTAGATGCCGCCGGTCAGCTCACGGACGATCAGGATATCCAGACCGGCAACAATTTCCGGCTTCAGGCTCGAAGCGTCGGCCAGTTGCGGGTAGAGGATCGCCGGACGCAGGTTGCCGAACAGGCCCAGTTGCGCACGGATCTTCAGCAGACCGCGCTCAGGGCGGATGTCACGCTCGATGGTGTCCCATTTCGGGCCGCCCACGGCGCCCAGCAGGACTGCGTCGGCAGCACGGGCACGCTCGAGGGTTTCGTCGGCCAGCGGCACGCCGTGCTTGTCGATGGCGGCACCACCGATCACGTCATGGCTCAGCTCGAAGCCCAGGCTGTACTTGTCGTTGGCCAGCTCCAGCACCTTGACCGCTTCGGCCATGATTTCCGGACCAATACCGTCACCTGGGAGAATCAGAATCTGCTTGCTCATGCTTTCCTCGTGTCTTCAATCGGTACGCTTATAACGGGCGCGCCGGGAAAAATTCTTATCGTTCGGCCATCAGCACAATCACATCTGTACTGAACGAGCCATCGGCATCAATCTCAAAATATTCGCGCACTTCGTTGCCCATCGACTGCTGCAACTGGCGGATCGCCGCACGCATCACCTCGGGCGTGCGCATGCGCTCGACCCAACTGCTGTATTCCAGACGCAGGCGCTGACGGGTGGTGCTGCGGGTATGCAGCCCGGCCTCGCTGACCTGACGCAGCCACTCGCCGGCGGAATAGTCACGCACGTGGCTGGTGTCGCGCAGCACTTCAACGCTTTGCAGATAGGTGTCGAACAATGGGCTGCCCGGTGACAACACGTCGATGAACGCTGCCACACCACCCGGTTTCAGCACCCGGCGCACTTCACGCAGGGCCACTGCGAGGTCGCTCCAATGGTGCGCCGAATAACGGCTGAACACGAAATCGAATTCGCCATCGGCAAACGGCAGGCGCTCGGCGGCGCCGTTGACCGTGGAGATGTTGGCAAACCCACGATCCACAGCCGCAGCAGCGACCACGTCGAGCATTTGCTGCGACAGGTCGTAAGCCACCACTTCCTTGACCAGCGGCGCCACATGAAAACTCACATGACCGGCGCCACAACCCAGATCCAGCACCCGGGCATCGCTCTGCCCTGCCAGCTCAGCCTGTAGCAGCGCGAATTCGGTGCCTTGCGCGTGAACGGCGCTGCTCAGGTAGGCGGCGGCCTGTTCACCGAATTGCTTTTGTACAACCTGGGTGTGCTGGGCGGTGCTGGTCATGGGGACTTCCTTTTGATCTTGGGATGCCTGTTCCGGCCTCATCGCTGGCAAGCCAGCTCCCACAGGTTTTGTGAACACCGCAAATACCTGTGGGAGCTGGCTTGCCAGCGATGGGGCCAGCTCTGACTACATCAGCTTCGAATCATTACGCATCGCGGAACAACCACGGCTGACTCACACGATGCTTGGCCTCGAACGCGGCAATCGCATCACCGTCCTGCAAGGTCAGGCCGATATCGTCCAGCCCATTGAGCAGGCAATGCTTGCGGAACGCGTCGATCTCGAAGCGGTACACCTTGCCGTTCGGGCTGGTCACGGTCTGCTCGTGCAGATCGATCTGCAATTGATAGCCCGGCTCGGCCTCGACCTGCTTGAACAATTCATCGACTTCAGCGTCGCTCAGGATGATCGGCAGCAAGCCGTTCTTGAAGCTGTTGTTGAAGAAGATGTCGGCGTAGCTCGGCGCGATGATGCTGCGGAAACCGTATTCTTCCAGTGCCCATGGCGCGTGTTCACGGCTGGAGCCGCAACCGAAGTTCTCGCGGGCCAGCAATACGCTGGCGCCTTGATAACGCTCGGCGTTGAGCACGAACTCCTTGTTCAACGGGCGCTTGGAGTTGTCCTGATACGGCTGGCCGACATCCAGGTAACGCCACTCGTCGAACAGGTTCGGACCGAAACCGGTACGCTTGATCGACTTCAAAAACTGCTTCGGGATGATCTGGTCGGTGTCGACGTTGGCACGATCCAGAGGCGCGACAAGACCAGTGTGCTGGGTAAAAGCTTTCATGCTGCGCTCTCCTTCAGATCAATTCACGAACGTCGATGAAACGACCGTTCACCGCCGCCGCAGCGGCCATGGCCGGGCTCACGAGGTGGGTACGACCACCGGCGCCCTGACGGCCTTCGAAGTTACGGTTGGAGGTCGAGGCGCAATGCTCGCCGGACTCCAAACGGTCCGGGTTCATCGCCAGGCACATCGAGCAACCCGGCTCACGCCATTCGAAACCGGCTTCGAGGAAGATCTTGTCCAGACCTTCGGCCTCCGCCTGCGCCTTCACCAGACCCGAACCCGGCACCACGATGGCCTGCTTGATCGTCGAAGCGACCTTGCGGCCCTTGGCGATCACGGCCGCAGCGCGCAAGTCTTCGATGCGCGAGTTGGTGCAGGAGCCGATGAACACGCGATCCAGCTGGATGTCGGTGATCGCCTGATTGGCGCTCAAACCCATGTATTTCAAGGCGCGGACGATCGAGTCGCGCTTGACCAGATCCATCTCTTTGGCCGGATCCGGCACGTTCTGATCAACGGCCAGGACCATTTCAGGCGAAGTGCCCCAGCTGACTTGCGGCTTGATCTGCGCGGCGTCGAGTTCGACTACGGTGTCGAACGTGGCGTCTGCGTCGGAGACCAGGTCTTTCCAGGCTTCAACCGCCTGATCCCACTGCGCGCCTTTTGGCGCGAACGGACGGCCCTTGACGTACTCGACGGTCTTTTCATCCGCTGCCACCAGCCCCACGCGGGCGCCGGCCTCGATGGACATGTTGCAGATGGTCATGCGGCCTTCGACGGACAGGTCGCGAATCGCGCTGCCGGCGAATTCGATGGCATGGCCGTTACCGCCGGCGGTGCCGATCTTGCCGATCACCGCGAGGACGATGTCCTTGGCGGTCACGCCGAACGGCAACTGGCCTTCCACGCGCACCATCATGTTCTTCATTTTCTTTGCGACCAGGCACTGGGTGGCGAGCACATGCTCGACTTCGGAAGTGCCGATCCCGTGTGCCAAGGCACCGAAAGCGCCGTGGGTCGAGGTGTGCGAGTCGCCGCAGACCACGGTCATGCCCGGCAAGGTTGCGCCCTGCTCCGGGCTGATCACGTGGACGATGCCCTGACGGATGTCGTTCATCTTGAACTCGACAATGCCGTACTCATCACAGTTGTCATCGAGGGTCTGAACCTGCAAACGCGAGACCTGGTCGGCAATGGCTGCGATGCCGCCCTTGCGCTCCGGCGTGGTCGGTACGTTGTGGTCCGGGGTCGCGATGTTGGCATCGATGCGCCACGGCTTGCGCCCGGCCAGACGCAGGCCTTCGAAGGCTTGCGGCGAGGTCACTTCGTGGATGATGTGACGATCGATGTAGATCAGCGCAGAGCCATCGTCGCGCTGTTTGACCAAATGCGAATCCCAGAGCTTGTCGTAGAGCGTTTTGCCGGCCATCAGACGGTTCCTCATCAGCTTGTTTCTATGCCCTGGGCTTATCAATAACCCTTTGGCTTGTGAGGCCGATCCTATGGGGTTAGATTAAATAACTCAAATTCATATTTTTTATGCTTTGGATAACCAACTGGAATACGATTCATGGATCTGGCCAACCTCAACGCTTTTATCGCCATCGCCGAGACCGGCAGCTTCTCCGGCGCCGGGGAACGCCTGCATCTGACGCAACCGGCGATCAGCAAACGCATCGCCGGACTGGAGCAACAATTGAAGGTGCGACTGTTCGACCGACTCGGTCGTGAAGTCGGCCTGACCGAGGCTGGACGCGCCCTGCTGCCCCGGGCCTACCAGATTCTCAACGTGCTGGACGACACCCGCCGCGCCCTGACCAACCTGACCGGCGAAGTCAGCGGCCGGCTGACCCTGGCCACCAGTCACCACATCGGCCTGCACCGCCTGCCGCCACTCTTGAGGGAATTCACCCGTCGCTACCCACAAGTGGCGCTGGATATTCAGTTCCTCGATTCGGAAGTGGCCTACGAAGAAATCCTCCATGGCCGTGCAGAACTGGCCGTGATCACCCTGGCGCCGGAGCCGCACACGCTGGTCAAAGCCACGCCCGTGTGGGACGACCCGCTGGACTTCGTGGTGGCACCGGAGCATTCGCTGATCAGCAATGGCGCCGTGAGCCTGGCGGACATTGCCGGCCATCCGGCGGTTTTTCCCGGAGGCAACACCTTTACCCACCATATTGTCCAACGCTTATTCGAGGCCCAGGGGCTGACGCCGAACATCGCCATGAGCACCAACTACCTGGAAACCATCAAGATGATGGTCTCCATTGGTCTGGCCTGGAGTGTTCTGCCACGCACCATGCTCGATGAACAGGTCGCGCGCATACCTTTGCCGGGCATACAGCTCAGTCGCCAGCTAGGCTATATCGTGCACACCGAACGGACGCTGTCGAATGCGGCAAGGGCTTTCATGGCCTTGCTGGATGCGCAAATCGATCTGCCAGGGACTCCAGGCTAACTTGTGCTACTCCTATAGAGCCGCTGTCCCTGTGCCTAACGCCACCATCAGCTCAAGGCCCGTTAACAATGCCGAAATCTGTTGACCGAATTCCGCCGATGCCGCGTATTCAGGCCATTGATCCGCGACGTTCCGAGCAGAGCTGGGAGAGTGCGCCGCAATTGCTCGCCGCACTCAACGGCGCCCGGCTCGGCGCCTGGTATTGGGACATCGAGCGCGGGCAGATCAGCTGGTCTCGGGGCACCCAGGCGCTGTTCGGCTTCGATCCTCGGCAACCGCTGCCCCAGGATCTGGAATATCTCGACCTGCTGCCGCCCGAGGACCGGGCGAAAACCGTGCGCGCCTTCCACGCGGTGATTGCCGGCGCCCCGCTGGAACAGGCGATGCACCACCGCATCCGCTGGCCCGACGGCAGCCTGCACTGGCTGGAAATCAGCGGCAGCCTGCTGCCGGACAAACACGGCCGTCCCCGAATGATCGGGGTGATTCGCGAAATCACCCACCAGCGCCAGCGCGAACAGGCCCTGAGCAGTTCGGAGAAACGTTTCGCCACACTCTTTCACCTGTGCCCGAACATGGTGCTGCTGACGCGCCAGGAAGACGGCCTGATCAGCGAGGCCAACCAGTATTTCGAAAGCCTGTTCGGCTGGCCGGTGCAGAGCGCCATTGGCCGCACCACACTGGAACTGGGCCTGTGGGTACACCCCGAGCAACGCGCAGAGCTGGTGAAAAAGACCAAGGCCAAAGGCGAATTGATCAGCATGGAAGTGCAGTTCCGCGCCAGCAACGGGCAGATTCATGACGGTATCCTCAGTGCGCAAAAGGTCGAACTCGAAGGCCAGCCGTATCTGCTCAGCACGTTTCTCGACACCACCGAACGCAAAGTCGCCGAACACGCCTTGAAAGACAGCCAGGAACGCCTTGATCTGGCGCTGGACTCGGCGCAACTCGGCACCTGGGACTGGCACATCCCCAGCGGCATGCTCTACGGCTCGGCGCGGGCCGCGCAATTGCACGGGCTGGAGCCGATTCCGTTTCACGAATCGTTCGAGGAGTTCTTCGAAGGCGTGCCCGGCGAGGAGCGCGACAGCATGCGCGACGCCTACCGCAGCCTGCGTGAAGGCCCGGCGGGCAACTATCAACTGACTTATCGCGTGCAGCTGGCGGATGGCAGTTCGCGTTATCTGGAAAGCCGCGCCCGCCTCTACCGTGACGAAAACGGCGCGCCGCTGCGCATGGCCGGAACCCTGCTGGACATCACCGATCAGGTCGAACGCGAGCAGCGTCTGGTCGCCTCGGAAGAGAAATTTGCCACCCTGTTCCAGGTCAGCCCCGACCCGATCTGCGTCACCCGCCAGGACAGCGGCGAGTTCATCGAAATCAACAACAGCTTCACCCAGACCTTCGGCTGGAGCGCTGCCGACGTGATCGGCCGCACCGCTGAAGACATCGGCCTGTGGGATGCTTCGGCAAAAAGCCTGCAACGCATCGAGCGGGTGATCCGCGAACAGGGCCTGAGCAATGTGGCAATCATCGTCCAGCACAAGGACGGCCAGTCGTTGACCTGCGTGATTTCCAGCCGGCAGATCAGCGTCGGCAATCAGCCGTGCATCGTCACCACCTTGCGCGACATCACCCAGCAACAGCGCTCCGAAGCCGCACTCAAGGCCAGCGAAGAGAAATTCGCCAAGGCGTTTCACTCCAGCCCCGACGCGATCACCATCACCGAACGTGACACCGGGCGCTATCTGGAAGTCAACGACGGTTTCTGCCGCCTCACCGGCTATCGTGCCGAAGAAGTGGTGGGCAAGACCGTGTACCAGATCGGCATCTGGGCCGAAGAGAAACAACGCTCGGCGCTGCTTGCCGAACTGCAGATCAAGGGCCGCGTGCACCATCAGGAAATGCTCGGGCGCAACAAACGCGGCGAACTGCTGACGGTGGAAGTGTCGATCGAACCGATCACCCTCAACGAAACCGCGTGCCTGCTGCTGACCGCCCGGGATGTGAGCCTGCTGAAAAACGCCGAAGCGCAGATCCGCCATCTGGCCTATCACGATCCGCTGACCAATCTGCCCAACCGCGCCTTGCTGATGGATCGCCTGAGCCAGCAGATCGCCCTGCTCAAGCGCCACAACCTGCGCGGTGCGCTGCTGTTCCTCGACCTTGACCACTTCAAGCACATCAACGACTCGCTGGGCCACCCGGTCGGCGACACGGTGCTGAAAATCATCACCGCGCGACTCGAAGCCAGCGTGCGCATGGAGGACACGGTGGCGCGTCTCGGCGGCGATGAGTTCGTGGTGCTGCTCAGTGGCCTCGAAGGCACGCGCAACGAGGTCAGCGCACAAGTGCGGGAACTGGCCGACACCATTCGCGAGCTGCTCTCGGAGCCGATGTTCCTCGACGGCCAGCGCCTGCAGGTGACACCGAGCATCGGCGTGGCACTGATTCCCGATCACGGCTCGACCCCGACCGACCTGCTCAAACGCGCCGACATCGCCCTGTACCGGGCCAAGGATTCCGGGCGCAACACCACGCAGATGTACCACAACACCATGCAGAAAGCGGCCAGCGAACGGCTGCGCATGGAGACCGATCTGCGCCTGGCGTTGTCGCGCGGCGAGTTCAACGTGCATTACCAGCCGCAGGTCGATGCGCAGGACAACCGCATCATTGGCGCCGAGGCGCTGGTGCGCTGGAATCACCCGGAACTCGGCGCGCAATCGCCCACTGAGTTCATCAAGGTGCTGGAAGACAGCGGCCTGATTCTGGAGGTCGGCACCTGGATCCTCGACGAGGCCTGCGAGGCGTTCAAACAATTGATCGCGCTGAAACTGGTCGATCCGCTCAACTTCAGCCTGTGCGTGAACATCAGCCCACGACAATTCCGCCAGAACGACTTCGTCGAACGCATCGAACACAGCATGATCAGCCACGGCCTGCCCTGCTCGCTGCTGAAACTGGAGATCACCGAAGGCATCGTCATCCAGAACCTGGATGACACCATCATCAAAATGCGGCGTCTGAAAAAACTCGGCGTGAGCTTCGCCATGGACGATTTCGGCACCGGCTATTCATCGCTGACCTACCTCAAGCGCCTGCCGGTCGACACCCTGAAAATCGACCAGTCGTTCATCCGCGACGCGACCACCGATCCCAACGACGCCGAAATCATCCGCGCCATCGTCGCCATGGCCCGCAGCCTGGAACTGGAAGTGATTGCCGAAGGCGTGGAGACACCGGAGCAACTGGCGTTCCTGCAGGGGCTGGGCTGCCATTTGTATCAGGGTTACCTGCACAGTCGGCCGGTGGCACTGGATGAGCTGAAAAAGATGCTCGAATGACGGGCACAAAAAAAGGGCGCCAGTGGCGCCCTTTTTTCTTGCTCGGCCTTATTGCAGAACCGGCTTCTGCGCTCCGTTGATCGGGATGCGCTTGGCTTTCGCTTCTTCCGGGATCACGCGCAACAGGTCGATGCTCAGCAGACCGTTGCTCAGATCGGCGGCCTTGATTTCGATGTGATCGGCCAGGCGGAAGGACAGCTTGAAAGCCCGCTGGGCAATGCCTTGATGCAGGAAGGTCACGCCTTCGTTGGCATCACGCTTGCCGCCACTGATGGTCAGCACACCCTTCTCGACTTGCAGCTCCAGGTCTTCCTCCTGGAAACCGGCGGCCGCTACGACGATGCGGTATTGATCGTCACCGTGTTTTTCCACGTTGTAGGGTGGGTAGGTGCTGCCTGGCTCGTTGCGCAACGCGGTTTCGAACAGGTCGTTGAAACGGTCGAAACCCACCGAGGAACGGAACAGTGGTGCCAGGGAAAATGCAGTACTCATGGTTCAAATCTCCTGAAAACAATCAGCAAGTTTTTGTGTCTCCGCGACCCGAATTCGGCATCGCGTACCCCTTAGATAGGGGCCGCCAAAATGATTTCAAGAGATTATTTGCAGATTTTTTTCAGGCTGCTTCGGCAACCGGCAAACCCAGTAAACGCGAGACTTGATACGGCTCTGTCTCGCGACGCAGCACGGTAAACAGCTCGGTGGCTTCGGGATAATTGCGCGTCAGCATCGCCAGCCATTGCTTCAAGCGACCGGGCGATTGGCGTGCAGTCATCTGCGCCTTGGCTTGCAGCCAGAAGTCCTGAATCAGCGGCAGCAACTCGGCCCAGGTCATCTCGACCACGTCTTCGCCGGCCCGTGCGGCAGCGATCTGTTTCGCCAGATCGGGACGTGACACCAGGCCGCGCCCGAGCATGATGTCTTCGACGCCGCTGATCTCGCGGCAACGGCGCCAGTCTTCGACGCTCCAGATATCGCCATTGGCGAACACCGGCACCTTGACCACGTCCTGCACCCGCGGGATCCACTCCCAATGCGCCGGCGGCTTGTAGCCATCAACCTTGGTCCGGGCATGCACCACGATGTGCTCGGCGCCGCCCTCGGCCAGCGCGGTGGCGCAGACCAGCGAGCCATCCGGGCTGTCGAAACCCAGGCGCATCTTCGCGGTGACCGGGATGTGTGCCGGCACGGCGCGGCGCACGTGCTCGACGATGGAGTTGAGCAGCTCCGGCTCCTTGAGCAGCACCGCCCCGCCCCGGGACTTGTTGACGGTTTTGGCCGGGCAGCCGAAGTTCAGATCGATGACTTGCGAGCCGAGCTCGCAGGCCAGTGCGGCGTTTTCCGCCAGGCACACCGGATCAGAGCCGAGCAATTGCACGCGCAGCGGCACGCCGGCACGGGTGCGGGCGCCGTTGAGCAGCTCCGGGCCGAACTTGTGGAAGTAAGCCGGGGTGAGCAACTGATCGTTGATCCGAATGAACTCGGTCACGCACCAGTCGATGCCGCCAACGCGGGTCAGCACGTCGCGCAGGATGTCGTCGACCAACCCCTCCATGGGCGCCAGGGCAATTTGCATGGGGAAAACACTACTCAGGAAGAAAAAACGTGCGGCAGTTTACTGGATATCGCAAGAAACCGCAGATCCCTTGTAGGAGTGAGCCTGCTCGCGATAACGGTGGGTCAGATAGATGGATGCTGACTGACACACCGCTATCGCGAGCAGGCTCACTCCTACAGTTTAGATTTGAGTTGTTTCTGAACTTTGGATTGCCGGGCCGTAACCCTCGATGAACTCCGCCGGCATGCGCTTGGGCTTGCCGCTGGACAGTTCGATGCAGACGAAGGTGGTCTGGGCACGCAGCAGGGTGGCGTTGTCGCTCGGGCGGATCAGCTGGAAGTGCCGGGTCATTTTCAGGCGCTGGTCCCAATCGACGATCCAGGTCGCCAGTTGCAGCTCATCACCTTCGTAGGCCGCCGCCAGATAATCGATTTCGTGACGCACGACGGCCATCGCCCGATCCAGACGCCGGTACTCGACCAGATCCAGCCCCAGACGCTGCGAGTGGCGCCAGGCGCAGCGTTCGAGCCAGGTCACGTACACCGCGTTGTTCGCGTGGCCCAGCCCGTCGATGTCTTCGGCGCCTACTTGCAGATCAATGGTGAACGGCGTTGCCCGATCCCAGCCCATGCCCCACTCCCGGTCAGATTATTCAACCGGGGCAGTGTAACGGATGTCAGGCCGATTGCCGCGCTTGAAGGCTGCGCCCCGCCAACAGTGATAACACACCATCAACCACCCGAGGGTCAGCCAGCACCCGCTGGTGGCCGCCGCTCTCCAGGCGCATCAGGCGGCTGTCGAACCAGGATTCGTGGATCAATTGCGATTCCTTGACCGAGACGAAGGTATCGTCCTCGGCATGCACGATCAGGCCCGGCATATCCAGCTGATAGTGCGCGACATCAAGGGTCGCGGCGCGCATGCCGACGTCCTGCTCGACCTGGCGGATGAATGCCGAGCGCGCCCGCGGCGGCATGCCGACGTAGCGAGCGAAACCGCGCAGTACGCCGAGAATCCGCGCGGGAGCAGCGATGCTGACCAGGGTTTCTGTGCGCAGGCCCAGTTGCACCGCGAGCATGGCACTGGCGCCGCCCATGGAGTGGCCGATGACGGCTTGAAGCGGTGGCAGCTCGGCTGCGGCCTCAAGCATGGCGCGAGCGAACAGCACGACGTTGGCTTCACGCCCCGGTGAACGACCATGGGCCGGACCATCGAGGGCAACGACCGTGTAACCGGCCTCGACCAGTGCGGTGATCAACGCTGCAAACTGGGTGGGCCGCCCCTCCCAGCCGTGCATCAGCAACACCGCCGGGCCCTGCCCCCAGCGCAGCGCCGACAGGCCGAAGCGCAGGGTAATCCGCTCGGAACTCGCCAGCAATGGCAACTCCCAATCTCGCAGCGGCAGCGCGCGCGGCGTCATGAACGCTGTGCGCATTTTGCTCGCTACCTGCTTTGGTGCAATCCAGCCCAAGGTGCCATTAACGCCACGAACCCACTTCAACGTGTTCATCGCTCTCTCCCAAGGCCTGTTGCCTTCAGGTCAACGCACCGCCGACTTGGCGGCGCGCAGCAATCGATCGGATAAATCGCCCGGGCCCAGCGCTCTTGCCAGCGCCAGACCACCCACCATCAACGCCACATCGGCCAACGCTTTGTCGGTGTCCTCGGGGCTGGACGCCAACTGCGCGATCATCAGTTCCAGGTGTTCGTTCAGCGCGATGCGGAAGGATTCCGGCAGACGCCCCAATTCGCCAATGGACGCCGGAATCGGACATGCGGCGTCGCTGGAATCACGGTGTTTGCGCGACAGATAGAACGCAGCAACCAGGGCGCGACGCTCTTCACCGGTCAGCTCGGAGTCCATGTCGGCAATCAGGTCGCGCCGCCGGCTGAGCAGTTGCTTGAACGCCTCGAGCATCATCGCGTCCTTGCTTTCGAAGTGCGCGTAGAAACCACCGACGGTCAGGCCGGCGGCGCCCATCACTTCGCCCACGCTGGGATCCGCCGGGCCACGCTGCATGAGTGCGGCGCTGGCAGCCTTGAGGATGCGTTCGCGGGTTTGAGCTTTTTTATCGTTCATCGTTGCCTCCGAATATTACGACTAGAATATTATTCGCATAATAATATTCCGCAAGTCGAGGATATGACCGCTGGTCTGAAGCACAGTGTAAGGAAAAAGGAGAATTGGCCAAACGCCAGACAAACAAAAGGGCCATTCAATAATTGAATGACCCTTATAAATCCCGCAGAGCGGGTAATCGTGGCGTCCCCTAGGGGACTCGAACCCCTGTTACCGCCGTGAAAGGGCGGTGTCCTAGGCCACTAGACGAAGGGGACACAAACCCTTCTATACAGCTGATCAGTGCTGAGATCTGATCTGATTCAAGGCCGGTGTGGCCAGACCTTGAACTGTAAAATTGGTGGAGCTAAGCGGGATCGAACCGCTGACCTCCTGCATGCCATGCAGGCGCTCTCCCAGCTGAGCTATAGCCCCGGATTTTTCGCCTCGCGGCGGAGTGACATCTTGCAACATCACTTCTGTAAAACTGGCGTCCCCTAGGGGACTCGAACCCCTGTTACCGCCGTGAAAGGGCGGTGTCCTAGGCCACTAGACGAAGGGGACGCAAACCCTTCTATACAACTGATCAACGCTGAGTGTTGATCGCTTCGGAGCCGGTGTGGCCAGGCTTCGAAGTGTAAATTGGTGGAGCTAGACGGGATCGAACCGTCGACCTCTTGCATGCCATGCAAGCGCTCTCCCAGCTGAGCTATAGCCCCTCATCGTTGATGTCATCGCTGAGGACGGGGCGAATCTTAAGGGCGTATCGAAAGCCTGTCAAACTTATTTTTGAAAAATTTCAAAGTTTTTTGTCGGCATAACAATCACTTACCGCCCTCCCCCCGAAAATCCGGGGGAAAAACGCCGAAGGCCGGAATCAAACGATCCCGGCCTTCGGCGGTTACCGCAGAGTCAGACGTGCTCAGGCAATCGCGCCCAGCAGCTTTTCCCACTCTTTGTTTTCTTTCTTCGACACGCCGCCCAGTAGGTCGATCGCCTGGCGCAGACGGAAACGAGTCAGGTCCGGACCGAGGATTTCCATCGCATCGAGCACCGACACCGAACTGGCCTGCCCGGTAATCGCGGCAAACATCAATGGCATCGCATCGCGCAGCTTCAGTTCAAGGGACTCGACCACCGCCTGAATCGTCGCAGTGATGCTGTCCTTCTCCCACTGACGCAGGCTTTCCAGCTTCCACAGGATCAATTGCATCAACTGACGCACCTGATCACCGGAAAGCTTTTTCGATTCGAACAGCTTGGCATCCGGGTTTACGCCACCGGCAAAGAAGAAGCCGCCCAGCGGTGCAACCTGGCTGAAGGTTTCAACGCGGCCCTGAACCAGCGGCGCGATCTTCATCATGTATTCGGAGTTGAACGCCCACTTTTGCACTCGCGCGGCGAATTCTTCCACCGGCAGATCTCGCAACCACTGGCCGTTGAGCCACGACAGTTTCTCGATGTCGAAGATCGGCCCGCCGAGGGACACACGCTTGAGGTCGAAGTTGTCGACCATTTCCTGCAGCGAGAACTTCTCGCGCTCGTCGGGCATCGACCAGCCCATGCGACCGAGGTAGTTGAGCATAGCCTCCGGCATGAAGCCCATGCGCTCGTAGAAAGTCACCGAGGTCGGGTTCTTGCGCTTGGACAGCTTGCTCTTGTCCGGGTTACGCAGCAGCGGCATGTAGCACAGCTCCGGTTGTTCCCAGCCGAAGTATTCGTACAGCAGAATCAGTTTCGGTGCCGATGGCAGCCATTCTTCGCCACGCAGCACGTGGGTGATGCCCATCAGGTGGTCGTCGACCACGTTGGCGAGGAAGTACGTCGGCAGGCCGTCGGTCTTCATCAGCACTTGCATGTCCATGCGATCCCACGGGATCTCGACATCGCCACGCAGCATGTCCGGCACCACGCAGACGCCTTCGGTCGGCACTTTCATGCGGATCACGTGCGGTTCGCCGGCGGCCAGACGAGCGGCGACCTCTTCCTTCGACAGCAACAGTGCGCGGCCGTCATAACGCGGGGTTTCGCCGCGCGCCATCTGCTCGGCGCGCATCTGATCCAGCTCTTCAGCAGTGCAGAAGCACGGGAACGCGTGGCCCATGTCGACCAGTTGCTGGCAATACTTCTGATAGATATCGCCACGCTCGCTCTGCCGGTACGGGCCGTGCGGGCCGCCGACGTCCGGGCCTTCGCTCCAGTCGATACCCAGCCAGCGCAGGGCGTCGAAGATCTGCTGTTCCGACTCGCGGGTCGAACGCAACTGGTCGGTGTCTTCGATGCGCAGGATGAACTCACCGCCATGCTGCTTGGCAAAGCAGTAGTTGAACAATGCGATGTAAGCGGTACCTACGTGGGGGTCCCCGGTAGGCGATGGCGCGATGCGAGTGCGGACGGTGGTCATGGCATGTCTCGAAAAGAATGAAAAGCAAAACAATCAAGCGGCGAATGGTAACAGGCGACACCCGCCCCGCTCCAGCGGGCAGGGCATTTAAGCCAAGTTTGCGGCTGGAACGCCCATAGACCGTGGTGACGGGCCGAATATCAGCCATTGGCATTTACCGTTTATCGGCGGTATGCCAGATTCAGCCGCAGATAACTTTCCTTACAATTCCTCGACTACAGTTTGCCCATGCCTGCCCAACTCAAGCGTCGCCTGTTTATTTTCCTGCTCCTGGTTCTGTTGATTGCCGGGGGCTTCTTCGCCCACTGGTTTTTCAAGGGCCGTTTTTATGAAAGCACCGATAACGCCTATGTCCAGGGCGAGATCACCCGCGTCTCCAGCCAGTTGAGCGCGCGCATCGACGAAGTGTTGGTGCAGGACAACCAGCACGTGGAAAAAGGCCAGTTGCTGGTGCGCCTTGAACCCAATGATTTCCGCCTCGCCGTCGACCGCGCCAATGCCGCCCTCGCCACCCGCGAAGCCGAGCGTTTGCAGGCACAAAGCAAATTGACCCAACAATCGAGCCTGATCGCCGCCAGCGACGCGCAAGTGGCGACCACCCAGGCCACGCTTGGCCGTTCGCAGATGGATTTGTCGCGAGCCGAAACCTTGCGCAAACCCGGTTACGTTTCCGAAGAACGGGTGACCACCCTCTCCGCTGACGCCCACATTGCCCGCTCGCAAGTGGCCAAGGCCCAGGCCGATGCGCAGAGCCAGCGCCAGCAGGTCAACGCACTGACGGCCGAGATCAAACGCCTCGACGCACAGATCGCCAACGCCCGCGCCGATCTGGCGCAAGCCGAGCTCAACCTGACCCGCAGCGAAATCCACGCACCGATCAGCGGCCTGGTCGGCCAGCGTGCCGCGCGCAACGGTCAGGTGGTGCAGGCCGGCGCGTATCTGCTGTCGATCGTCCCGGACGAAGACATCTGGGTGCAGGCCAACTTCAAAGAAACCCAGATCGGCCACATGCAGCCCGGACAAAAAGCCGAGCTGACCTTCGATGCCTACAGCGACACGCCGATCGAAGCGCGGGTCGACAGCCTGTTCGCCGCCTCGGGCGCACAGTTCAGCCTGCTGCCGCCGGACAACGCCACCGGCAACTTCACCAAAGTCGTGCAGCGGATTCCGGTGAAACTCACCTTCAATGCCGACAACCCGCTGCACGGCAAGATTCGCCCAGGCATGTCGGTCACCGCCACCGTGAACATCAAAGACGCCCCAGACAATGGCCGGTGATTCGCTGATCCGCCCGGTCGGCGAACCGACCCGGCGGGACTGGATCGCGGTGATGAGCGTGATGCTCGGCGCCTTCATGGCGGTGCTCGATATCCAGATCACCAACTCTTCACTCAAGGACATTCAGGGCGCGCTGTCGGCGACGCTGGAAGAAGGCTCGTGGATTTCCACGTCGTATCTGGTCGCGGAAATCATCATGATCCCGCTGACCGCATGGCTGGTGCAGCTGCTCTCGGCGCGTCGGCTGGCGGTGTGGGTTTCCCTGGGTTTTCTGATTTCGTCCTTGCTGTGTTCGATGGCCTGGAGCCTCGAAAGCATGATCGTCTTTCGCGCCATGCAGGGCTTCACCGGCGGCGCGCTGATTCCGCTGGCGTTCACCCTGACCCTGATCAAACTCCCCGAACACCATCGCGCCAAGGGCATGGCGATGTTCGCCATGACCGCGACCTTCGCCCCGTCCATCGGCCCGACCCTCGGCGGCTGGCTCACGGAAAACTGGGGCTGGGAATACATCTTCTACATCAACATTCCGCCGGGGCTGATCATGATCGCCGGGCTGATGTACGGGCTGGAGAAGAAGGAAGCGCACTGGGAACTGCTGAAAAGCACCGACTACACCGGGATTCTCACCCTCGGTGTCGGCCTCGGTTGCCTACAGGTATTTCTCGAAGAAGGCCATCGCAAGGACTGGCTCGAATCAAACCTGATCGTGACCTTGGGCAGCATTGCCCTGCTCAGCCTGATCACCTTCGTCATCGTGCAGATTTCCAAACCCAACCCGCTGATCAACCTCGGCATCCTGCGCAATCGCAACTTCGGTTTGTCGAGCATTTCCAGCCTCGGCATGGGCGTCGGGCTGTATGGCTCGATTTATCTGCTGCCGCTGTACCTGGCGCAGATCCAGAACTACAACGCCCTGCAGATCGGCGAAGTGATCATGTGGATGGGCGTGCCGCAGCTGTTCCTGATCCCGCTGGTGCCCAAGCTGATGAAATTCGTCTCGCCGAAGTGGCTGTGCACCCTGGGCTTCGGGCTGTTCGGGCTGGCGAGTTTTTCGTCGGGGGTGCTCAACCCGGATTTCGCCGGGCCGCAGTTCAATCAGATCCAGATCATCCGGGCGCTGGGTCAGCCGCTGATCATGGTGACCATTTCGCTGATCGCCACCGCATACATCCTGCCGCAGGACGCGGGGTCGGCGTCGAGCCTGTTCAACATCCTGCGCAACCTCGGCGGCGCGATCGGCATCGCCCTGCTCGCCACGCTATTGGATGCTCGGACCAAGACTTACTTCGATTATTTGCGTGAAGCGGTGGTGCCGACCAATCCGCAGGTAGCCGAGCGGCTGGCGTCGATGACCGACCGCTTTGGCAGTGACACGGCGGCGCTCGGCAAGTTGAGTGAGATCGTGCATCAGCAGGCGCTGATCATGGCCTACAACGATGCGTTTCACTTTGTCGGGATTGCACTGGGGGTCAGCATGCTGGCGATCTTGTTGACCAGGAAATTGCCTCAAGGGCTGAAGGCTGGGGAATCTCATTAAGAGCGAGTCGCCCCATTCGCGAGCAAGCTCGCTCCCACAGGGGTTTTGTGAACGACACAATTCCAATGTGGGAGCGAGCTTGCTCGCGAAGAGGTCCGACCAAACACTGCAAATCTTCAGACAGCCAAAAGCCGCTCACGCAACTTGGCAATCTCATCGCGCATCTGCGCCGCTGCCTCAAATTCCAGATCCCGCGCCAACTGGTACATCTTCTCTTCCAGCGCGCGAATGCGTTTGGTGATTTCGCTTGGCGAACGCAGTTCGGCTTCGTACTTGGCGTTTTCTTCGGCGGCCTTGGCCATGCCCTTGCGCTTCTTGCTGCGCGAGCCAGGTACAGTGGCGCCTTCCATGATGTCGGCGACGTCTTTGAACACGCCCTTCGGGGTGATGCCGTTTTCCAGGTTGAAGGCGATCTGCTTGTCGCGACGACGCTCGGTCTCGCCAATCGCCCGCTCCATCGAGCCGGTAATCCGGTCGGCGTAGAGAATCGCCCGGCCATTGAGGTTCCGCGCGGCCCGGCCAATGGTCTGGATCAGTGAGCGCTCGGAACGCAAGAAGCCCTCCTTGTCCGCGTCGAGAATCGCCACCAGCGACACTTCCGGCATGTCCAGACCTTCACGCAGCAGGTTGATCCCCACCAGCACATCGAAGGTGCCCAGACGCAGGTCGCGGATGATCTCGACCCGTTCGACGGTGTCGATGTCCGAGTGCAAGTAACGCACGCGCACGCCGTGGTCGGCGAGGTAATCGGTGAGGTCTTCGGCCATGCGTTTGGTCAGCGTGGTGACCAGCACCCGCTCCTCGACCGCCACGCGCTTGGTGATTTCCGAGAGCAAATCGTCGACCTGAGTCAGCGCCGGACGCACTTCAACCTGCGGGTCGACCAGACCGGTCGGACGCACCACTTGCTCGACCACGCGCCCGGCGTGTTCGGCCTCGTAATTGCCCGGCGTCGCCGAGACGAAAATGGTCTGCGGGCTGACCCCTTCCCACTCGTCAAAACGCATTGGCCGGTTGTCCAGCGCCGACGGCAAGCGGAAGCCATATTCGACCAGGGTTTCTTTACGCGAACGGTCGCCCTTATACATCGCGCCGACTTGCGGCACGCTGACGTGGGATTCGTCGATCACCAGCAAGGCGTCGGCCGGCAGATAGTCATACAGCGTTGGCGGCGCGGCACCGGCCGGACGTCCGGACAGGTAGCGCGAGTAGTTTTCGATGCCGTTGCAGTAACCCAGTTCGAGGATCATTTCCAGATCGAAACGGGTGCGCTGCTCCAGACGCTGGGCTTCCACCAGTTTGTTGTTGCTGCGCAGGTATTCGAGACGTTCCTGCAATTCGACTTTGATGTGTTCGATGGCGTCGAGCAGGGTCTCGCGCGGTGTCACGTAGTGACTCTTCGGGTAGAAGGTGAAGCGCGGCATTTTGCGGATGACTTCGCCGGTCAGCGGGTCGAACGCGGAGATGCTTTCGACTTCGTCATCGAACAGCTCGATGCGGATCGCTTCCAGATCGGATTCCGCCGGATAGATGTCGATCACGTCGCCGCGCACGCGGAACGTCGCCCGGGCAAAATCCATGTCGTTGCGGGTGTATTGCAGGTCGGCCAGACGCCGCAGCAAGGCGCGCTGATCGAGTTTGTCGCCGCGATCGACGTGCAGCACCATCTTCAAATAGGTTTCCGGGCTACCGAGACCGTAGATGCACGACACCGTGGTGACGATGATCGCGTCCTTGCGTTCGAGCAACGCTTTGGTCGCGGACAGGCGCATCTGTTCGATGTGGTCGTTGATCGACGCGTCCTTCTCGATGAAGGTGTCGGACGACGGCACATAGGCTTCGGGCTGGTAGTAGTCGTAGTAGGAAACGAAATACTCGACCGCGTTGTTCGGGAAGAACGCCTTGAACTCGCCATACAGTTGCGCGGCGAGGGTCTTGTTTGGCGCCAGCACCAGCGTCGGGCGCTGTACCTGCGAGATGACATTGGCGATGCTGAAGGTCTTGCCCGAGCCGGTCACACCGAGCAGCGTCTGGTGCGCCAGCCCGGCTTCGATGCCCTCGACCAATTGGCGGATCGCTTCTGGCTGATCGCCGGCGGGCTCGAAGCGGGTGACTAGCTGGAATTCGGACATACACACCTCTGGGATCGCGGCTCGCGCAGAAAACAGCCGAGCCGCGGGGATGACCGCAAACGACCGTTGTCGCCCAAGGAAAAACGAAGATTGTGCTCAATGTGGAGCCGATTGCCTCGCCTTTCAAGGCAAACGTCCTACATCCGGTAAAGTCTCTGACAGAGTCAATCGACTAACGGTCAAGAAATAATCGGAAAAACTTGCCTGAAAAGCTGAATCGCCTGTCGCCATTGCTCAGTGATGGCCTCTATACTAGCTCCCCGTTTGTGCACCGCTCTAGTGCATTCGGCTGGAGCGCGACACGTCCCTCCACTCTCCATTCAGAGCCGCCGTAATAATGAGCCTGTTCTCCGCTGTCGAAATGGCACCCCGCGATCCAATCCTGGGCCTCAACGAAGCATTCAACGCCGATACCCGGACCACCAAGGTCAACCTGGGTGTAGGTGTTTACTGCAACGAAGAGGGGCGAATTCCCCTGCTGCGCGCGGTGATCGAAGCCGAAACCATTCGCGCTGCTCAGCACGCCTCCCGTGGCTACCTGCCGATCGACGGCATCGCCGCCTACGACCAGGCGGTGCAAAAGCTGCTGTTCGGTAACGACTCGCCGCTGATCGCTGCCGGTCGCATCGTCACCACTCAGGCCGTCGGCGGTACCGGCGCGCTGAAAATCGGTGCCGACTTCCTCAAGCAACTGCTGCCGAACGCCGTCGTGGCGATCAGCGACCCGAGCTGGGAAAACCACCGCGCGCTGTTCAAAACCGCTGGCTTCCCGGTGCAGAACTACCGTTACTATGACGCCGCCACCCACGACGTGAACCGTGCCGGCATGCTCGACGACCTTAACGCCCTGCCGAACGGCTCGATTGTTGTGCTGCACGCCTGCTGCCACAACCCGACCGGCGTCGACCTGACCCCGGCCGACTGGAAAAACGTGCTGGACGTGGTCAAGGCCAAAGGTCACGTGCCGTTCCTCGACATGGCTTACCAGGGTTTCGGCGACGGCATCGATGAAGACGCCGCAGCCGTGCGTCTGTTCGCTGAATCGGGCCTGACCTTCTTCGTTTCGAGCTCGTTCTCCAAGTCGTTCTCGCTGTACGGCGAGCGCGTTGGTGCCCTGTCGATCGTCAGCGAATCGAAAGAAGAAAGCGCGCGCGTGCTGTCGCAGGTCAAGCGTGTGATCCGCACCAACTACTCCAACCCGCCAACTCACGGTGCCAGCATCGTCGCCGCCGTGTTGAACAGCCCGGAACTGCGCGCCCAGTGGGAAGCCGAACTGGCAGAAATGCGCCTGCGCATTCGCGGCATGCGCGAGCAGATGGTCGCCCTGCTGGCCGAAAAAGCCCCGCAGCGTGACTTCAGCTTCGTCGGCCGTCAGCGCGGCATGTTCTCCTACTCCGGCCTGACCACCGAACAGGTGCACCGCCTGCGCAACGAGTTCGGCATCTACGCCCTGGACACCGGCCGCATCTGCGTCGCGGCACTGAACCAGAGCAACATCAAAGCGGTAACGGATGCGATCGTTCAGGTCATCTGATTTCGCCTGGCAATGAAAAACGGGAAGCCTTGGGGCTTCCCGTTTTTTATTTGTCCCGGAATGATGTCCACACCCTCTAGACTGCACACAAATCAACCTGTAGGAGTGAGCCTGCTCGCAATAGCGGTGGGTCAAGCAATGATGCTTCGGCTGACAAGACGCTATCGCGAGCAGGCGAAGGCCTACAGAGTTTTGTGTTTATCCAAGAATTCTGTGAGAACCCAAATGAAAAACGACAACCTGCGCGCCGACCGTGACGACCTGGATGATTTCATTCCGCGCACTACGGCCAAACGCGAAAAAAACCTGGTGCTGCAAGTCGCCGCCGGGGTGTTTCTCGGCGGTCTCGCCCTGTGGCTGGTGCAACTGGCGGCCACCGCAGCGTACGCCAAATTGCTGCTCGGAACGATTACCTTCGGCAGTTAAGCCAGTTCGCTCGCGCGCTGACTCGCGGCATCGTCATAGGCGACGTAGAGCGATTCGGCAATCTGGCTTTTGATCGCCTTGGTGCTTTCCAGGCCGAGCACGAAACCTTCGGCTTTACCGCCAGCGCGATTGAGTTCCTCAGCCGTGCCGGCCTGAGTGATTGCGTCGAAGAGTTTCTCGGCGTGGGGGCCAACGCCCTTGGGCAGACTGATTTGCGCGATGCTCATGCGAGCACCTCGTTGTTGCGGATTGCAGGCTTCATGGCGCGTACCTTTTCGGCGAATGGCCGGCAGCGCGTGTGACCACTTCCGGGCAGCCATGGTAGACCTGTGAGGCGGTTCTGGTAATCGCCAATCGCTGACAAATCACCGTCCGTCCTGCTGACAGCAGAAATTTTACACCCGATGCTTGACTTCTCTTTTTGAATCAGTAACATACGCACCAATTCCGCAATAGCTCAGTTGGTAGAGCAAATGACTGTTAATCATTGGGTCCCTGGTTCGAGTCCAGGTTGTGGAGCCAAATAGCAAAGCCCCTGAATTGAAAGATTCAGGGGCTTTTTTGTGGGCGTTCGAAAAGTCAAAAGATCAAAAGATCAAAGGATCGCAGCCTT